>NZ_ANAZ01000004.1:0-480063 GCF_000340985.1 Nocardiopsis valliformis DSM 45023
CTTGACACCCAGTCCAGAACGCTAACTACGCGGCCTTGGGCTTCGCCCAGAGGGCGCTCCACCTTGACCCGCTTCGCTGTGACGGCGGTGGGCGACTGTCGGGAAACGGGGGAGGTGTGGTCGGGTGGTGGACGGGGCCCTTCGGGCCCTGAAAGGGGCCCAAAGGGCCCACCTACCTCGGCCTTCGGCCGGTGCCCTCCCCACCCCGGTGCCCAGCGCTTGAACGTGTCGCGGCCGGTCATTCGTGCCATCGGAAAAGCGGCAGCGAGGGCGGCAGGACCCCAGCCCGGCGCGGACCGGTGCTCGTGTCGCGGCCGGTCATTCCCGGCAACGGAACAGCGGCAGCGAAGGAAGTAGCGCGCCGGGCCGCGTGTCGTGGCGGTGGGGCGGAAGCCGCCCGAGCCCCTGTGGCGGAGCCACCCAGGGCGGTGCTGGCGGGCCCAACGGGGGCACGGGCTGCCTCCCCCGAGTGAGAGCAGGCAGGGTCAGCGGGGCCGGTTTTCAGCGCCGGGGCGTGGCGCCCGAAACCCGCGCCTGGGGCTGTCCGCTGCTTCCGAAACCCCCTCATCCCCGGTGATCTTGCTACCAGGAGCAAGTTCGGCGCTGATTTCGCTTCTGGTAGCAAGATCATCTTCGAACAGAGGGCCGAAACAGGCGTCCGGCCTCAGACAGCACCACTGCCCTCGCGAACGCTGCCCCCGCCACCGCTGTTTGCTTTTGGGCATGCCAAGGCGGGCGGAAACGAAGCTTCCCCCGGTATAAGGAGACACCAGGCCCCGCCCGTGTGGCTACTAGGGGCGGGCGGGGCTGTGGATAACTGCTCGGCCTGGGCTCCGGAACCTCAGGGACCCGAATCTGACCTACGGGCTCAGGGCCCAGAGTTTCCGCTTCGGTCTTCAGCCCTCAGTGCTCAGCCTGGGCATCAGCCTTCAGCCGGCGGCGTGCCCCTGTTCCGGGGGTGCTTCGCCGGGGTAGTAGCCCCAGCCGTAGACGCCGGGGCGGGTGTGCCAGGGGCGGGGACCATCCAGAGGGCGGTACTCGACCCCCGCCGCGTCCAAGCGGCCGAGGTGGTGCTTCAGGCGGGGCTCGAATTCGGTGAAGTCACGCTCGCCCTCGGACCAGACCTTCTCGGCAAAAGCGGTCAGGCGGGGGAAGACCATGTAGTCCAGCTTGCGTTGGGAGTCGATGTGCTCGCTCCACAGGTTGACCTGGGCGCCGAGGACGTGCTGGGACTCCTCCTCAGTGAGGTCGGCGGGGACCGGCTCGCTCTCGTAGACGTCCTCGACCCGCAGCAGAGTACCGACAGGGACCGGTTCGTCCGGGCTGTTGGACTGCTTGTAGTCCAGGTAGGAACTGGCTGTGGGGGCCATGACCACGTCGTGCCCGGCGCGGGCGGCCGCGATGCCGCCCTCCTCGCCGCGCCACGACATCACGGTGGCTCCCGGGGCGAGCCCCCCTTCCAGGATCTCGTCCCAGCCCAGCAGACGGCGGCCGCGCTTGGTGAGGTGGTCGTCCAGCTGTCGGATGAACCAGCTCTGCAGCTCGTCCTCGTCGGCTAGCCCTTCCTCTCTGATTCTTTGTTGGGCGGAGGCGCTGTTCTTCCACTGGGTTTTGGGGCACTCGTCCCCGCCCACGTGGATGTACGTGCTGGGGAACAGCTCGATCAGCTCGTCGAAGACGTTCTTGTAGAACTCCAGGACGTTGTCGGTGACCGCGAGCACCTCGTCGAAGATGCCCCACTGGGTGCCGACCGGGATCTCGCCGACCTCACCCAACTCCGGGTACGCGTGGATGGCCGCCTGCGAGTGGCCGGGAACGTCGATCTCCGGGACCACCGCCACGTGTCGGGCATCCGCGTAGGCCACGATCTCGCGGATGTCGTCCTGGGTGAGGAACCCGCCGTGCGGGCGCCCGTCGAAGGCCGGCGGCTTACTGGTCCCCACCTGGCTCTCGGTGCGCCAGGAGGCGACCTCGGTCAGCTTCGGATAGCGGCGGATCTCGACCCGCCACCCCTGGTCGTCGGTCAGGTGCAGGTGCAGCACGTTGAGCTTGTGCAGCGCGAGCAGGTCGATGAAGCGCAGGATCTCGCGCTTGGGCTGGAAGTGCCGGGCGATGTCCAGCATGGCGCCGCGCCATCGGAAGCGCGGGGCGTCGGTGATGCTCACCGCGGGCAGCCGCCACTGCGCACCGCCCAGGGGGGTACTGCGGTAGGCGTCGGCGGGCAGTAGCTGGCGCAGGGTCTGTACCCCGTAGAACACCCCGGCGGGCTCGTTGCCGACCACGATCGCGCCTGCGGAGTCGATGATCAGGCGGTAGCCCTCCCGGCCGAGTCCGGCCCCGGGGTCGACGCTCAGCCGGATCTGGGCGTCCTCCTCGTCGCCGGTGGCCAGCGGCAGCCCGGTGGCGGCGCCGAGTTCACGCTGGAGCCAGGCGAGGGTGCCCTGCGCCTCGCGGTCGGCGGAGACCCGGGTGGCGGCGGTCAGCGTCAGGCCGCCAGGGCCGTCGGTCGTCACCTCCAAGGGGCGGGGAACCAGGGAGAGGGGGTCGGGGTGGGGTTTCTCAGGCACGGGTAACTGCTCCTATCCGGTCTAGACCAATCTCGGACATAGTGCCATGTCCAGGAACGCCAGGCACAGACCCGAGGAGCAATCGGTCTCACTGTCTCCCCCCATTCAGGGCCACCCGATACTCACTCTTGACCCTGGAAGGCTCTTAGCGCACCGGCTTTCGAAGTAGTCGTAGGAACAGAGGACGGATTCCCAGGGCGCCGAAACCGGGGGTGCACAGCGCCTGCACCGGGTGCGTGCCCAACCTTCGAGGTAGTGGAAGCGCTACGGGTAAGACGGGGGTGGCGTTATCGCCGGAGCCGCACTTCCCGTCCATACTGTTTTGCCCATACCGGTTCCGGAGCGAACGCGGGCGAGGACCGAGTGTCAGGGGAAATGGCGATGCGGGGATCAGAGGAGAGCGCTTCAGCGGTGACGGATCGGGGTCTTTGATGCTGTTGTCCGTGCTCATCGCCGTGGCGGGAGCCTTCACCCTGGCGCTCGGTTCGGCCCTGCAGGAGCGCGACGCGGTACGCGCCCCCGGCCGACAGGTGGCGCGGGCGGGTTTCCTCCTCCACCTGCTGCGGCAGCTCCGGTGGCTGATCGGGAGCGGCGCCGCCGTGCTGGGGCCTGCCTCCACCTGATCGCCCTGAGCGGCGCCCCGCTCACCATCATCCAGCCGATCGGCGTCACCGGGCTGCTGTTCGCGATCGTGCTGTCCGCCGCCTTCAACCGGCAACGGGTCCGTGTCTCGCAGATCCTGGCCGACCGGCTGCTGACCGTGCTGGGTCCGCCGCGGATCCGCGAGCAGCTGGGGCGGGCGAGCCGGGAGATCGCGCTGGAACACGACCACCACCGTTCGCTGGAGCGGTTCGAGGCGGTCTACACCCGGGTCCGGGGGCGAGGCACGGTTCGCCCGGCGGTCGAACGGGTCATGGTCGCTTAGGGACTTGTTGTAAAAAGTCCCTTTTGGCCACTTTCCGTATTCTTTGCGTAGCGATCGGTGATGTTGGGGCGCTTCGGGAAAGACCAGAGACTGTGTGGTTCGAAGGCATCAGCGGACAAGCCGGCGTCGGCCGGATCGCCCGGGGCGGAAACGCCACCGAGGGCCTCACGGATCGGCTGGTCAGTGCCGAACGTGAGGCGGGGTTCCATGAGCGTGACATGTCGTCGTTCGAACGTGAACGCATCGACCTGGAGCACCGGGTGACCCGGATGGAGGCCGAGCTCGAGTCCCTGCGCAAAAGAAGACTGGAAGCCTACGCGCGCTGGTGGAACGCCCGCGACGACCGCGACCGAGCTCGCCATGTCTGTCGCAAGCTCCGCCGCAAGATCGACAAGGTGCGCCGACGGAGAAACGACACGTGACCGGTACCGCCCAAGGCCGCCGGAAACACCCGACCGAACACCCGATGTGGCCCGCTCCGACCGGAGGCGGGCCACAGCTTTTTCCTGCTCTCTCCTTCTCCGGTTCCTCCTGCCCCGCTATCTCGGCCCCTGGACACGCGGAGAAATGGGGCTGAGCTCCTCCTCCACACTGCGCGCGGCGTCGCGCAGGGCCGACAGAGTCACCTGCACAGCCGGGCGCCGTAGTGAGGCCGGGCGCAGTACCGCGTAGATGTGCCGCTCCGGTGAGGAGGGCAGCGGCCGGTACACCAGTCCCGCCGGGGCGCCCACCATGGCCAGGGCCGGGACCGCCGCGATCCCGATGCCCCGGGACACCAGGCTCAGGATCGTGCCCAGACCCTCGAACTCCCACGCGGCTGCGGGCAGCCCGCCCACCTCAGCGAACAGCTTCTCCGTGCCGTAACGCGAGCGCTCGCCCTCCGGCGCCACGATCCACGACTCTCCCAGCAGCTGGTCTAGCACCAGCGGCACGTTCCCGTCGGCCAGCCGGTGCTCCTCCGGAACCGCCAGCACCATGGGGTCCCGCAGCAGGTGCACGTGCCGCAGGCCGCTGTCTGGCCCCCGACCCGGGTGCTGGCCGGTCCAGTCGTCGACCAGCGCGATGTCCACCTCCCGGGAGCGCACCTTCTGGGTGCCGGTCGCCAGCAGAGTCTGCCGCAGTACCAGCTGCATGCCCTCGTGGCTGCGCAGGGGAGGGGCCAGCAGCGGGGCGAAGGCCACCGCCGCCGTGGGGAAGGCCGTGACGGTCACCACGCCCAGGGCGATGTTCGACTGCTCGGCGAGTACCGACTCGGCCGCCTCCACCAGCGCCAGGATCTCCTCGGCCTGGTTCACCAGCAACTGGCCGGCATCGGTCAGCTCGGCCCCCCGCGGTGAGCGGTCCAGGAGCGCGACCCCCGTCTCTCGTTCGAGCGTGGCTAGCTGCTGAGAGACGGCCGAAGGCGTGTAGCCCAGGGCGTTCGCGGTCGCGACGATGGTGCCGCGAGCACTGAACTCACGGAGGAGCTGAAGGCGGCGAAGATCGAGCATAAGGACATCTTATGCTCAGCATCGAAAAGACTCGCTTGTACTGATGGAAGATCATGGGCAGGGTGGTGGGTGAAAGGTCACCAGCTGGACACGACTCCAGCTCAACCGGTGGCCAGCGCCCAACGAAGAGCCGGAGATGAGTCATCCATGACCGTCACTGTGTCCGCCACCCTCGCTGTTAACGAAGCCCTCGAAGCCAAGCGCCGCCAAGGGGTGCGCGTGCTGCCGCTCGGGTTCGGTGAGGCCGGTCTGCCGGTGCACCCGGTCATGCGGGACCAGCTCACGGCGGGCAACGGGGCCAACGCCTACGGGCCCGTCGCCGGTTCGATCGACCTGCGCGAGGCGGCCGCCGGGTACTGGAGCCGACGGGGCCTACCCACCGACCCCGACACGGTCATAGCCGGCCCCGGCAGCAAGCCCCTTCTTTACAGCCTTCTTCTCGAGATCGGCGGCGACACCGCCATTGCCGCGCCCAGCTGGGTCAGCTACGCCGCGCAGAGCCGCCTGGTGGGCCAGCGCCCGGTCATGGTGCCGACCGCCACCGGCCAGGGCGGCGTACCCCAGCCGGACCTGCTGCACGCCGCCGTCACCGCCGCCCGCGAGCAGGGCCGTACCGTCAACGCCGTGGTCGTCACCGTCCCGGACAACCCGACCGGGACCGTCGCCGAAGCCGAGACCGTGCGCCGCCTGGCCGAGGTCGCCCGCGAGCTCGACCTGCTCATCATCTCCGACGAGATCTACCGCGACCTCGTCCACGTGGACGCCCGCGGCGCGGACCGCGCCGTCGTGCACAGCCCCGCCGAGTACGCACCCGAGCGCACCGTCATCTCCACCGGCCTGAGCAAGAACCTCGCCCTGGGCGGCTGGCGGATCGGTGTCCTGCGCCTGCCCGACTCCGAGATCGGCCGGCGCCTGCGCGGCGGTCTGCTCGGCGTGGCCAGCGAGATTTGGTCCAGCCCGGCCGCGCCGGTCCAGCAGGCGGCCGCGCACGCCTTCACCGAACCCGCCGAGCTGCGCGACCACATCGACCGCAGCCGCCGCCTGCACGGCATCGTCGCCTCAGCCGTCGCCGGCGTCTTCTCCCGGGCCGGGGCCGCCGTCGCCGCCCCGAGCGCGGCCTTCTACCTCTACCCGGACTTCGAGCCGGTCCGCGAGCGCCTGGCCGCCCTGCACGGGGTGACCACCGGACCGGAGCTCACCGGGCTCCTACTGGAGCGGTACGGCATGGGTGTGCTGCCCGCCGTGGAGTTCGGCGAGAGCTCCGCCGCCCTGCGCATGCGGGTGGCCACCAGCCTCCTGTACGGGGACACCGAGGACAAGCGGTACGCGGCGCTGTCCGCCGAGGACCCGCTGGCTCTGCCGTGGATCCGCGCTCACCTGGACCGGCTCACCGAGGTTCTGGGATCGCTGCTCTCCGAGGCGCCCAGCACGGTGATCCCAGCCCCGAAGGCGGTCGCCCAGCCGGTGCACTGACCGAGCTACCCCACATACGTGCCCGTCTCTCGAATACGGGGTGAGGCGGTCACCATCGACGGGACCCTCCCTATCTCTCCCAGGGAGGGTCCCGTTATACGTTCCCCACCCGCTCCCGGCGCGCCGCCAGCTCGTGGCTGGGAGCGATCACCGCGCGGTAGTGCTCCACCAGCTCCGAGTTGACCGAGTCCCAGGTCCGGTGCGCCACCGATGACCGGGCCTGACCCGCCATCCGCGCACGCACCTCGCCGTTGTGCGCGAGCCGGCCGACCGCCACCCGCAGCTCCCGGACCGAGTCCGGCGCGTACAGCAGCCCGTTGTGTCCGTCGTTGACCAGGTCCATCGGGCCGCCCGCCGCCGGGGCCACCACGGGCACCCCCGAGGCCAGCGCCTCCTGTACGGCCTGGCAGAAGGTCTCGTCCGCGCCGGTGTGCACGAACACGTCCAGGGCGGCGTACAGGCGCGACAGGTCCGCCCCGGTGCGCTGGCCGGTGAAGACGGCGTCGGGCACCAGTCGGCGCAGCCGGGCCCGGTCCGGACCGTCCCCGACCACCACCAGGCGGATGTTGCGCAGTTTGGCCACCTGGGCGAGCAGGTCCACACGCTTGTCCCGGGACAGGCGGCCCACGTAGCCCACGATCGCCTCACCGTCCGGGGCCAACCTACGGCGCAGCTCCTCGGAACGGTGGTCGGGGGAGAAGCGCACGGTGTCCACGCCGCGCCGCCACAGGTCGAGCCGGGGGAACCCCCGGTCGGATAGGGCCTCCATGGTGGCGGAGGAGGGCACCAGGGTGCGGTCCACGGCAGAGTGGATCCGGTGCAGCAGGGACCAGAGCGCCTCGGAGCCGGGCAGGCCGTAGCGCCCGACGAAGCCCGGCAGGTCGGTCTGGAAGGCCGCCACGGTCGGCAGCGCCCACCTGCGCGCCACGTCCACCGCCGTCGCGCCGAAGAGCGCGGGGGAGGCCAGGTGGAGCACGTCGGGGGCGAAGGCGCGGATCGCCGCGGTCATCGTCCGCCGGGCGGGCAGGCCCATGGCGAAGTCGCGGTAGACGGGCAGGGGGAGTGCGGGCATCCGTAGAACGGGGAAGCCCGCGTACGAGGAAGGGCCGTGACCGGGGGCCAGGACGAGGGCCTGGTGGCCTTTGGCGGCGAGGTGTTCCAGGATTCGGCAAACGGAGTTGGTGACTCCGTTGACCTGAGGGAGGAAGGACTCGGTCACGATCGCCACGCGCAGCGGCGGGCGGTGGAGGGTGAGCGGGGATGCGGGGGACATGCGAGGGCTCCCAACGCCGAGGTCTTGCTGCCTCTGACGCTAGGGTCGGGGAATGAACCCGGATCGCCGTGCGGGAGAACCGCGCCCGAAGGGCTGACGCGGGTTGGTCGATCAGGTGGTGACACCGCCGCACGGCCAACTGACCGCCGGGTGACTCCGGGATGGCTATGATCGCTTTATGTAATCAAATGCGCACCCTAAGGAGTCACCTGGTGACCCTCGTGGAATGGTCCGAGCTGGTCCGCGCCGAGTTGGAGCTCGCCGGAACCGACCCGCTCCAAAAGCCCGACGTCGACCGCATCCTCGATCTGGCCCGCGATGCCGCGCACTCCGTGGCCAGGCCCGCGGCGCCGCTCACCACCTACCTGCTCGGGGTGGCGGTGGGGCAGGGCGCCGACCCGCAGGCCGCCGCCGCGGCGCTCAGCAGACTCGCACTGGCCCAGGGGGAGAAACCGCCCCAGGGGCAGGAGAACTGACCGGTTCAGGGCGCCCTGAAGAAAACATTGCATGACGCAACGTTCATGTGGATCACATGTGATTCATTCGTTACGCACCAGTGTCATTCTTTGCCGATATCGCGCGGCGTTTACCAGTGCCAACGTCATTCCGAGGACGTTGGTTCCCCTGTTTCTCCAACGACTTCCTCGGCCCCACATACTCATCGAAAGGGAGATCCCCTGTGGACCAACTCCTGGAGATGGCTGACATCCTCAACGGAATCATCTGGGGACCCTTCGTCCTCATTCCGTTGCTGCTCGGTGTCGGCGTCTACCTCACCATTCGTCTCAGGCTCCTCCAGCTGTTCCGCCTGCCGCACGCGCTGTGGCTGGCTCTGGTCCGCCGCAAGGAGGACCCGTCCGTCGAGGGCGACATCTCGCACTACCAGGCACTGAGCACCGCACTCGCGGCCACCGTCGGTGTCGGTAACATCGCGGGCGCCGCGCTGGCCATCGGTATCGGCGGCCCCGGTGCGCTGTTCTGGATGTGGGTCATCGGCATCTTCGGCATGGCCACCAAGTACAGCGAGGCCCTGCTGGGCGTGAAGTACCGCCGCACTGACGCCAAGGGCGAGCAGAGCGGCGGTCCGATGTACTACCTGAAGTACGGGATCAAGGGGGGCCTCGGGACCTTCCTCGGTGTCTCCTTCGCGATCTTCGGTGCCATCGCCGCCTTCGGTATCGGCAATGGCACCCAGGCCAACACCGTCGCTCAGCAGGTGAACAGTGTCACCGGCGTCGCCCCGTGGATCATCGGCCTGATCCTGATGGTGCTGGCCGGGGCCGTCATCCTCGGTGGCATCAAGAGCATCGGTCGGGTCACCTCGGCCCTGGTGCCGATCATGATCGTCGGTTACGTCAGCATCTGTCTGATCGTGCTCGCCGCCAACTGGGCCGCGCTGCTTCCCGCCTTCCAGCTGGTCTTCGCGTCCGCCTTCACCGGAACCTCGGCCACCGGCGGTTTCGTGGGCGCGGGTGTCATGCTCGCCATCCAGATGGGCTTCGCCCGAGGTATCTTCTCCAACGAGTCCGGCCTGGGCACCGGCGGTATCGCGGCCGCCGCGGCCAAGACCACCCAGCCGGTCCGTCAGGCCATGGTCTCGATGACCCAGACCTTCATCGACACCATCATCGTGGTCAGCATGACCTGCCTGGTCATCATCACCACCGGGGTGTGGCAGGTGGAGGAACCCGAGGACGGTTCGCTGCTCACCTCGCAGGCCATGACCGAGGGGTTGGGCGCGATCAGCCCCGGGCTCGGTACGGCCGGGGCCTACATCGTGGCGTTGTCCGTTGCGGTGTTCGCCTTCAGCACCCTGCTCGGCTGGGCCTACTACGGCGAGCGGTGTGTGGAGTTCCTGGGCGGCCGCACCTTCGTGCTGCCCTACCGGCTGGTGTTCATCGGCGTCATCTTCGTCGGCTCGGTGGCCACTCTGGACTCGGTCTGGCTGTTCAGCGACATCGCCAACGGTCTGATGGCTCTGCCGAACCTGATCGGCCTGATCCTGCTGGCTCCGATCATCTCCGCCGAGACCCGGAAGTTCTTCGCTCATCCGGACTGGCGGAACCCGGACGTCATGATGGACGACGTACGAGGTTAAGCCACACGTCTGTCCGTTCACGGGGTGGATGAGGAGGGGGACCGGCCGGTCGGGCCGGTCCCCTTTCTCTGCCCCTATCCCCGGTGATCTTGCTACCAGAAGCCCGGAGCCACTGGAACCCAAGGCGCCGAAATCGCCCCTGGTAGCAAGATCACGGCTGAAAGGGGTGTTGCGACAACCAGTTGAATCCGCCTTACCACCAAAGGTGGAAATGGTGAACAGGGCCCTGGCCGCCGCCCGCGTCGATGTCGTCCGCGCGGCGCAGGGCCTCGGTGAGGTAGGCCTTGGCGTCCGCCACCGCGGTGACCGTGTCCGGTCGCTGTGGGAGCAGAGCGGCGATCGATGAGGACAGGGTGCAGCCGGTGCCGTGGGTGTTGCGGGTGTCCACCCGCCCGGCGCGGAACTCCACCGGCTCCGACTCCCCGTCCACCAGCAGGTCCACGCTCTCCTCGCCCGGCAGGTGCCCGCCCTTCAACAGGACCCGGCGCGGGCCCAGTTCCAGGAGGCGTTCGGCCTGGTCGCGCATCTCCTTGAGGCTGGTGGCCTCGGCCGTGCCGAGCAGGTCGGCGGCCTCGGGCAGGTTCGGGGTGATCAGGTCCGCGCGCGGCACCAGCTCGGTGCGCAGGGCCTCAATCGCTGAGCTCTGTAGCAGCCGGTCGCCGCTCTTGGCCACCATCACCGGGTCCACGACCACGTTCGGCAGCTCGTAGCGGTCCACGGCGGCCGCGACCGCCTCGGTGACCTCGGAGGTGGACAGCATCCCCACCTTGACCGCGTGCACGGTCGCGTCGGTGAACAGGGTGTCCATCTGGTCGGTGACGAACGAGGCGGGAACCCCGTGCACCCCGGTGACCCCGCGGGTGGACTGGGCGGTCAACGCCGTCACCACGGTCATCCCGAAGACCCCGTGCGCGGAGAACGACTTCAGGTCGGCCTGGATGCCGGCGCCCCCGCTGGGGTCGCTGCCGGCGATGGACACGACGTTGTACGCGCTCATTGGCGTTCCTTCGCTAGTACGAACTAGGGCAGGTTCGACGGGTGTGCTCTCAGCCGGGAGAACTCTCTCCGGCACCCCGCGCCGCCGGGGCCTCACGGCCCCGGCCTCGGTGTTCGTTTGTGGTGTTTTCGACTGTAACGGACGGTCTTCCGGGTCGCAGCGTCCTCCCTAGACGGAGGTGCTGTGCGGCACGGCCGCGTCCTCGCTCTGGAGCCGCTTGCGTCGCTCCCACACGATCGCGGCGACGACGACGGCGAAGCCGACCACCATCAGGGTCACCGTCACCGGTACGTCGGTGGGCGCGAGGATTTCCCGCTCCTCGTTCTGCCAGGGCCACAGGGCACGCAGGGACCCCGCCATCAGTCCGGTGAGGACCACCAGGGTCATGTGGTGGAAGTTCTCCAGCAGGTACTGGAGGATCTTCACGAAGACGGCCAGGCCCGTGATCATGCCGAGGGCGAAGGTGCCCAGGTAGACGAAGTCCAGGCTCGCTACCGCGTCCTTGGTCGGCGTGTACAGGCCGACGGTCAGCAGGATGAAGGAACCCGACATGCCAGGCAGGACCAGGGCGCAGATGGCCACCGAGGCCACCAGGAAGACCACTGCCGGGTGGGTGGGCAGGTCGGCGCCGGGAAGGCCGGTGAGGAAGAAGGTCAGGGCGGCGAAGGCCAGGGCCAGCAGGTAGTGTCCCGCGCGCCAGGTGCGCCCCGCACCGGTGTAGGGGATCCACAGGCAGGCGAGTACGAGGCCGAAGAAGACGGCGTAGGCGTACTGGGTGTACTCCTCGACCAGCGGAGCGATGAGCAGGAGCGCCATCACCAGGGCCACGGCCATACCGATGAGCGCGGGGACCAGAACCGGCCAGTCCACCTGGCGGAACTGCTCCATGGCCCGGTCCTTGCCGCGACCCCGTGGTACGTCGGTGACGTAGCGCTTGATCCCGCTGACCACGTGGCCCGCGCCGCCGATGAGCTTGTCGTAGAGGCCGACGATCAGAGCGACCGTGCCGCCGCTGATACCGGGCAGCGCCTCGGAGGTGCCGACGGCCCCGCCGCGCACCGCGTTGAAGATGTAGGAGCCTACTGACTTGGCCATGTTGTCGGGCGCGGCCCCGGGGGAGCCCCGGGAGAGGGCGCCGTCCTCCGTCCTGATGGGGCCGCCGGTCCCGTTTCCACGGCTGGCCGGCGGTCAAAGGGGTGCTGTTGTGCGCGGGTCGCCAGGACGACCGTCATCCGGTCCGATGCCCGGGCCCGCGCCGATGTTCGCCGCCCGGGCCGCGTGGAGGGGGAGGAGAGCCGTCAGGCCCCGGGCCGGGCAGCGCCAAGTCTAGCGTCGCTCGACGAAGCTAAACGCGTTTGAGCACCCCAAAAAACAGGGTTTCGGTCAGGTATGGGTGGGTCAGGTCTTTGGTCCGAAAAAGAAACCCGGCCGGAGGCCTCAGCTTCGGACGGAACCGGACAGCGGGGAGGCCGGGGACCCCGGGGTCTCACCGGCCACCGACGCGGCCCACCGGTAGTCCTGTTTGCCCACAGCGGTGCGCCGCACCCGGTCCACGAAGTGCACGGTCCGGGGCACCTTGAACCCGGCCAGGCGGATCCGGCAGTGCGCCCGCAGCGCGTCCTCGTCTGGGGCGGCCTCCGGGGCCAGCGACACCAGCGCCGTCACCCGCTGGCCGAGCGTCTCGTCCGGCGAGGGCACCACGATCACGTCCTCGACCGACGGGTGGGCCTTGAGGACGGCCTCCACCTCCTCGGGGTACACCTTCTCCCCGGCGGTGTTGATCACCACGCTGCCCCGGCCGAGCAGCACGATCGAGCCGTCCGCGGCCCGCGTGCCGTAGTCGCCGGACAGCGCCCAGCGCCGCCCCTCGGGATCGGTGGGGAAGGTGCGCGCGGTGGCGATCGGGTCGTTGTAGTAGCCCAGCGGGATCCGCCCGGTGCGCGCGATCCGGCCGACCTCGGCCGAACCCGGCGGCAGCGGCCGCAGCGAGCCATCGAGCACGGAGATGCTGCCGCCCATGGTGAAGCTGCGCCGGTCGGCGGAGGGGGTGACGGGCTCCTCGGCGGCGCTGTCCTTCGCGTCCGGGGCGGTGGCCGAACCGCACACGCCCGTCTCCGAACCCCCGTAGGCGTCGGCCAGGGCGACGTCCTCGCGCCAGGCCCGCCACAGCCCGCGCACCGCCGGGGTGAGCGGGGTGCCGCCCGAGCGCACTGAGGTGAGTTCGGGGCACAGGTCGGGCTCGGTGAGCAGGTGCCGGGCCAACGGGCGCGCCATCGCATCACCCACCAGCTGCACCGCGTGCACACCCTCCCGGTGCACCAGTTCCAACACCCGGTCCGGGCGGAAACTGCGGTCCGTGGACAGCACGATGCGCTTGCCGCACAGCAGCATGCTCAGCGCGTTCCACTGCCCGGCCGCGTGCATCAGCGGGCCGAGCACCAGCATCCGCTGCGGGAAGCAGGCGGCGGCACGGTCGGCCACCTCCTGCGGGTTCCGGGCGCGCGGGGTGCCCGGGGCACGCCGCTCCACGGCGGCGCGGAAGATGTCCGCCTGACGCCACAGCACACCCTTCGGGTAGCCCGTGGTGCCGCCGGTGTAGAGCAGGTAGTGGTCCTCGCCGCTGGTCTCGGGGAGCCGCACCGGTTCCTCGACTCCGTCGGAGCCCAGACCATCCGTGTCCTGCGCAGCGAGCGCCTCTTCGTAGTCCGCACCGCCGAGCGAGGCGTCGCGCTCCGAACCATCCTCCAACAGCAGCACGTGCCGCAGCCGGGGCAGATCGGGCAGGACCGCCGTCACCGTCGTGGCCAGGGAGTCCTCGGCGATCAGGGCCACCGCGTGCGAGTCCGAGAGCACATGCCGCAGTTCGCCCGCCACGTACCGGTAGTTGACGTTCACCGGTACCGCGCCCGCGCGCAGCACACCCAGGAACGACTCCACCCACTCGGCGCGGTTGAACGACAGGATCGCCACGTTCTCACCGGGGCGCACACCGGCCGAGACCAGGTGCCGGGCCAGCCGGGTAGAACGGTCGTTCAGGGCGCGGTAGGTGAGCCGCCGGGGACCGGCGACCAGCGCGATCCGCTCCGGGACGGCGTCGGTCACCGCCGCCATGAGGTTGGCGAGGGAGAAGGGGGTGTCCGGGGACGCGTGAGGATGCACGTCTGATGACCTCCCTGACGATGGTGAACGGCCGTCCTCGGCGCATCGAGCTCGCGGCGGCTGTAGCTGGTTAGGAGCGAACGTACCCCTCAGGGACGACCTCGATCGCCGCAGGGGCTGTGTACCGCGTCACCTGCGTAACCGTCCCCCGTCACCCCCTGCCGCGGACCGGCCGAACAGTGCCCGCTCAGCGCGGGTGCGGGTCGGGGTGACGCGTGGATTTCGGGCCCGGGCGCCGAGCGGTGATCTCTGCCACCCCTTGTGTGCTCACCGGATCATCTGCTCAACTCTTGGGGATCCCGCCGCGGGGGCTCTACCGGGCTCCACGGTGGGTATCTACTGTCTGACATCGGTCAATGGTGATCGGAGCGGCTAGATGACCACCCAGAATCTGGGACAGCAGGACTCCGTCGGAAACCCCGGCGGACAGGGACTCTCCAGCGCGGACCACATCGAACTCGCACAGTCGAGGTCCGCCCACAACTACTCACCCCTGCCCGTGGTGATTGCCGAGGGCCGTGGCGCCTGGGTGACCGACGTGGAGGGAAAGAAGTACCTCGACTGTCTGGCCGGGTACTCGGCCATGAACTTCGGCCACCACAACCCGGACCTCCTCGCAGCCGCGCACGCCCAGCTCGACCGGGTGACGCTGACCAGCCGGGCCTTCTACAACGACCAGTTCGGCCCGTGGGTGAGCGCCCTCGCCGACATGGTCGGCAAACAGAAGGTCCTGCCGATGAACACCGGCGCCGAGGCGGTGGAGACCGGCATCAAGGTGGCCCGTAAGTGGGGCTACGAGGTCAAGGGCGTCGAGGAGAACCAGGCGACCATCGTCGTGGCCGGGGCCAACTTCCACGGCCGCACCACCACGATCATCTCCTTCTCCTCGGACACCGAGGCGAAGACAGGTTTCGGTCCCTACACGCCAGGCTTCCGCTCGGTGGCCTACGGGGACGCGAAGGCCATCGAGGAGGCCATCGACCACACCACGGTGGCCGTGCTCATCGAACCGGTGCAGGGCGAGGCGGGCGTGATCGTGCCGCCCGAGGACTATCTGCCCCGGGTCCGCGAGATCTGCGACGCCAACCGGGTGCTGTTCATCGCCGACGAGGTGCAGTCGGGCCTGGGACGCACGGGCACGATCCGGGCCTGCGAGCACACCGGTGTCGTTCCGGACGCCTACCTGTTCGGCAAGGCGCTGGGCGGCGGCATCCTGCCGGTCTCGGCGATGGTGGCGGACGAGGACATCCTCGGCGTCATCCAGCCCGGCCAGCACGGCAGCACCTTCGGCGGCAACCCGCTCGCCGGGGCGGTGGGTTCGACGGTCGTCCGGATGCTGACCGAGGGCCCTTACCTGGAGAACGCCCGCAAGCTGGGCGAGGTGCTCCGGCGCAGGCTGGACCAGTTCGTCGGTGACGGGGTGGTGTCGGCGCGCAGCATCGGTCTGTGGGCGGGGGTGGACGTGGACCCCGAACTTGCTTCGGGCAAGGAGCTGTGCAAGCGCCTGGCCGAGCACGGGGTCCTGGTCAAGGACACGCACGGGTCGACCGTGCGGATGTCCCCGCCGCTGGTGATCAGCGAGGAGGACCTCAACTGGGGTCTGGACCGCTTCGCCGAGGTCATCGCCGAGCTCAAGGCTCAGAAACGGTAGAAGGCCCGGTAGCAGTAGTACGTACCGCCGCACACAGGCGGTAGCGGGACGACGCAGGTCCCGCCCGGATCCGATCCGGGCGGGGCCTGCGTTTCAGCCCTGTGTCCCGGACCCGGGTCACTTCCGCCAGAACAGGTGGTGCGCCACACCGCTCGGGCTGGGCACGACCTCCAGGTGGAACCGGTCGAGCAGCTCGTCGGGGGACTCCCAGAGCCGCAGACCGGCTCCGAACCTCACCGGCACGACCGCCACGTGCAGGGTGTCGACGAGGTCGGTTTCGAGGAACCGCCGGACGGTGGTGACCCCGCCGCCGAGCCGGACGTCCTTGCCCCGCGCCGCCTCCCGCGCCTGTTCGAGGACGGCTGCCGGGTCACCTCCGACGAAGTGGAACGTCGTGTCGGAGAGGGTGAACGAAGGGCGCTCGTGGTGGGTCAGGACGAACACCGGGGTGTGGAAGGGGGGTTCATCGCCCCACCAGCCGAGCCACTCGTGGTCGGTCCAGGGCCCGCGCTGGGGGCCGAACTTGTTGCGGCCCATGATCTCGGCGCCGATGTTGTGCGCGAAGTCCCGGGTGAAGTAGTCGTCGAGACCCCGGCTGCCTCCCGAATCGGTGCGGCCCGGCCAGCCCGCCGTGGCCCCGGCCCAGGCGAACAACCGCTCCGGATCGACAGTGTCGCCGAACGGTCTTGCGAGACTCTGGCCCTCGTCCGCGGCGATCCCGTCACTGGAAACGCTGAAGTTCTGGACCCTCAGCAGCTGAGTCATGTGTTCCTCCTGTGCTGTTGACACCAGGACTGACTCTCCGGGCCGGGAGAACTCATCGCCGGGGTGGGGTGTCCACCCTAGGAGTCGGCGCCCTCGTCCTCATCGTCTTCGTCGGCGGGTTCAGCGTCCTCGTCGGCACTGTCCCCATCTGGACTGTCTCCGTCGGATTCGGTGCCGGGCACGACGTTGGCCGGGTCCAGGGGGCCGCCGAGCTCGGTGTACAGCACGTCGGAGTCGACCCTCTCCAGGGTCTCCCTGGAGGTGAACAGCACGCGTTCGGGGCCCTCCTCGATCTGCAGGCGCACGCGCTCGGCGATGGAGCGCTGACCCTGGGCGGTGGGGTGGAAGCTCGCCCGGTCCACCCGCAGGCCCTCACCCAACTGGCCGAGGACGATGCCGTTCAGCCAGGAGTCGTCCTCACTGACTTCGTAACCCTTCAGCGCGGTGAAGACGTTGACGAACTCCACGCTGCCGACCTGGCGGGTGCCGTATATATCGCCGTCCACCTGGTAGACGGTGTCCCGGATACGGTCGTTGAACCGCTGGGCCACGGTGTTCAGCCACAGTTGGTCGCCCTGGGAGAGCGTGTAGTACATGCCGGGCGGTTCCTCGGGGAAGAGCCGGGGGTAGCCCAGCACCAGCACGCGGGCGTCCGGTGCGCGGTCTCGGATGTCGGTGAGCACCTTGGTGAGGGTCTCCTCGAAGGCGTCCATCTTCTCGTCGACCTCGTCCTCCTGGTCCGTGCAGGCGGTCCGCTCCAGGAGCGGCATCCGCACGATGCAGGTGCGCAGGACGGGGATGAAACCGAGGTCGTTGCCGCCGATGCCGACGGTCACCAGCGAGGTGTGCTCGGTGACCCGCTCGAGCTGGGACTCGGGGGTGCCGATCTGGCTGAGCATGTCCGAGCCCTTGTGGCCGCTGCACGCGTAGAAGCCCAGCGAACCCTCGAAGGAGAACTCCTGCTCGATGAGGTTGGCGTAGGCGTGCTCGGAACGCCAGCACTCACCGGGTTCGGCGGTGCCCTCCTCGTAGTCGCCCGCGCCGTCGCCGGAGGAGTAGGAATCGCCCAGGGCCACGTAGTTGCCCCACAGCGCGGCTTCCTCCGGTTCCATCTGGACCCGCCAGTCCTCCTCCTCTTCCTCCGTGATCGGGGGGAGGGGTTCGGCGGGGCACACACCGCCGGTGGTGTCGCACCATAGGCGCAGGAGGGCGTCGCGGCTTGTGGGCACGGCGAGGGTGATCATCAGTGCGAAGACCAGGACGGCCGCGGTGACCAGGGTGACGCGGGCACGGCGGCGGCGCTTGGGGGACTTCTTCTTCCCCTTCTTCCCGATCGCCGTGGCACCGGTTCCGGGGGACGGAGACCCGCCCTCCGAACCCTGCTCCTGGGGGGCCTGAGGGTCTTGGGGCTCGCGGGGGTCACCATCACGCGCTGACACGGTCGCTTACCGCCTCCCAGATCCGCGGGCGTGCGGGGTGTGTTCGTCCGACACACCCTGGTCCACCCGTCAGACTACCCGGGGCGGTTTGTCGTGATGACGTCGAGAACGCGGCGGATATCGGTGTTGTCCAGCGTGGCGCGGGCGGTCAGGCGCAGCCGGGAACGGCCGTCCGGGACCGACGGCGGACGGAAGCAGCCCACCCGGACCCCGTCCTTCCCACAAGCCGCGCGCCAGGCCAGCGCTTCTTCAGGCGAGGGCGCCAGCACCGACACCACCGCGGCGTCCGGATCGCTGGCATCCAGCCCCCGCTCGCGAAGCCCTTCGGACAGCTCGCGGGCCCGGGACCGCACCGCCTCGGCCCGCTCGGGTTCGGCGCGCAGCACCCGCAGGGCCGCCAGCGCCGCCCCCGCTGCCGCCGGGGCCAGTCCGGTGTCGAAGACGAACGTGCGCGCCGTCTCCACCAGGTGCCGGATCACCCGCCGCGAACCCAGGACCGCGCCGCCCTGGGAACCGAGCGACTTGGACAGGGTCACCGACACCACCACGTCGTCGGCGCCGCCCAGCGGGGTACCGCCCACGGCGCCGCGCCCGCCCGGGCCCACCACCCCGAGCCCGTGGGCGTCGTCCAGCAGCAGCGCCGCGCGGTGGGTGCGCGCGACCCCGGCCAGGGAGCGGATGTCGGTGAGGTCGCCGTCCACCGAGAACACGGTGTCGCTGAGCAGCAGCCGCCGCCCCGGGCCCCCGCGCAGGAGTTCGGCGGCGTGCTCGGCGTCGCCGTGGCGGAACACCGCGACCCGGGCACCGGCGGCCTTGGCCAGCCGGGTGGCGTCGATCAGGGAGGCGTGGTTGTACTGGTCGCACACCACCAGGGGCGGTTCGACATCCTCGGCGGCCGGGGTGGCCAGCGCCGTCACCATCGCCAGGTTGGCTGTGTACCCGGAGGAGAACACCAGGGCGGCCTCCGAGCCGTGGAACTCGGCCAGTTCGTGCTCCAGCTCACCGTGCAGCTCGGTGTCCCCGGTGACCAGCCGCGAACCCCCGGCGCCCGTGCCCCAGGTGTGGGCGGCCTCGGCGGCGGCCGCCACCACGGCGGGGTGGCGCATGAGTCCCAGATAGTCGTTTCCGGCCAGGTCCAGGAGGTCGTCGGAGGGGGAGCGGGGCACGGTGCGGCGGGTCAGTCCGGCGCGGGCCCGGCCCTCGGCGGCCCGGTCCAGCCAGTCCAGGGGGTGGCCCTCGGGCAGCGGCTCCAGCTCGGGGCGGGTGGCGCGCAGGGTCCAGGGACGGTGTGCGGTGCGGGTACCGGTGTCGAGGCGTTCCATGCGGATGAGAGCTCCTCGGAAAGTTCGGTGGCGCGTCTCCGGGCGGTCGGGGTGACCCGGTCCCGGGGCCAGACGAGTTCAAGGGAGATACGGCAGAAAACTTGTGCGCAAGGTAAAGGTACCGGGTGCTGGTGCTGGCTCACCGGGGAGAGAACCCCCTGGCGGGTCGACCCAGCAGCGGCCAAGCCCGCTGGGGCGACCCGTCCCTTGTTGTGCCAGGGAGGCATATACGACTCTGCCGGTCCGTGAGCGCGCAGTCACCAGTGGAAGCCCACAAAGATTGGGCGGGGATTCCTGGCTCACTCGTAGGGGGCGCCAGAGCTCGCGCGCGAGGAAGAATGGGGGACCATGTCGCGAACCAGCACCGAGACGGCCCATCCCGCACAGGTTCGAGCCGCCGACAGCGCGCACCTGTGGCACCCCTACACGACCGTTCCCGCAGCGGAGACCCCCTACGTGGTGACCGGGGCCGAAGGTGTCCACCTGGACCTGTGGTCGGACGGCGAGCACCACCGCGTGATCGACGGTATGTCCTCCTGGTGGTCGGCGATCCACGGCTACCGCCACCCCCGCCTGGACGCGGCCGTGCACGCTCAGGTGGACCGGTTCAGCCACGTGATGTTCGGCGGGCTCACCCACGCGCCCGCCGCCGCGCTGGCCGAGGCCCTCGTGGAGATCACCCCCGACGGTCTCGAACACGTCTTCCTCGCCGACTCGGGGTCGGTGTCGGTGGAGGTGGCCATGAAGATGTGCCTTCAGTACCACCGCTCCACCGGCAACCCGGGCCGCCGCCGCTTCCTCACCTGGCGGGGCGGCTACCACGGCGACACCTTCCACGCGATGAGCGTGTGCGACCCTGACGGCGGCATGCACTCGCTGTGGGGCGACGTCCTGCCCGGCCAGGTGTACGCACCCGCACCGCCCGCCGGGTTCGACGACGCGCCCGACCCCGCCTACCTGGCGGAGTTCGCGGAGCTGGCCCGTGAACACGCCGGGGAACTGGCCGGGATCATCGTCGAACCCGTCGTCCAGGGTGCGGGCGGTATGCGCTTCCACCACCCCGGCTACCTGCGGGAGCTGCGCCGGATCGCGGACGAGCACGGGATCCTGCTGGTCTTCGACGAGATCGCTACCGGGTTCGGCCGCACCGGCGAGATGTTCGCCGCCGACCACGCCGGGGTCGTCCCCGACGTGCTGTGCGTGGGCAAGGCGCTCACCGGCGGGTACATGACCCTGGCCGCTACCCTGTGCACCGCGCGGGTGGCCCGGGGGATCGCGGAGGGGGAGGTCCCGGTCCTCGCGCACGGGCCCACGTTCATGGGAAACCCGCTGGCCTGTGCCACAGCCCTGGCCTCGGTGGAACTGCTCACCGAGGGCGACTGGCGGGGGGACGTGGCCCGGATCGAGGCGGGGCTGCGCAAGGGCCTGGCCCCGGCGCAGCAGCTGCCGGGCGTGCGGGAGGTGCGGGTGCTCGGAGCCATCGGGGTGATCGAACTGGACCGGCCGGTGCGTATGCGCGCGGCCACCCGCGCGGCGATCGGAGCGGGGGTGTGGCTGCGGCCGTTCCGGGAACACGTGTACGCGATGCCGCCCTACGTGTGTTCCGAGACGGAGGTCGCCAGGATCGCCGAGGGGATGCTGGCGGCCACCGAGGCGACTCTGGCCGAGGAGCCGGGGCTGGAAGGGGCGCTGTGACGGACGTGCTCGTGGTGACCGGTACCGGCACCGAGGTGGGCAAGACCGTGGCCACGGCCGCCGTCGCCGCGCTGGCCGCGGCCCGGGGGCGGCGGGTGGCGGTGCTCAAGGCTGCCCAGACCGGGGTGGGCCCGGGGGAGGAGGGCGACGCACAGGCCGTCGCCCGCCTGGTCCCGAGCGCGACCACCGCCGAGACCGTCCGTTACCCCGATCCCCTCGCCCCGGCACGGGCCGCAGCCCGGGTCGGCGGTGAGGGACCGGCGGCCTGGGAGATCACCGACCGCGCCCTCGACCTGGCCCGCGAACACGACTTGGTGCTGGTGGAGGGCGCCGGAGGGCTGCTGGTCCGGCTGAACGCGGCCGGGGAGACCCTCGCCGACGTCGCGGAACTGCTGTCCGCGCCGGTGCTGGTGGTCGCCGACCCCCGGCTGGGCACCCTCAACGCGACCGCCCTGACCGCTGAAGCCCTGCATTCGCGCGGGTTGGTCCCCGCCGGGGTCGTGGTGGGCTCCTGGCCGCGCGACCCTGGGGAAGCGGACCTGGCGATGCGCTGCAACCTCCTCGACCTGCCCGACATGGGTGCCGGACCGCTCGCGGGCGTCCTGGCCGAGGGGATGGGTGAGCTGGAGCCGCCGGCCTTCACCGAAGCGGCCCGCCGCTCCCTGGGTGCGGGGCTCGGCGGCACGTGGGAGCCCTCCGACGGAGTCTGAGCACGGAGCGGGCCGGGACCCCATCGCGTCCCGGCCCGTTTTTCCCGGAAACCGGTGGGAACCTTCTCCTGCTGGCGGACCTCTTCAAAGCACATGCTGAATTCTTTGTGCCGTTCCACGGCAGACGGACCCCGCCCGGCGCCGATACGTTGCCACTGCCAGCTCGAACACCGCCCACCAGGGGAACCCCTTGAACCTGCTCATCACCGGCATCACCACACAGTCCTCCATCGCCTACGCGATCGCGGAGGAGGCCATGAACCAGGGACACGAGGTGATCCTGACCAACCCGCCCGGCCGCGCCTTCTCCATCTGCGAGCGCATCGCCAAGCGGCTGCCCAAGGAGCCGGTCGCCGTCCTGCCCATGGACGTCACTGACCCGGAACAGATCGCTGCCACGGCCAAGGAGATCAGCGAGCACTGGGACCACGTGGACGGCCTGCTGCACGCCATCGCCTACGCCCCGGAGTCGGCCCTGGGCGGCAACTTCCTCAACACCGAGTGGGAGGACGTGGCCAAGGCGATCCACATCTCCGGCTACTCGCTGGCCGCCCTGACCGTGGGCATGCGCGACCTGCTCGCCAAGGCCCCCGAGGGCGCGGGCGTGGTCTCCCTGACCTTCGACGCCAGCGTCGCCTGGCCGGTCTACGACTGGATGGGCTCGGCCAAGGCCGTCCTGGAGAACTCCGCCCGCTACCTCGCCCGCGACCTGGGCCCGGACGGCATCCGGGTGAACACCATCTCCGCGGGCCCGATCAAGTCCCTCGCGGGCGGCTCCATCCCGGGTTTCTCCCAGATCGCCGACTCCTGGGCTGACAACTCCCCGCTGGGCTGGGACACCAAGGACACCACCGTGGTGGCGGGCCCGGCCCTCTTCCTGATGTCGCCCGCCGCCCGCGCCGTCACCGGCACGGTCATGCACGTGGACGGCGGCTACCACGCCATGGGCGCCCCGCTGGCCCCCACCCCGGGCCCGGTCTCCGCCTGAGGTGAGCTGTCAGCAGGCACTTCTCCCGCCTGAAGCAATTGGCTTCCAGGGGAAGACCGTACCCCGACGGTCGGCTAGGGGGTCAGATTGCTGACGGGGTGTCCCCAGCCCACAGGGGACACCCATCGGGGCCGAACAGGCGCTGTATAAGCTGAGTGGCCGGTGCCGGGATTCGAGAAGTGTGAGCGTGGCGTCATGCGGTTGACCCTGTCCAACGGTAGGGAGATCGAGCTGTCACGGGCCATGGTGAGTGCCATGGGCAACACCCTGACCGCAACGGGTGACCGTGCTTGGAGTTGCCTGGACATCGATGTCGCGCTGGAGACGGCCCAAGCGCTTGAACGACGGGGCCTGGTGACCCTCTCACCCCAGGGCCCGTGGTTCGTGACAGCTGGGGGCCTGGAGGTGATGGACGCTCTGGAGCTCGACACGAAAAAGGGGGATTCAGAGGTTCCTCCCACGGTGGACCTGGCCGAGGCCTCCTCCGACGAGATCGAGAAGAAACCCGAGATCCGGCCTCACAATGGTGTGCCGCCCCGGCGTGTGACCGTGCATCCTGATGTCCCCACAAATCAGGTGCAACGCCTCCAGTGGGCGATCAGGCAGGGGGAACAGAAACACCTGGTCCCCACCCGGTTGCCCAAGGAGTACTTCGGCAGCCCGAAAATGCAGCTGGCAATCGGAGTGGGTGTGGTCGTTGTCGTCCTTGGCTTTCTGGCGTGGGACATCATGTTGGGGATCGTCGCTGGCATTTTTTGTTGGGTCGCTGTGGGACAGCGGTACCTGTGGTATCGGCGTGAACTCGGTATAGCTGTGACACAGCTGAGAAACAACCCCTTCCACGTCATCGAGGACCACAAAGGGCTGTATACCACCGGTGAGATGCTCGATCGGGAAGCCGAGGGCATGCTCGGCCGGGCCCAGGCGGCGGTTGACACGGTGCTGGACTCTTCACTTCACCGCGAGGGCTTGTTGCTGGACGAGATCCGTAACCGGGTGGTCCTGGCCGACACGGAGTGGTGGATCGCCCGGGACCTGTACGAGCAGGCGCAGATCCGGCAGCGGATCGACAGTGCCCCGGCGGTCGGTGAACGCAGTCGGCAGGCGGCCGAGCGTGCTCGGGCCGCTCTGGCCAAGGAAGCGGCTCGGGTGGAGTCGAAGATCCGAACCCTGGAGTCCTACGCTGACCGGGTGCGCGCGGCTGAACTTGAGGTGCGTGACCGGGAGTTGGCGGCCGAGCTCGACGCGATCGCCGATCAGGCCGAGCAGGTCGGGGCGGTCCGGCCGCAGAACGATGAGTCGCTGTCCGCATTGATTCAGGCCCAGGAGCTGGCTTTGGAGATCGCGGCCTTCAGTGACGACCGGGATGCCGACGGGATCGTTCGCCAGGGTGGCGAATCGTGACGAATCCTCCCGGTGGCCACGCCGAAGCCGCTCTGTCCCGGGAGACCCCGCATCCTGAGGGGCGGGGCATGCTCGGGCGGGTGCAGCGGGCGGTGGACGCCGTGCTCGGGTCCTCCCTCCAGGAACAGGGGCTGCTGCTGGACGGGCCCCGCAACCGGGTGGTTCTGGCGGACGCGGAGTGGGCGCTGGCCCAGAGCATCCTGCACCAGGCCCGGTCGCGGCACACCCTGGACACCACCCCGGCGGTGGGGGAGCGCAGTGAGCGGGCCGCCGAGCGGGCTCGGGCCGCGCTGGAGGCGAAGGCGGCCGACCGCGCCAGGACGCCTCACTTTCGGCGCTGCTCCAGGCTCGGGAACTGGCTCGGGAGGTCGCCGCCCTTGCGCCCGGGCTCGGCTCTGACGAGCGCTGAACTCTCAGCCGACCGGAGCCGGGACCGGGGAGGCCAGGGTGAAGGCGCGGGGGCCGGGGCCGCGGGTGCGCAGGAGCTCGGCGCGCTCCTCGGCCTCGGCCGCGCTCACCTCGGTTGCGGCGGTGGACCACCATAGGGTCCGCTCCACCGTGGGGAAACGACCGGCTTCCGCGCGATAGACGAGGAGCTCCCGGTGGGATCGCTCCACGAAGGAACGCAGGTCGGCGGGGGAACGCCACCGGCTCACCAAACGGATCCGGTCGCCCTCATCGATGAAGTGGACCTCGCCCAGGTGGCCCAAGTGGTCCTCGGCCTGTGCGCGGAGCGCCGCGACCAGGGGTCGCAGGTGCTCGCGGTCTCCGGTGATCGTTCGGGCCTCGACCAGGGTCGTCCAGTGCGCGGCGCGGGCCGGTTCCGAAACGGTGCAGCGGCTCCGCATCGCCTTCATGCGCGTGTTGACGTGGTGGTCGGTGCGGCGGGGAAGGAGGGAACGCATGGGAACTCCCGATGTGATTGGACCTTGGCAAAGAGTCCACTTTGGCTCTGGCGGTCTGGTTTGCCTAGTGCCAGTATCGGAGTCCAAGGCGGCGGTGAGTAGATCCAATGGAGCCTCAAATGGACCCTGTTCGACGTACTGACGAGCTCGTGGACGTACTCGGGGCCTGGTCCACCGGCAGCGGGGCCCTCTACCGGCGGCTGGCTGCCTCCCTGCGCGGGCTGGTCGACCAGGGCACCCTGGTCCCCGGGGAACGCCTGCCCTCCGAGCGCAACCTCGCGGTCGCCTTGCGGATCAGCCGCACCACCGTGGTCTCCGCCTACGATCACCTGCGCGACGAAGGCATCCTGGAGAGCCGTCAGGGCAGCGGAACCCGGGTGTGCAGCACCAGGGCCCCGGTCCGCTCGGACGGGTGGAGCGCCAACGGCAACGGCAACCCCATGTACCGCAACCTCCTCCATACGGACGACAGCGTCATCTCCACCGCCTGCCTGCGCACCCCCGCCCTGTCCGGGGTCGAGCAGGCCATCCGGGAGGTCGTGGCCGAGGACCTGCCAGCCCTGATGGCCGAGGGCACCTACCACCCGCGCGGTCTGCCCGCTCTGCGCGAGGCGATCACGCACTTCTACGAACGTCAGGGGCTGCCCACCCACCCGGACCAGATCGTGGTCACCACCGGCGCCCACCAGGCGGTCGCCCTGGTCGCCCAGCTCTACCTGCGCCCGGGCTCTCCCGTGGTGGCCGAGGATCCGAGCTTCGCCGGCTGCCTGGACCTGTTCCGCGACCGCGGCGCCGAGATCCATCCGGTTCCGTTGGACGCGCAGGGCATCGACGCCAACGGGGTCCGCCGCGCTATCACCGAGCTCCACCCGCACCTGATCTACGTGATGCCCTCGTACCACAACCCGACCGGCACGCTGATGTCCGCGGCCCGGCGCCGGGAGCTGGGCGAGTTGTCGGCCCGACACGGGGTGCCGGTCCTGGAGGACAGTGCCTACACGGGCATCCGGGCTGACGAGGAGCCCTCGCCGCTGGCCGCGCACGCCCCGCGCGGTGCCGAGGTCATCACCGTCGACTCGCTGTCCAAGGTCGGCTGGGCGGGACTGCGCCTGGGTTGGCTGCGCGCCCCCACGGAGATGGCGCTCCGGCTCAGCCGCCGCAAGGTCCTCGCCGATCTGGCCAGCCCTCTGCTGGACCAGGCGGTCGCCGTGCGCCTGCTCAACGGCTACGACCAGCTCGCCCGGCATCGTTCGGCGGAGCTGCGGGAGGCGCTGGAGCACATGGAGCAGTTGCTGCGCAGGGACCTGCCCTACTGGGAGTGGCGGACTCCCGAGGGCGGCGCGGCCCTGTGGATCCGCCTGCCCGGGGCCAGCGCCCGCGCTTTCGCGCAGGTCGCACTCTGTCACGATGTGGAACTGGTGCCCGGATCCGCGATGTCGGCCACCACCGACGGCAGCCACGGCGAGTACTTTCGGCTGCCGTTCGCCTTCGACCGCGCCACCCGTGAGGAGCTGGTCTGGCGGCTGGCCAGGGCCTGGCGCGAACTGGACCGGCACGGCCCGGTGGAGAGCCACCCGGACGTCCTGGTCGTCTGATCCCCAGGGGAAGGGCGGGAGACGAGAGGAGGGCGGCGCCACGTGACGTGGTGCCGCCCTCCGCCGTTCCCGGTGCTCGGCCGGGTGGGTACTACTAGCCGATCTTGACCTTCTGGGCCTCGGCGAAACGCTGCTGGACGTCGGCCCAGTTGACCACGTTCCAGAACGCCTTGACGTACTCGCCCTTGACGTTCTTGTACTGGAGGTAGAAGGCGTGCTCCCACATGTCCAGCATCAGCAGCGGCTGCGTGCCGATGGCGATGTTGGCCTGCTGGTCGTACAGCTGCTCGATGATCAGGCGCTGACCCAGGGCGTCCCAGGCCAGGATCGCCCAGCCCGAACCCTGCAGGCTGGTGGCCGCGGCGTTGAAGTGCGCGCGGAAGGCATCGAACGAACCGAACTGGTCGTCGATGGCGGCCGCGAGCTCGCCCTCGGGCTTGTCGCCACCCTCCGGGGAGAGGTTCTTCCAGAAGACGGAGTGGTTGACGTGGCCGCCGAGGTGGAACGCGAGGTTCTTCTCGAGCATCGTGATGGTGCTGAAGTCGTCGGCCTCGCGGGCGGCGGCCAGCTTCTCCAGCGCACCGTTGGCCCCGGCGACGTAGGCGGCGTGGTGCTTGTCGTGGTGCAGCTCCATGATCTGACCGGAGATCCACGGCTCAAGGGCCGCGTAGTCGTAGGGCAGCTCGGGAAGCGAATACGGCGCAGACATCTCTGACGCACCTTTCCAATGACTAGGTTCGTCGGGCTTACAGCGATGGGATCGCTCTAGGCAGAAAGCTATCAGCCAGGTGGGGATCGGCCCGATGTCAGGCCGCTGACACCCGTTCCCGGGAATAAACGGCCGATGGGGCGCCAACGGACCCTGGCCCTGTGTCACGGGCCGGGGACCCTCGGGTCCGTGGCCCGTGGGGCCGACGTGCCCCCTGGGCTCTCTGACCTCTTCCCACCCTTCCCGGACTCCGCCACGCTAATCCTCACCCTTTGTCATGAAACTCCCGAAGGCCCGCCGGTCACCCGTCTCCCGCCACCTTCGGTCCTAGCCTGGCCGGACCGAACGGCGGGCCCTGAATGATCGCCCGGCGTGCTAGAGAACGTTGTTCCGACGTTGGTTCGCAATTCACCGGTTGGGCATCAGCGGTGGCGATAATGCATCGCCGAATTCGAGTGACGGAACCCGTTCAGACGCCTCATTCGGTAAAAAGTCTCCCCAACTCTCCGAGGCCGCCGCCGCTCATGCACAACTCCACTCCGAAGACCCTCGACGACCGGTCGCCCACCGTTCCGTCCGTCCCCGACAGCGTGCGCGTCCGGGGCGGCGGAGGCCAGTTCCGGCCCGAGATCGAAGGGCTGCGCGCCGTCGCCGTCCTGCTCGTGGCCGTTTACCACATCTGGTTCGGCCGGGTCTCCGGCGGTGTCGACGTCTTCCTCATGCTCACCGGCTTCCTGATCACCGGATCCCTGGTCCGGAGCGTGGAACGCGATGGCCGGATCCGCTTCGTCGCCTTCTGGACCCGGCTGGCCCGGCGGCTCGTGCCCGCCGTGGCGGTGGTTCTGACGGCGACGATGGCCGCCATGTACCTGTGGCTGCCCCGCTCACGCTGGCCGGACATCCTGGGCGAGGTGCGTGCCGCCGCGCTCTACTACGAGAACTGGGTCCTGGCCGACAACGCGGTGGACTACCTGGCCAGGGAGGCCGCCGCCAGCCCGGTTCAGCACTTCTGGTCACTGTCCATCCAGGGGCAGTTCTACCTGCTGTGGCCCGTCCTGATCGCCCTGGCGGCGCTGGTGGCCACCCGTGTCCGGCTTCCCCTGCGGGTGACGGTCCTGGCCGCGGTCACCGCCGTGTTCGCCCTCTCCCTGAGCTACTCGGTGTTCATCACCGCCTGGGACCAGGCCTGGGCCTACTTCGACACCGGCGCCCGCCTGTGGGAGCTGGCGCTGGGCGCGATCCTGGCCCTGGTCATCCACCGGGTGCACCTGCCGGTGCGGCTGCGGGTCTTCCTGGGCTGGTTCGGACTGGCCGCCCTGGTCTCGTGTGGGGTGCTGCTCTCGGTCTCCACGCTCTTCCCCGGCTACATCGCGCTGTGGCCGACCGGCGCCGCCGTCCTGGTAATCCTGGCCGGGACCACCGGCAGCCGCTACGGCGCGGACCGCCTGCTCACCTGGAAGCCCCTCGCCGGCATCGGCAAGCTGTCCTACGCCCTCTACCTGTGGCACTGGCCGATCCTGGTCGTCTACCTGGAGATCACCGGCCGGACCCTGGCCAGTCCGCTCGGCGGCCTGGGAGTGCTGGGGCTGTCCCTGGGCCTGGCCTGGCTCACCCACCGCCTGATGGAGGGCGGCCTGGACCGCTTCACCGAACCGGCCCGCCGCCGCAGCCCCGGCTGGGCGCTGGGCATCGCCGCCTCGCTGATCGTCCCGGTCCTGGCCGCCTCGCTGCTGTGGAACGACCGTCTGGAGCAGCAGCGGGCTGAGCGCTCCCTGGAGCTGGCCGCGCCCGAGAGTTACCCGGGGGCCCAGGTGCTTTCCGACCCCGACCTGTTCGCGGCGCTGCCCGACGTTCCGGTCCGCCCGGACCCGGCCGATGCCAAGCAGGACCTGTCCTGGCACCACCAGGAGGGCTGCCACGTCAACCTCGCCTCGGAGGAACTGGTCGTGTGCGACGTCGGCCCCGCCGATGCCGAGCACACGCTCGCCCTGGTCGGGGCCTCGCGTGCGGCCCACTGGTATCCGGCCGTGGCGGCCGCGGCCCAGGCCCAGGGGTGGCGGCTGGTCTCCTTCACCAAGAGCGGCTGCCAGTTCAGCACCGAAACCGCCTACCGCGACGGCGCGGTCTTCGACGAGTGCGAGGTGTGGAAGGCCAAGGCGCTGGCCGAGGTGGAGGATCTGCGCCCCGACGCGGTCCTGACCTCCTCCACCCGCTCCACCCTCAACGGGGAGACCGTCCACGACGGCTTCCTGGACGTCTGGGAGCGGCTCGACGGGCTGGACATCGAGGTGATCGGCCTGCGCGACCTGCCCCGGCTGCCCTACAAGGGGGCCGAATGCCTGGAGGCGGGCCTGATCGACCAGTGCGTGTCCGCGGTCTCGGCCAGCCAGGAGGACGTGGACCCGGCCACGCAGATCGACCTGCCGCCCAACGTCACCCTCATGGACCTCACCGAACACGTGTGCCCCGGCGGTGCCTGCAACGCGGTGGTCGGCAACATCCTCGTCTACTGGGATCACTCGCACGTCACCGCGACCTACGCGAGCACTCTCGGCCCGGTGATGGAGGAAGCGCTGGTGGCGGCCACCGGATGGTGAGCCAGCGGAGGTCTGCTGAATTCTCCGGTCACCGAAATACCGACTGGTGAATGACGTCCCGGTGAACGCCGGGGGAATTGACCACCACGCGGGTTTCGATTTCGACAGTGAAAGGCTTCGCGGGCGCTTTGAGGAGTTAGGGTCGAAAGCACCCGGGAGTTTCTCGCATAATCTCCGGGCCTACCCCCTCGAACGCACTGCCCCCCGAACCCGCTGCCACGCAACCCCGTGGAGGTCCCCCTTGCCCTCTCTCCGCCGCAGAGCCAAACCTCTCCTGGCCGTCGGTGCGGTCCTCGGCCTGGCCGTCCTCGCCGTCCCGACGGTGTTGGGTGTCCTGGCCGTGCTGAGCTGGGCAGAGGCCGTGATCGCCACCGCCGTGCTGCTGCTCGGCGGGCTGGTGTGCGCGCTCGGCGCCGGGCTGTGGCTGCTCCGCCGCTCGGTGAGTGCCCTGGCCACCAGTGTCAACGGCCACACCCGGAGGGTGACCGAGGTGCTTGGTCAGGACCGGTTGGAGATCACCGGTTCCCTGGACGAGGTGGGCGAGCGCATCACCCGTCTTCAGGACCACGCCCTGCCCAGGGCCAGCCGGGAGATCCAGCGGACCGTCACCGTGCAGGGCCGCCACGACTACGAGCAGCAGGTGGCCTGGGCCGAACTGCGCGAGTACCTGGACGTGGCCCCGTTCATGCCGCCGCTGCGCGGTTGGGCCGCATCCCCGGACGTGCTGCGCCTGCTCGTGAAACTGATCGACCGCCACTGCCCCGAGCTGGTGGTGGAGTGCGGCAGCGGCGCCTCCAGCGTGTGGATCGGCTATGCGTTGCGCCGTGCGGGCACCGGCCGACTCGTCGCGATCGAGCACGAGGCTCGCTACGCCGAACTCAGCCGCGACCTGATCGCCGCGCACGGGCTCGACGACGTCGTCGAGGTTCGGCACGCCCCGCTCACCGAGGTCAAGTCCGAGCTGGCCGGTACCGAAGCGGAGGGGCCGGTGGGATCCGCCCCGCTCTGGTACGACCTCTCCCGCTTGGGCGACCTGAAGCGCATCGGCCTGCTGTTCGTCGACGGCCCGCCGCAGGCCACCGGTGCGCAGGCCAGGTACCCGGCGGTCCCCGCCCTCCTGCCGCACTGCACCGACGACGCCGTGATCGTCCTGGACGACGCGGACCGGCCCGATGAGCGCGCCCTCGGCGACCGCTGGATCGCCGAACACCGCCTGCACCGCACCGAGGAACAGGCGGAGAAGGGCGCCCACGTGTTCACCCGTCCGACTGCCTGACCCACTGCTCGCCCGAACCCGTCCCCGGCCCACCACCGAGTCCCGACCCCGAACCGAGTCCCGGCAGCCCGCCCCCAGCCGCCGCCCGAGATCGAAGGCCACACGATGATCACCACCGTCCTTCGGCAGGCCCTACGTGCCCGCGGCAGGGAACCGGCCGTGCTCTGCCACACCGGCGCCGACACCCGGGCTGACCTGGCCGGGCTGCCCACGGCCCCGGGCGACGTCCTGCTGGACCTGGACGCTCAGCCCCTGGGCCGGCCGACCCTGGACGGGACCGCGGAGGACCCGGTCGCCGGGCTGGTGGCGGTGGTCGCGGCCACCACCACCGACCTCCACCGGGTCCTCACCTCGGCCGTCCACCTGCCCCGGGCCGTGCACGTCGTGGTCGCCCTGGTCGCCACCCCCGGTCACCAGGAGCCCCCGCTTCCGGTGGGCCCCGGCATGGGCCAGTGGCGCGACCTCCAGGAACTGCGTCTGCGCCGGGTGGACAACCGCGGCTGGATCTGTGAGCTCTTCTTCCCCAACGCCATCGAGTCCGCCTCGGTGCTGGACGCGGTCTTCCAGGGCACCCGCGGCCGCCGCCGCGGACCGGCCGTGGCACCCCTGGTTGCCCTCAATGGACACGAGGCAGCCCTGTGGCGCCCCGGTGACACCGGCGCCCACGGGGTGGCTGATGAGGGGCCGGTCCCGCTGCGCCGGGTCACCCCGGTGGCCGACCTCGCCCTGCGGGTACACGACAGCGAACGGCTGCCCGCCTGGACCGACGAGGCCGTACCCGCCCTGGACCGGACCACCACCCGCACCGACTCCTGGGACGAGCTCACCGGCCCGACCGGCTACGCCCGCGCCGCCGACCGGCCGGTCGACCCGGTCCAACGGATCGCCCCCGTCGACGAGACCACCGTCAACCCCACCGGCTTCGGCAAGGCCGAGAACGGCCCGCTCGGCCACCTCACCCTGCACGGCGACCGCGCGGTGATCAGGGAGGGGAAGAAGGACCTGGTGACCGTCGCCCCGGACGGCACGATCACGGACGTGGACCTGTCCCGCCTGCGCCGACTGCGCGGGATCCGGGTGGACTGGTCCGGACACACCGGCCCGCACGCCGCCGTGCGCGCCGTGGCCGGTCTGGCCGCCGGGGGCGTCCCCCTGGTCAGCGACTCCGTCCCCGCCTGGGCCGCCGGACTGGGCACCGACCTCACACGGTTGCTCACCGCCGCCACCGAAGCCGACCTGTCCGACCGCCTGTCCCGAGAGGAGCACAGCGTCCTGCTGCGCCGTGCCGCCCTGTACACGCACGGCCTGCGTTCGCGCTGGCGCGCCCTGGCCGCCGAGGCCGGGGTGCCGGTCCCGCCCGCCCCCCGGGTCTCGGTCATCCTGTGCACCCGCCGCCCCGACATGGTGGGGTTCGCGCTCGCCCAGATCGCCCGCCAGCGCGGCGTGGAACCGGAGACCGTCCTCACCCTGCACGGCTTCCCCGCCGTCCTGCCCGAGGTGCGATCAGCGATCGACGCCTACCGCGCCACCGGCCTGCCGTTGATCGTGCACGAGGCGCCCGCCGATCGCATCTTCGGCGCGGTGCTCAACGACTCCGTGGCCCGCGCCTCCGGTGACCTCATCGCCAAGTGGGACGACGACGACTGGTACGGCCCCGAGCACCTGGCCGACCTGGTCCTGGCCCGCACCTATTCCGGCGCCGAGCTGGTCGGCACCGGCCAGGACTTCGTCTTCCTCCAGGAGATCGACCTCATGGTCTGGCGCAGCCGGGAGTCGGAGACCTCCACCCGGTTCATCGCCGGGGGCACCATCCTTACCGACCGCGTGGTGCTGGAGGAGACCGGGGGCTTCCGCCCGCTGCCGCGCGCTATCGACACCCAACTGCTCATCGCCGTCACCCGGGGCGGTGGCCGCGTCCACCGCACCCACGGGCTGGGCTACGTGCTGCGCCGCACCGGCGGCGGCCACACCTGGTCCGAGGACATGGCCTACTTCCTGCACAACTACGCCCGACAGTGGTCCGGTTGGCGGCCCAGCTCCCTCCTGGAGGGCGAACCCGCCCCGCTGGGGAGCTGGGCCGACCCCGGGCAGCCGGTCGGGGCCGCACAGCACACGGGGGGACACCCTTGACCAGTACCGAAGAGCACACCGCGACCGCCGTACCGGCCGTGGCTCCGGCGCCCGACCGCGCACCGGTGCCCGTACCGGGGGAGCCCCTGCCCCGGGGCGAGGTGGACTTCGGCGCCCAGCCCCGGCTGCGCCGCAACGACTACGCTCCAATCACCCTGCCGCCGCTGGGCGAGTGGACGCCGACGCTGTCGGTGAGCGTGGTGATCCCGGCCCACGGCCACCAGGACAAGCTGGACCTGGTGCTGGCCTCGTTGGCGGCGCAGAGCTATCCGGCGCACCTCATGGAGGTGATCGTGGTGGACGACGGCTCACCCGAACCCCTCACCCTGCCCGAAGTCCGCCCGGGCAACACCCGCCTGCTCACCTCCGCCCACGGCGGCTGGGGCTCGGCGCACGCGGTCAACACCGGGGTCGCCGCCTCCTCCGGCCAGGTCATCCTGCGCCTGGACGCCGACATGCTGGTCTACCGCGAGCACGTGGAGTCCCAGATGCGCTGGCACCACCAGGTGGACTACGGGGTCGCCCTCGGCCACAAGATGTTCGTGGACTTCGACCCGGCCGCCATGACCCCCGAGCACGTGCGCGACGAGGTCGCGGCCGGCCGCGCGGAGAAGCTCTTCGACCTCGGGAGCGCCGACCCGCACTGGGTGGAACGCCTGATCAACAAGAACGACCGGCTGCGCACCGCCGGACGCCTGTCCTACAAGGTGTTCATCGGCGCCACCGGCTCCCTGCACCGGACCCTCTTCGACGCCGCGGGCGGGCTGGACGCCGCCCTCATCCTGGGCGGCGACACCGAGTTCGCCTACCGGGTCGCCCAGCAGGGCGCGGTGTTCGTGCCCGACCTGGACACCAGCAGCTGGCATCTGGGCCGCTCCCAGATGCAGACCCGCCGCGATGCCGGGACCCGCTACCGGATGCCGTACGTGTCCAACCGCGTCCCCGACTTCCATCTGCGCCGCAAGCGCCCCGAGCTCCAGTGGGAGGTTCCGCTGGCGGACGTGCTCCTGACCGTCGGAGGGCACACCCTGGAGGACGTCGACACCACCGCTTCGGCACTGCTGTCCGGGACCACCCCGGACCTGCGTCTGTGGCTGGTCGGTCCGTGGGGCGAGCTGCACGAGGACCGCCGCTCCCCGCTGGACGAGGACCTCCTGGACCTGCGGCTGATCCACGAGACCTTCCGCGGCGACCCGCGGGTGCGGTTGGTCGAGAGCGAGCCCGACCGCGACCCGCGCGTGCCCTTCCGGCTCACCGTCGCCGCGGGCGCGGTCCCTGACGCCGAGGCCCTGCACGACCTGATCAAGGAGATCGACCGCGAGGGCGCCGGGCTGCTGTGCGCACCGCTGCCTGGGGCGACCAGGGGCGACGGGGTGCTGCGCCTGGAGCGCACCACGGCCTACGCCCGCGCGCTGCACCTGGAGCCGCGGGCCCAGGGCCGGGAGTTGGACCGGGTGGTGGAGGAGACCGCGGGGACCCACTGGATCCCCGGGGAGGCCTTCGTGAAGGGCGCCGAGGAGGAGCCTGGGGTCAAGACCAAGCCCGAGGTGTTGCAGAAGCGCCTGGACAAGGCCCTGGCCGAGGCTGACCGGCTGCGGGCCCGGGCCGAGCGGGCCGAGCGCAAGCTGCGCTGGTTCACCCCCGGTCTGGCCCGCAGGGTGCTGCGCAAGCTGGCGCGCTGAAGCTTGCCCGGACCGGCTCCGGGAGCGGAGCGGGTGGTTGCACACCCGGTCGCACACCGCGTGAAACAGACACGCCGCAACGGTGAGTAACTGTGTGTAACCGGATTGGCTAGGGTGGCCGGTGTGACCGATCAGGATCGGTTCTCACCTGCGCCTTCGCCCGCTCCGAAACCGGGGTCGCCCGATGATCCACTCAGTCCTACGCCAGGCGTTGCACACACGCGGCGACGAACCAGCGATCCTCTGCCACACCGGATCCCACGAGTCGACCCGTAAGGAGCTCACCCGCCTGCGGCTGCGCCGCGACGACCTGCTGGTCGACCTGGACGCCCACACCCTGGGTGAGCCGTTCGAGGTCGCTTCGGTGGGCGGAGAGGGCCAGCCCGAGGCGGTCGGCGTGGTCGCGGTGGTCGCGGCCAGCCTCACCGACCTGCGGCGCAGCCTGATCACCGCCAACGCCCTGCCGCCCACCGTCCACCTGGTCGTGGTGGTCGCGGACACCCCGGGCCACCACGGTCCCCTCGTCCCCAGCCCGCCGGGGATCGCGGAGTGGAACGACCTGCTCGAGATGCGCGTGCGCCGCCTGGGCAAACGCGGGTGGATCTGCGAGCTGTACTTCCCCGACTCCATCGAGACCGGCCAGGCACTCGACTGCGTCCTGCACGGGACCAACGGCGGACGGCGCGGACCGCGCCCCGTCCCGCTGGCCGGGGTGCACGGGCGGGGCGGGGCGCTGTGGCGGTCCGGCGACGTCGCCGCCACTGGAGTGAGCGCGACCGGACCGGTGCCGCTGCGCCGGGTCTCGCCGGTGGCCGACCTCGTGGTCCGGACCGACGACGGAGGCCTCCCGCTCTGGGAGGACGGGGTCGTACCGCACCTGGACGTGCCCGGTCCGCAGGCACCCGGCCGGAACGTGCCCCAGTCCCGAACAGCCCAGTCCCCAACAGCCCAGTCCCGAACGCCAGAGTCCGGGGCCCAGGTCACCGATCCCGACCCGGTGTACTCCCTCGCACCCGTCGACGAGCACACCGTCAACCCGATCGGCTTCACCAAGAAGGCTGGCGGCCCCATGGGGGACCTGTCCACTCGGGACGGGCGCACTGTCCTGCGTGAGGGGACAAAGGTCCTCTGCGTGGTCCCCGAGGACGGCACGGTCACCGACCTGGACATCGGGCGGGCGCGCTACCTGCGCGGGGTCCGGGTGGATTGGTCCGGGCCCGCCGCGCCGGTCACCGTGGTCCGCGCGGTGACCGCCCTGGCCGCCGGAGGAGTTCCCGTGATCAGCGGGCCGGTCCCCGACTGGGCTGCCGGTCTGGGGACCGCGCTCACCGAAACCCTCACCGGGCCGGCGGAGAGCGAACTCGCCGACCCCCTGCGCCGGGAGGAGCACAGCGTCCGACTGCGGCGCGCCTCGCTGCGCGTGCACGGCCAGCTGGCCCGCTGGCGCACCCTGGCCGCGCGGTCGGGCGTGCCGATACCGCCTGACCCCCTGGTGTCGGTGATGCTGTGCACCCGGCGGCCCGAGCTGGTGGGCTTCGCCCTGGCCCAGGTCGCCCGCCAGCGCGGGGTGCGGTTCGAGCTGGTCCTGGCCCTGCACGGGTTCTCCGCCGACCTGCCCGAGGTCCGCGCGGCCGTGGCGGACTTCGCCGCGACCGGTATCCCGGTCACGGTGCACGAGGCCCCCGCCGACCAGGTGTTCGGCGCGGTCCTCAACGACGCCGTGGACCGTACGTCTGGCAGCGTCGTCGCCAAGTGGGACGACGACGACTGGTACGGCCCCGAGCACCTGGCCGACCTGCTGATGGCCCGGGCCTACTCCTGCGCCGACCTGGTCGGGGTCACCCAGGACCTCGTCTACCTGGAGGAGCTCGACCTCACCGTGTGGCGGAGCTACCAGACGGAGAAGCCCTCCCCGGACGTGGTGGGCAGCACGATCGTGGTCGACCGCTCCGTGCTGCGCGACGTCGGAGGCTTCCGTCCGCTGCCGCGGGCGATCGACAGTCAGCTGCTCCTGGCGGTCCGCCGCGACAGCGGCCGGATCTACCGCACTCACGGCCTCGGCTACCTGCTGCGCCGCGCCGGACAGGGACACACCTGGGGGGCGGACATGGGCTACTTCCTGCGCAGGAGTACCAGGCAGTGGTCCGGCTGGCGGCCGAGCTCCCTGCTGGAGGGCGAGCCCGCCCCGCTGGGCCGGCCGAACCCGTTGGGGCAGCCCGGCCCACAGGCGGGACGGGCGCTGCTGCGGACCACCGAGTACCAGGGAGGACAGTCGTGACCAGTGCGGACAACGTCTCAGAGCGCGGTCAGGGATCGCGCCCGGATACCCGGGTGCGGGTCGGGACGGTTCCGGCCCAGGCCGGGAGCCCGGACCGGCGGGACCAACCGGGCCAGCCCCGGGTGTTCCGCAACGACTACGCGCGGTTGGACCTGCCCCGGCTGGGGGAGTGGACGCCGACGCTGTCGGTGAGCGTGGTGATCCCGGCCCACGGCCACCAGGACAAGCTGGACCTGGTGTTGGCCGCACTGGCGGCGCAGAGCTACCCCGCCGAGCTCACCGAGGTGGTCGTGGTGGACGACGGTTCACCCGAACCCCTCGCCCTGCCCCGGGTCCGGCCGGGGAACACGCTGCTGGTGCCCTCCGCCCCGGGTGGCTGGGGTTCAGCGCACGCGGTCAACACCGGGGTGGCGGCCTCCTCCGGGCAGGTGGTGCTGCGCCTGGACGCCGACATGCTGGTCTACCGCGAGCACGTGGAGTCCCAGATGCGCTGGCACCACCAGGTGGACTACGCCGTGGTCATGGGCCACAAGATGTTCGTGGACTTCGACCCGGCCGCCATGGCCCCGGAGTACGTGTACGAGGAAGTCGCGGCGGGGCGGGCCGAAACGCTCTTCGACCTCAGGAGCGCCGACTCGCACTGGGTGGAGCGGTTCATCGACAGGAACGACCGGCTGCGCTCGGCCCACCACGAAGCCTTCAAGGTGTTCGTGGGCGCGACCGGCTCCCTGCACCGGAGCCTTTTCGACGCCACCGGCGGGTTGGACCCGTCCCTGATCCTGGGCGGTGACAGTGAGTTCGGCCACCGGGTGGCGCAGCAAGGTGCGGTGTTCGTGCCGGACCTGGACACCAGTAGCTGGCACCTGGGCCGTTCCCAGATGCAGGAGCAGCGTGACGCCGGGACCCGTTACCGGATGCCGTATGTGTCCAACCGGGTGCCCGACTTCCATCTGCGCCGCAAGCGCCCCGAGCGGCAGTGGGAGGTGCCACTGGTCGACGTGGTGCTGGACGTGGCCGGGCACACCCTGGAGGAGATCGACACCACCGCCTCGGCGCTGCTGTCCGGGACCACCCCGGACCTGCGCCTGTGGCTGGTCGGTCCGTGGGGCGAGCTGCACGGGGGCCGTCGCTCGCCGCTGGAGGAGGACGTCCTGGACCTGCGGCTGGCGCACGAGACGTTCCGCGGCGACCCGCGGGTGCGGTTCGTCGAGACCGAGCCGGGCACCGACCCGCGCGTGCCCTTCCGGCTGTATCTGGACGCCGGACCCGAGCCCTACCCCCAGACCCTGGCCGAGCTGGTCCGCACCTGCGACTCCACCGCGGCGGGGCTGCTGAGCGCACCCATGCCGGGCGCGCTCACGGCCGAGGAAGGGATGCTGCGCCTGGAGCGCACCGCCGCCTTCAGCCGGGCACGCCACCTCGCCCCCGAGGCCCAGGGCCGGGAACTGGACCGGGTGGTGGAGGAGGTCCACGGTATCCACTGGATGCCCGCGACGGACCTCATCCACGTTATCGGCCAGAAGGAAGACCGGTTGGAGGCCACGACAGCGCAAGCCGGGTCGGCGGGGGCGGCGCCCCGAGCGGACGGCACGGAGGAGGGTTCGGCGGAGGCGGTCCGGCTGCGCGCCGAGCTGGAGCAGGCCAAAGCCAGGGGCGACCGCCTGCGCCGCCGTGCGGAGCGGGCCGAGCGCAAGCTGCGCTGGTTCACCCCGGGCCTGGTCCGCCGCGTCCTGCGCCGGGTCGTCCGCTGAGAGTTTCGGGGGCGGGTCCCTGTCACCATGGATCCGCCCCCGAACCCCGACCGCTTATGGAACCTGCTTGCTATGGAACCCAGAGGCCAAGGCTCTCGGCGACCAGGGCGGGGCGCTCCTGACCCTCGATCTCCACGGTGTGGGTGGTGCTGACCAGGTAGCCCTTGGGGGTCTCCTTCACCCCGCTGAGTTCCACCGCGTCGCGCACCCGCGAGCCCACCGTGACCGGCTGGAGGAAGCGCACCTTGTTCAGGCCGTAGTTGATGGACATCTGCGGCTTCTTCGTCAGCGAGAAGATGCTTTGGGAGAAGTGCGCCAGCAGCGACAGGGACAGGAACCCGTGCGCGATGGTGGCGCCGAAGGGGCCTTCGGCGGCCCGCTCCGCGTCCAGGTGGATCCATTGGTGGTCTTCTGTTGCATCGGCGAACTTGTCGATGCGGTCCTGGGTGATCGTCAGCCAGTCGGTGTGACCCAGGTGTTCACCCTGGGCGTCGACGACCTCTTGGATGTCGGCGAATACGCGCACCACGCCTCCACGTTTGTTAGGGATCCGGCGCACTCCGGGGGAAGCCGGACAGTGATGCGCGCCACTCTACCTAACGGTGTTCGGTTAAGTGGCGGCGGCACCCGGGTCCTTCGCCGCGGGCGCGCCCAGCAGCAGGGTCCGGGAGGTGAAACCCGGAAGCGAAGCCTCGTCCACGTCATGGCCCAGCCCGCTCTCGGCCAACGGCACCGGCACCACGCCGTCGTGCGCGCGCACCGGCGGAACCACCAGGTCACGACTGCGACCACCGGCCCCCGGCATCTCCACCGGCAGGGTCGCCCCGGACAGGGAAGCCAGCGCGACCGTCGCCGCCCGGCCGACCCCGGTCACCGCCGAGGAACCACACCACACCTGCCATCCCGCGTCCACCGCCCGGTCCACCGCGCGCCGGGCCGCGGTCAGCCCGCCCAGCCGTGCCGGGTCCACGTTCACGGCGCTCCCGGCCTCTGCCAGGACCGCCTCGCGCAGGTCCTCCACCGAGGACAGCGACCGGTGCAGCGCCACCGGGGTGCGTAGCTCAGCCGACAGCCGGGCGTGCGCGCCCAGGTCGTCGGAGGCGAAGGGGTCCTCGATCGCCAGCAGCCCCAGGGCGTCCAGCGAACGCAGGGCGTCCAGGTCCGCGGTGGACTCGGTGTAGCGCCCGCCCGCGTCCACCTGTAGCACCAGGAACGGGAAACTGGTCTGCACGGCCCGGACCACATCGGTGTCCCAGCCCGGCTCGACCTCCAGTCTGATCCGCCGGAAACCCGCGCCGACCTGGCGGTTCACCTCGGTGACCACCGAATCCAGGGTCACCTGCCGGGGCAGGGTCACCCCTGCGGTGAGTGCGGTGCGCTCCCCGCCCAGGGCATGTGAGAGCGGGGTGGCGCGCTGACGGCTCCACAGATCCCAGCAAGCGGTGTCGAGCACGCCCACCAGCGCCGGGTCCCAGGGCAGGTCCGCGAAGGCGTCGGCCACCTCGGTCGGGCGGCGCCAGCCGTGCTCCAGGAGGGCGGGGGCGAAGTCCCGGGAGAGCGCCTCCCACTGCTCGGCGGTGGCCCGGGACACCTCGCCCCAGCCGCTCACCTGCCCGTCGCTCACCCGGACCAGCACCGGAACGGCTCCGTCGGCACCCCGACCGGCCAGTGACGGCCGCAGCCGCACCAGCTCGAGCTCGACGATCCGGGTCACCGTTACCGCGCCGGTGTGTGTCACTACTGTCCCACCTCATGTGTCGGGGCCCCGGTCACAGGCCCCACGGTCGGAAGGGCCCACCCTTCGACGGTACCCCCGCCCGGCCGGCCCGACCACCCCGTCCACAAGGGCTGATTCGGCTAGGGGTCCCAGGTCGGGCGGGCTTTGGTCGGATGGGTGACGGTTCGTCGGGGCCTCCCCGTGGGGTCTCTCACTCCGGGAGGCGGCGGGGCGGGTGAAGCCTGCACGACGCCAACACCCGCGGCTGACACGGAAGAACGGCAGAGGGGCCGTCCCCCGGACGGCCCCTCACGCTCATCTTCGGTTGTTCTAGGAGGCGAGCACCTCGGAGAGCTCACGGTGCTTCATCCCGTGCGCCTCGGCCACCGGCGCGTAGACCAGGTCGCCGTCGAAGGTGTTCAGGCCGTCGGCCAGCGAGGCGTCGTCGCGCAGGGCCTGCTTCCAGCCCTTGTCCGCCAGCGCCACCGTGTACCGCAGGGTGTCCTTGGTGAGGGCGTGCGTGGAGGTGTTGGGCACCGCGCCGGGCATGTTCGCCACGCAGTAGAAGACCGTGTCGTGCACGGTGAAGGTGGGGTCGTCGTGCGTGGTGGGACGCGAGTCCTCGAAGCAGCCGCCCTGGTCGATCGCGATGTCGACCAGCACCGCGCCCGGGCGCATACGGGAGACGAGCTCGTTCGAGATGAGCTTGGGGGCCTTGGCTCCGGGCACCAGGACCGCGCCGATCACCATGTCCGACTCCAGCACCGACAGCTCCAGCTCGAAGGAGTTGGAGACCACCGTCTTGACCTGGCCGCGGTACAGGGAGTCGACGTGGCGCAGCTTGTTGACGTTCAGGTCGAGCACGGTCACGTCCGCGCCCATGCCCACCGCGATCTGGGTGGCGCTCAGGCCGGACACACCCGCGCCGATGACGGTGACGCGGGCCGGGCGCACACCCGGGACCCCGCCCATCAGGACGCCGCGGCCGCCGTTGGGGCGCTGCAGCGTCACCGAACCCACCTGCGGGGCGAGCCGGCCGGCCACCTCCGACATCGGGGCGAGCAGCGGCAGGGAGCCGTCGGGCAGCTGCACCGTCTCGTAGGCGATGCCGGTGACCCTGTGCTCCAGCAGCGCGTCCGTGCACTCGCGGGAGGCCGCCAGGTGCAGGTACGTGAACAGGGTCTGGCCCTCACACATGCGGTGGTACTCGGCGGGGATGGGCTCCTTGACCTTGAGGATCAGGTCGCCCGCGGCCCACACCTCGTCCGCGGTGGGCAGGATGCTGGCGCCCGCCGCCACGTACTCCTCGTTCGTGATGGAGGAGCCGACGCCGGCGTCGTGTTCGACGAAGACCTCATGACCCCGGCGGGTCAGCTCGTGGACACCCGCAGGGGTGATCGCCACCCGGTACTCGTGGTTCTTGATCTCACGGGGCACGCCGATGCGCACGGTTCCTCCAACTGGTATCGCCATCGATACCTCCCACTGTGACCTGCGAAGGCGCGTCCACGCTATCGCCAATGTGCATAGCTTTACGCTGCCATGTTGACAGTCTGTAAGCCGACTGTGTGCGGTGTGACACGGGTTAAGGGCGGGTTCCGAGGCTCCCCGTGCCGAGAAGTTCCCTCCGGGCCGGGCGTCCGGATACCCACACCCGGTCCACCCGCCCGGTCAGCCGCATCCCGGCGTAGGGGCTGGGATCCGTTTCCGGGACCGCCAGCGCCTCGGAGTCGGCGAAGGCCACGAGGTCGGCGTCGAACCCCTCCTGGATCCGGCCCCGCCCGCCCAGCCCCAGCAGTTCCGCCGGTGCCAGAGAGGTCCACCGCGCCAGGTCCGCCAGGGACAGCCCGCGTTTGCGCGCCGCCGTCCACAGCGCCGACAGACTCCACTCCAGGGTGTGCAGGCCGATCGCGGGCAGGTGCCCCGAACCGACCGTCAGGATCGGGGAGTCCGGTTCCAGCAGCGCGCTCCACAGCGCCTTGCGGTTGGCGTCCGAACGCAGCGGCGGGCGGCAGGCGCGCGCCGGGGAGTCCGGGCGCGGGAACTCCGAGGGCAGACACAGGTAGTGCGGACAGGTGTGCGCGGTCATCTCCACCCCCACCGCACCGGCCGCGGCCAGCAGGGCCGCGCACTCGGCGGCGGTGAAGGGTGCGACGTGGGTGCGTGCGCCCACCACCCGGGCCGCCGCGATCACCCGTTCCAGCCCTCGCCGTTCGGCCCGGGGTGGCCGCTGCTCCGCCGATACCGCGGGGCGGCCCAGCTCGCGGGCGTCCTCGGCGTGCACCAGCAGCAGGGAGTCCAGCGTGGCGATCTCGGCCATGGCCTTGCGCAGCTGCGCGTCGCCCAGCGCCGCCATGTCCGGCGCGCCTCCGTCCGACAGCGATCCCTGGAAGGCCACCACCCCGCCGGCGTGCAGGTCGGCCAGGTCCAGGGGGCCCGTCCCCCGGGTCACCCCGCCGAGGAAGAGCACCGAGGCCGCTGCCCCCGCCGCGGCCCGCTGGTGCACCTGGAGGGAGTCGGCGCAGGTGATCGCGGGCCGACCGGGCGCGGGGGAGGCCACCACACAGGTGACCCCGCCGCGCAGGGCGGCCTCGCCCACCGCCTGATAGGAATCGGCCAGTTCCTGGCCGGGGGCGTGCACACCGGTGCCCAGGTCGATCGCGCCGGGCAGCAGGGCCGTGTCCCCGAGGTCGACGACCTCGCGCGCGGACATCTCGGCCGCGTAGGTGCCGACCGCCTCGATCCGGCCGTCCCGGATCCCCACACTGGCGGGAACGGCCCCCGCGGGGACCACCGTCCGCCTGGAACGGATGACACTGTCGAACTCGGGCATCGCCCTCCCCCTTCGTACGCTTCGTCGCGTTCGTGGTGCTGTGCGGCCGCGTTGAGGGACACGGCGGTGAGGGGTGACGGGCACGAGGGGCGCGGGTCCGTGGCCTCGAGCGGGGACGTCGAGCGTATCGCGAAGGCCCCGCCGAGAAGGGGGAAACGTCACTTCTCGCGGTCGGCTTTCCAGCTCCGCCCCGGCAGATGAGGGGTTGGTGGACGGGCGCGCGGGCCCAAGTCCGACACTGTGTAGTAAACGGTCTAACCTTGACGGAAGGTGTTCCTCCGTGCACGGCCCCTGCCGGACCCCGACTCGCGGCAGTAGCCAGGTGGCCACCACGGCCAGGGGTGCTGACCTGCCAGTTGACCGAACACGACGACGGAGTGGCGCGTGGCTCCTCCCGCACAGAACGACACATCCCCCAAGGAACACCAGGACCTGGATCCGGCCCCCGGCACCGCCAACGTGCCTCTGTACGCCCTGGCCGCGGCACTCGTGTGCACGATCGCCCTGGGCGCCACCCTCATTCTGGGCGGTTCGGTCTTCGCGCAGGTCATCCCCGGCCTGCCCGACGCCGGCGAGGCCGTCCGCTGGGGCATGCCCATCGCCAAGACGGTCATGGACACCGCCGCGGTCCTGACCATCGGGCTCCTGCTCATGGCGGTCGTCCTGCTCGCCTCCAAGAAGGGGCGGCTCTCCCCGCAGGCCACCGGCTACGTGCGCGGCGCCACCTGGGCCGCCCTGGCCTGGACGCTGTCCGCCGTGGCCACGCTGTACTTCCAGGCCTCGGAGTTCCTCGCCAAGCCCATGGGACAGGTGAGCATCGACGAGGTCACCGCCTACGCGGGGTCGGTGTCCGCGGGCATCTCCCTGATGTTCGTCATCCTCATCACCACCGGCATCGCGCTGTTCGGCCGCACGGCCACCACCGCGACCGGCGGCCTGTGGCTGTTGGTCGCCGCCCTGGTCGCGGTCACCCCGCCCGCTCTGACCGGCCACTCCGCCTCCTCGGGCGCCCACGAACTGGCCGTCACCGGGCTGGCCCTGCACCTGATCTCGATCTGCGTGTGGGTGGGCGGTCTGGCCGTGGTCACCTACCACGCCATGCGCCGCGACGGCCAGGAACCGGCCGTGGCCGCGCACCGCTTCAGCCGCCTGGCCCTGTGGGCCTACGTCGGTGTGGCGATCAGCGGCGCCGCCAGCGCGCTGGCTCGCCTGTACTCGCTGGACGACCTGTTCGGCACCGAGTACGGCCTGATCATCGTGGTGAAGGTCGTCCTCTTCGCGGTCCTCGGTGTCTTCGGTTACCTGCACCGCTCCCGGGTGCTGGTCCGGATCGACGCCGCACCCGCTGGAAAGCACGGGTACACCTTCCGCCGCAACGCCTTCCTGTGGCTGGCCGGGGTCGAGATCCTCATCATGGCCGCCGTCATCGGCGTGTCCGTGGGCCTGGGCCGCACCGCACCGCCCCCGCCGCTGGAGAGCACCGTCGATCCGGCCGCCGCCATCTTGGGCTTCCCGATTCCGCCCGCGATGAGCCTGGAGAACGTCCTCACCCTGTGGCGCCCTGACCTGTTCTTCATCATGTTCGTCGTGGTCGCCGGGTTCCTGTACCTGGCCGGCGTGCGGCGCCTGGTCCAGCGGGGCGACAAGTGGCCGATCGGCCGCACCGTCGCCTTCGTCCTGGGCCTGCTGACCATCGTCGCGGTCCAGCTCAGCGGGTTCGCGACCTACGCCATGATCATGTTCTCCATGCACATGATCCAGCACATGGTGCTGGCCATGGTCACGCCGATCCTGCTGGTGCTGGGTGCCCCGGTCACCCTGGCCCTGCGCGCCCTGAGGCCCGCCGAACAGCGCGGCGACCGGGGACCCCGCGAGTGGCTCAACGCGTTCCTGAACAGCCGGTTCTCGCAGGTCGTGACCCACCCGGCGGTGGCCGCCCCGATCTTCGTGTTCAGCCCGTACGCGCTGTACTTCACGCCGCTCTTCCCCACGCTGATGAACGACCACCTCGGTCACTTGTTCATGGGCGTGCACTTCCTCGTCTCGGGCTTCCTCTTCTACTGGGTGATCGTGGGGATCGACCCGGCGCCGCGGAAGCTCCCCTTCCTGCTGCGCATCCTGCTGCTGCTGGTGGTGATGGGCTTCCACGCGTTCTTCGGCATCGCGATCATGGAGCAGGCCACGCCGATGGCCATGCAGTACTACGGTCAGTTCGACATCCCCTGGATGACCGACCAGGCCGCCGACCAGTACGCGGGCGGCGGTATCGCCTGGGCGCTGGGCGAGATCCCGACCGTCATGGTGATGCTGGCGCTGGTCGTGCAGTGGTCGCGTGACGATGAGCGCCAGGAGCGCAGGCGTGAGCGGCACAGCCGCCGCGGCGGTTCCGACGACGCCGACATGGACGACTACAACGCCTACCTGGCCGAGCTCGACCGCCGCTCGCGGGCGGCCGCCGGTGAAACCGTGGCAGAGCCCAAGGAAGAACCCAAGAAGGACTGACGGGTTTTGAACTGAACAGGGGGCGTGCCCGAACGGGTACGCCCCCTGTTTCGGACGGCCGAGGATCAGAGTTCGGGTGAGTTGGCGATGACCGTGCGCGCGATCTTGACGGCGGTGTCACAGGCGTCGTCCGCGCTGACCTGGACGAACAGCTCGTGCTCGTCGGATGTGGCCACGGTGAGGTTGCACGAGTCCGGGAAGGCGGTGGTGAAGCCGGGGTAGCCCCCGACACTGGCGAACTCCTGGCCGTCGGCTCCGGAGAAGGCGGCCGAGACGGTGGTGGCCACGGCGGACTCCGTGGCAAGGTCCTCGTCGAAGAGGTCCACACGCACGTCCACGCTGGCGTCGACGCGGTTGGTGAAGTAGCAGTTGCCGTCCGACTGCGCGCTGCCGCTGCCGTCCTCGTGCAGGATGCCCAGTTCCACAGCGGTGGCATCCGGGAGCAGGTCACAGGGGTGTTCGGCGTTGAGGTCCAGCGCGGGGACATCGAACTGGTCGATGGAGTCGCGGTCGGCCAGCTCGATCTCGCCCGAGCAACCGATGACCAGTGCCACCGCCGCCGCCGTGGCGACCCGTCCCCGTCCGCGCATCCGTCGCTCCACCCGTCGAGTGCGGTCAGTGCCCGGGGTTCCCTACCACTGGGTAGGCAGGGAGCCCCGGCACGAAACTACAGAGCGTCGTTGCGTGTGCGGAACTTGTGGCCGGAAGCGGTCACGAGGGTAGACAGCGATCTCAGACGATGAAGGCCGTCACACCCGTCACCAGCAGGCCCACGCCCAGGCAGACGACCAGACCGCTGAGCAGAACCGAGGCCGAGGGCCGGAGCTCACCCAGCGCGGGGCGCCCGCTCACCAGGGCCTGGCGGCGGGCCAGGAACGGCAGCAGGGCGACGTTGACCGCGTACATCACGGCGGCCACCGTGCTCGCGCTGACGAAGCCCACCCAGAAGCCGCCGCCACCGGACATCACGTTCAGCGCGGCCAGGGAAGGGAGCACCACCAACAGCACCACCGAAGCGGCCCCGAAGACGGTGAGCAGCCGGGGCGAGGCCCCACTAGCGCTCCCGGAGACCACAAGGAGCAGACCGATCAGGGCCGCCACCATGATGGCGCCCCCGATTCCGAACACGGCGATGTTGACCAGCGAATTCACGCTGGTCATTCTCGCACCGCCGCGGCGGCGCCCCAACTCAGGGTGACCTTGGGGTGGGTCACACCGAGGAGAGGGGCGGGGCAGACCTCGCCGACGGGGCTCAGCCGTGGTGCTCCACCTGGGTTCGAGCCGGCTTCACAGGTCCCGAACTACACGGGCTCTACCCTGGGTGCGGAAACCCAGATCGTGACGGTAGATTTCGGGCATGCGGTAGCGGCCATCGTTGTCTCTGGCCAAGGCTCCCCACTGTTCCAGTGCCTCGATGTCCTCAGCTGACAGATCCAGGTCCTTCGAGTCGAAGGGCATCATGACGGAATCAGCGAAGGTGGACATGCGTCGCAGAAGGTTTCCCAATGGTGGGTTCTCCTGCTGGATTTCCTGTACTTTCTCCTGACTGCAGACATTCAGGGCTCGGCGCATCGCAGCAGGGGCCAGTACTCGGTCATCCCACCGGGAATCTCCTACTGAGGCTTCCGCGGCCTCACGCAGGAAACGAACGATGTCGCGGGCCTGGATCTGCTCGTTGAAGTCCGAGAGAGCGGCAGGGACCCACCGGTCGCTCCACGCCTCGCGCGATTTCTCTGCCCCGAGTTTCGCCCCCCACAGGGGGAGCAACGCATCAACAATATCGTCGTAGCCCATGTCAGCGATGGGTTGCTGAGGGGGCGAGAGCGCCTCGGCCTTGGTCGCGACCCAAAGAGAGAGCCGAAGTGCGTCCTCGGTTCCCCAACGAAGTTCGTAAGGGGCGTAACGATCGAGGAACTGGCCCAGATTCTGCCGGATCGCGGATCGAACCAGGTCCTGCCGCACGAAGACCACGAGTCCGAGTGAACGGTTGCGCAGCCGACGAAACCAGGCCGGCACTTCGATCAGTAGAGTTCGCAGTGCGATGCGTTTGGGCTCTGGGCCGAGGGTCTCCAGCCAGTCCTCCAAACCATCGATGACAAAGAGGAGGGGTATGTCTTCACCGAGGGTTCGCTCCAGAAGGTAGTCCTCTGCGGGCGCCTTCGGGTCGGCTCCCGCTACCCGGGCCAGACATCTCAGCCAGAGCGTTCGCCAGAATTCCGTATCGGTGTTCTTCTGATCGTCCTGGAGACCGGAGTTGAGATAGCTCTTGACTTCTTCAGCCGTGATTCCCTGGCCACCCGCGACACGGTCTCTCAGGTCCTGTGGAGAAGCTGCCGTCTCACCGGATTCGGTGATATTCACGGGGTCCAGAACCGGAACCACCATCGCGTCCCGTTCGACGGCCTGCTCGTTCTCGACAGCAAACCGTTCCCAGGAACCCTGGGCGCACATTCGGGCGAAAGTGAAGGTTTTACCTGAGCCCTTTGCCCCGACCATCACAGCCACGGGAAGGTCGGTGCTGTGGTCGGAGATCAGTCTCCGTACCGGTTCGGTGGTGAGGAACCCGAGTCCGTAGTCCATGCCCCGACGTTCCGCGAAAACCAGCTGGCCCGCGTACTTCGCAAGAGAACTCCGACGCTGGTCCAGCGTGGCCGACTCCTGCTGCGGGGCTGATGGTATCGGAGTGAGGTTGGCGCTGAACTCGTCGAGCAGCCCGGGTAGGGCGCATCGCCGGATCACTTCGACCACCGCGTCCCAGTTGCGAGGGAGCGCGAGCAGCTCTTCTCGGAAGGCGCTGAGCAGAGGTTCTGTGAGTACCTGTTCGTCCACTGTCAGGTCTTCCGACGAAGAGGTCGTGGACAAGTCGATCATGGACGACAGGGCGTCGGAAAGCGTCCTGCGAGCCTGCTCGGCATGGGAATCATGGACATCCAGGCGGTACTGGGTCACGATCGCGCTGGGTGCGGGGTCGGTCCCGGCGACTGCCGGGGCCTGGACGCCGAGTTGCCGGATCATGGTCTCGGTGCCCTGGAGTGACTGGTCGCTGATCGTTGTGACGAATACCCGCGTTATACGGGGGTCCAGCAGAATAGGCGCTGACAGTTCCGAGGCCCCCGCACGCAGATCGAGAATAATGGTGTCCACCTCCGCGGCGATGGCCAACGCGGCTAGGGACTCGCTGAGAAAGTACGGAGAGCGATCCTCGGTCAGGAGGTCGGACGGACTGATTTGAGGAGGGCCGAGCCGGCTACGTCGGCTGGCAGGCAGAACGGTCACACGTCCCGTCCCCGAATACCGCGAAACCCCTTGGTTGGGTAGGTAAGCAGAGGCGATTTTCACCGCATTCGTGGGGTCGCCCTGCTTCGAGGAGTGCAGGAGTGCCAGGAGATCCTCGTATGCGATGTCGCAGCGTCCGCCCTGTGCCTGGTACATCCAAGTGATGCCGGGGGCTTCCAGGTCCGCGTCGATGAGAAGCACGTGTTGCCCCTGTGAGGCGAGTAGATCCGCCAGCGCCACCGCGTGCAGAGTGCGACCCACGCCACCCTTGAAAGAATGGAACGCGGTGATCTGTTTTTCGCCGCTGAACTGTGTGTTCTCAGGCCTGGGCAGGGCCTGACTCAGGGCTGAGGTGATACGACGCTCTTTGAGTCGGGGACGTCGTGGGGGTGCTTCGAGAGCGCGTGCCTCGACCAGACGCACCGGGAGGGACTCAGAAGGCTGGTTGGCGGGGCGGTCCAGGGTGAGCATCACACCTGTCTCGTCTTGTTTGGTGGAGCCGAGACCGAACTGTCGATCCAACCACGCGCGGACCGCGGTAATGTCTGTCCCCGCGTCCACAGTGAGTTCCAACCCGTCCCACCAGGCATCGACTTCGAGCAGCCATGCGGGCCATCCGCCCGATACAGCCTCCTCCGCAAGTTGCGAGTCGATGTCAACCCATGTGAAGAGTTTGCCGACCATTGGCGCTCAGGTTCCTTTCCTGGTTTCACGCACCAGAGACTTCAGCGCTTCCACTGCGGACTTCTGATCTTTCACGCGCAGTTCCGCGCCGTAACGCCATGCTTGGTGTAGTTCGTGGCTCTCGATCCAAGTATTCCCTTTGAGTCGGTGACAGCGCAGAGGATCGGGGCCAGGGCCCGGGTCTTGGAGGTTGAGTTCCTTGGCCAATCGGCGCAAGTTGTGGTTGCGCAAGTGGTCTGGGAGAGCGGAAGTATCGTCGCGCTGCAGGATCCAGCGCAGCAGTTCAGCTTTTAACCCGCACTCTGCTGCGTAGAAGTACAGCAGACCACCCACGGCGTATGCTCCTGCTCGTTCGGCCTCATCCGCTTGCGAAGTGAGCCGGTCCCGGCTCCGACGCAGCTCACTCACTCCCACATCCACCATCGCGCCAGAATACTGGTCGCTGTATGGGATTCTCCTCGGTTTCGGGAACTGCTCTGGACAGGTCCAGTTCTCGCCTGCTCAACTCGCCTTCGCTGTTCGATGGCTCCTTGCGCCAGTCGCCTAAGCCAGGTGCTCCACCCGGGATCCGCCCGCGGACTTGTGCACGCGCAGCCGGGTGGTCACGCGTTGGCGCAGGTCCGCGACGTGGCTGACCACACCGACCGCGCGACCGCCGTCGCGGAGGCGGTCCAGGACGTCCAGGACTTCCTCCAGGGTGTCCTCGTCCAGTGTGCCGAAGCCCTCGTCCACGAAGAGCGTGTCGATCTCGGTACCGCCCGCCTCGGCCGTGGCCACGTCGCCCAGGCCCAGCGCCAGGGCCAGCGAGCTGAAGAAGGTCTCCCCGCCGGACAGGGTCGCCGGGTCGCGCTCCACCCCGGTCCAGGCGTCGATCACGCGCATGCCCAGCCCGCCGGCGGAGCGGGCCCGGCCGTCCCCGGCGGCCTTGTCCACGGTGTAGCGCAGCTCGTAGCGGCCGTCCGACATCGTCAGCAGCCGGTGGTTGGCGGCCTCCACCACCTGCTCCAACCGGGCCGCCAGCACGTAGGCGGACAGCCGCACGCTGTCGGTGTTGTCCGGAGAGGTCCCGGCCGTCAGGGTGCTCAGCCCCTGGGCCACCGCGTAGCGGCGCAGCACCGGCTCCGAACCGGACAGCCGCTCGCCCAGCTCGGCGCGCAGGGAGACCAGACGGCGGGCCCGTTCGGCGAGCATCCCCTGCCAGGCCAACGCCCGGTCCGCGGCCTCGGCCGCCGCTTCCGCCCCGGCCTCCAATTCCGCCAGATCCGGGGCGCCGGTCCGCTCAGCGTTCACCAGCTCGGGATCGGCCAGCTGTGCCTCGACCGCCGCCCACTGGTCGTCGAACTCCCGTGCCCGGGAACGCAGATCGTTGCGGCCGTGCTCGTCCAGGGCGGCCTCGATCACCGCGGCCTCGTCGGCGAAGCGGGCGTCGGCCCGGGAGCGCTCGGCCTCGGCGGTGGCGGTGCGCAGCTCCTCGGCGGCGCGGCCGCGCAGCTCGACGGCGTCCGCTGCCCCGCGCAGCAGCTCGGCCTCACCGCGCAGGCGGGCGATTCGCTCGGCCAGCCCGGCGTCCGCGCCCCGGGCCCGGTCCAGCACCACGGTCAGCCGCTCGTGTTCCTTGGCGCCCTCCTCGCGGCGGGCCACCAGCTCGCTCTCCTCGCGGACCAGCTCGCCCTCCCGCTGGCGGGCCCGGTCCAGGTCCGCGGCGGCCTGGGCCAGCTCCTCCTCCAGACGGTGCACCTCGCGGGCGGCCGCCCTGGCCTCGGCCAGCTCCCTTTTACGGGCGCCGACCTCCTCGGCCGCGACCGCCACGGTGCGGCCCTCGGCGCGCTCGGCGGCGGCGGTGTGCCGTTCCCGCAGCGCCACCAAGGAGTTCTCCGCCTCGGTGCGCCGGGCGGCGGCGGTGTCCGCGGCAGCCTGGGCGGACCGCTCCTCCTCGGCGGACACCAGACCCTGCTCGCTCGGTCGGGCGGGGGAGGGGTGGTCGGTGGCCCCGCAGACCGCGCAAGGGGCGCCGTCGGACAGGTTCGCGGCCAGTTCGGCAGCCATGTGCGCGATTCGCCGTTCCCGCAGGTCCTGGGCCCGGTCCCGGGCGGCCTGGGCGGCGTCGACCGCGCTGCGGCGCAGTTCTTCGGCCCGCTCGGCCTCGGCGCCGAGCCGCTGCTGCTCCACGGCCGCGGTGTGCCGACGCTCGGCCAGCTCCAGGGCGGCCTTGGCGGGGTCGGTCAGCCCGGACTGCTCCCGGGCCCGGTTCAGCTCCTTGGTGACCGTCTCCACCCGGGCGGGCAGTGCCTTGACGTGTTCGCGGGCCTGTCCGGACTCGGTGCGCACGGCGGTGATCCGCCGGTCCAGCCCGGTGAGTTCGCGGTGCAGGTCGCGGCGGCGCTCGGCGTCCCCGCGCAGCAGGTCCAGCCGGGCGAGTTCATCGTGGCGGGACCGCTCGGCCGCCCTCAGCGCCTTGGGCGTGTCGGGGACAGCAGGGGAGTCAGGGCCGGTCAGCGCCTCGGCGTCGATGTCGGGCAGCCCGCCGACCAGCGCCAGCCGGTCGGTGACGGCCAGCTCGGCCTTGTCCAGTACGGTGCGACGCTGGTCGCGGGCGTTCAGGTACGGCAGTACCGAGTCCGCGCGCTCGGCGGCGGCCAGGCGGGCCTCGATCCCGGACCGCCACTCACGCCGCTCGGCCAGCTGGGCGCGGCGTTCGCGGGCCCCGGCCAGGCGCGCGTGCCGGGCCACCAGCTCCCGCCCGGCGGTCAGGGCCTCCCGGGAGCGGGCCCGGGCCTCGGTGAAGTCGGCGGTGACGGCCTCGGCGTCACGTGCGGTGGCGGTCTGCACCGAGGCCAGTTCGGCGGCCCAGGCGGTGAGCTCCTCGGGGGCCTCCGGCGCGGTGGAGCGGCCGACCTCGGCGATGCGCCCGGAGACCGCGCGCACCTGCTCGTCGGCGGCGCGCACCTCGCGCTCCAGCTTCCTGGCGTGCCCGCCGAACCACTCCTCCACGTCCCGGAACACCCGGGTGTTGAAGATCCGCTCCAGGGACTTGCGCCGGTCGTCGGACTTGGCCCGCAGGAAGCGGGCGAAGTCGCCCTGGGGCAGCATGACGATCTGGCAGAACTGGGTGAGGGTGAGCCCCACCAGGTCACCGACGAACTGCCCGGCCTCGTCCGGGCGGGTGGTGACCCCCTCCCAGCGGTCGCCCTGCCAGTCGAGGACCCGCACCTTCTGGTTCTCGGCGACGGTGCCCTTCCCGCGCTTCTTGGGGCGCTCCCACCGCGGGTTGCGCTCGATCCGCACCCGGCGGCCCTGGACGGTGAACTCCAGGGTCACCTCCGGTTTGAGCTCGGGCGGGGCGTGGTCGCTCTTGGGAGAGCGGTTGTTGCCGCGGGCCCCGGGCACGTCGCCGTAGAGCGCGAAACAGACCGCGTCCAGCACGGAGGTCTTGCCCGCGCCGGTGGGGCCGTGGATCAGGAACAGCCCGCCCTCGCCGAGGCGGTCGAAGTCGACCGTCTCGGTTCCGGCGAAGGGCCCGAAGGCGGTCATGGTGAGGGTGTGCAGCCGCATCAGCGCGTCCCTTCCTGGAGGCGGACCTCTTCCACCGCGCGGTCCACGAGCGCGCGCTCCTCGGGGCCGGCGGCGCTGCCCCTGGCCCACTCGACGAAGTCGGCGACCACTTCGCGCTCGGGGCGTTCGGCCACCGCGCCGGTGACCGGCCGCCGTTCCACGGGGCCGCCCTCGGGATCGAACTCCAGCATCAGGGTGTGTGGGAAGCGTTCGCGCAGCCGGTCCATGGGCTGGGCCGGGCGGCGCGGGTCGGTGAGGGTGACCTGCAGCCAGTGGCCGGTGTACCGCTCCCACTTCTGGTCGCTGAGCAGGTCGTCCAGGCGGCCTCTGATCCGGGCCAGCGGGCGGGGGACAGGCGCGTCGGCGAACTCCGCCCCGGCGAAGCCGTCGGCGTTCAGATCCACCAGCCAGTAGCCCTTGCGGTGGTGCTCCTCGGAGAAGGAGTAGGCCAGTGGACTGCCCGGATAGCGCACGGTGGGCGTGATGGTCTGGCGCCCGTGCAGGTGGCCCAGGGCTACATAGTCTGCGCCATCGTAGACACAGGCGGGCACGTGGGAGGCGCCGCCCACAGAGATGTCGCGTTCGCTGTCGGAAGGCTCGCCGCCGGTGACGAAGGCGTGCGAGAGGACCACCGAGCGGGTGCCCGGCCGCTGCGCGAGGTCGGCCCGGACCAGGTCCATGGCGTGCCCGATCGCCGCCGGATGGCCGCGTTCGGGCAGATCCCAGTGGTGGCGGGCGATCTCCGGCTCCAGGTAGGGGATGCCGTAGAAGGCCACCGGACCGTGCTCGTCCTCGATGATCACCGGGGTGCCGATCCCGTCCAGGGAGCTGCGCAGGTGCACCCCGGAGGCGTCGATCAGGTCCGTGGCGAAGGACATCCGGGCCATGGAGTCGTGGTTGCCGCTGATCAGCACCGCCCGGGCACCGGTGGCCCGGATCCGGCCGAGCGCCCGGTCGAACAGGCGCACCGCGTCCACCGGCGGCAGGGCGCGGTCGTACAGGTCACCGGAGACCACCACCACGTCGATCCGTTCGGTGTGGATGGTGTCGACAAGGTGGTCGAGGAACTCGGCCTGGGCTTCGATGAGGTTCTCCCGGTGGAAGGAACGACCCAGGTGCCAGTCCGATGTGTGCAGCAGGCGCATGGAACTGGACATTACCCAAGTTCGCCGGGTTCCCGCCGGGAGAACCGTGGCCCCGGTGGATAACTCGGGGTTGCAGAGCTAGGGCGTGTTCCGCGGACACATACCCTGCTGCGCGTCGCCCCAGCGGCACCGTCGCTGCGCATCTCTCAGTCGACAGCCAAACCCGGGCGGGCCCCCGCTGTGCGACGCTGCGGAGCTCGCGTAGCAGGGCACAGTAGGGGCACTCCTTCTTCGGCCTTGCGCCAGCACCACTGGCCCACCCGTCGCCCGCCACCACCCGCAACGGACGCCTCCGGCGCAGTCCTCTTTCCGCTCGCTACGGGCAGCATCCACGGAACACGCCCTAGGCGCTCACAGCTTGCGGGCCAGGGTCAGGCCGTCGCCGATCGGCAGCAGGACCTGCTCGACCCGGTCGTCGTTCACCAGGTGGTCGTTGAAGTCCCGGATGCCCTGGACGTGCGCGGAGGTCTCCTCGGGGTCGACCACCCGACCGTGGGACAGGGTGTTGTCGGCCAGCAGCAGCCCGCCGGCCCGCATACGGGGGACCAGCTCCTCCCAGTAGCCGACGTAGCCCTCCTTGTCCGCGTCCAGGAAGGCGAGGTCGAACTGCGGCTCCTCGGGCAGGGCGCGCAGCGATTCCAGGGCCGGGCCGATCTGCAGCGTGATCTTGTCCGCGACCCCCGCCCGCTCCCAGTACTTCCTGGCCACCGAGGTCCACTCCTCGCTGATGTCCAGCGCCAGGAGTGTGCCGTCCTCAGGCAGACCGCGGGCGAAGCAGATGGAGGAGTACCCGGTGAACGTCCCGATCTCCACCGCGTTCCGGGTCCCGGACAGCTGGGTGAGCAGGGTGGTGAACGCACCCTGCTCCGGGCCGATCTGCATCCCCTTGAAGTCGGGGAACAGCCGAGCGGTCTCCTCGGCCAGTTCGGCCAGGACCGGGTCCACCGGCTGGCTGTGGTCGACGATGTAGGCGTGTAGTGCGGGGCTGACGCCCTCTGAGCTTCGAGTCACGCGCCCCAGCCTAGAAGGCATCGCCCAACCGGGCTAGCGCTCTCCCCCTGAATCAGGTTCATTGCAACAGATACTAGAAACCACCGCGCCGAACTTGCTTCTGGTAGCAAGATCACCGGGGGTCTTCAGTGGTCCGGGAGGATGTTGGGCCAGTCGAAGAGGTAGATCGAGCCGATGATGACGCCGATGGTGAGCAGCGGGGTGACCACCTTCTGCTCGACCGGGCCGTTGGTGGCGAAACCCTGCCCCTGGCCGATGCGCTTCTTCCAGAACGGCCAGAAGATCGGGACGCCCATCTTGGTGATCATGTCGCCGAAGAAGTGCAGGACGATGCCGAAGGCGACCGCTAGGCCCAGCCAGGTGTAGTTCACGCCGACGGAGTACAGGGTCAGGGTGATCGCCGCCGTCGCCAACGCGTTGATCACCCCCGAGGCCGTCCGGTTCTTGTCCATGCCAAAACCCAGACCCTGGAGCGCGATACCGATCAGCAGGAACACGAAGATCTGCACGGCCAGTTCCGACCACAGGGCCAGCGCCTGGACTATGACACCCATGAGAACGGCGAAGAAGAAGGAGTGGGTGCCCATCCGGTGGCCGCCGAAGGCCCAGCTGAGGATGTCGCTGAGGATCTCGGTGGCCTTGCCGTAGGTCTTGGTCACCGTCGCGCTCTTGTGGTCCACGTCGGGCAGCAGAGCCGCGCCCGCGCAGACCAGAGAACCGGCGATGATCTCACCGGGGCCCAGGTGAAAGCTGAGTCCAAGGAATTCCGTGCCCTGGACGAGCGGTACGACCGCCATCCAGCCAACCACGCCACTGAGTGCGTGCGAGTGCCCCATCATGGCGGGAACCGTAGCGGAGTCCGTCATTCGCCGCGAATCAGCGTCCGGTTTCGGTCGGGGAACAAACGCCCCCTTAACTCCCATAAAGCACAGTACCCCCATGAAACGCCTGTGTTCCCAGGGCAGGAGTCGAATGTGTTGCGATGTCACGCCTCGCTACGAAGAACATTGACGCTCATCGCGGCGAGTTGGTAGACAACCAACCAACCCCCGGGTGGCCCAGGTCACCAACCCCACGAAACCGACAGGGGCCGTTATGAAAACCCAACATCCTCCCTCCGGCACCCTTCTCCGGCGGGCGGCGGCGTCCGGTAGCGCGCTCCTCCTGCTCGGAGGCCTCACGGCGGTCCCCGCGGCTGCGGACGAGGCGAGCGGTAACACGCTGACTGTCGCCATCGCCCAGCAGGTGGACTCCTTCAACCCCTTCACCGCTCAGCTCGCGGTCACCACCAACATCCTCCGGCACGTCTACGACAGCCTCACCACGGTGGACCCAGAGACCGGTGAACCCGAGGCCTCGCTCGCGGAGACCTGGGAGGCCTCCGAGGACGGCCTCACCTGGACGTTCAACATCCGTGACGACGCCTACTTCACCGACGGCGAGCAGCTCACCGCCGACGACGTGGCGTGGACGTTCAACACGATCATGGAGAACGACGCCGCCGCGATCGCCTCCGGCAACTACGTCGCCGGGTTCGAGAGCGTCACGGCCGAGGACCCCACGACCCTCGTCATCGAACTGGACGAACCCCAGGCCACGATGGAGTCGCTGCGGGTGCCGATCGTCCCCCAGCACGTCTGGGAGCCGATCATCGAAGAGGAGGGCGACGCCTTCTCCGATTACACCGCCGACGAGTTCCCCACCGTGGGCAGCGGCCCCTTCGTCCTCACCGAGCACTCCCGCGGTGAGCACATCCGCCTGGAGGCCAACCCCGACCACTGGCGGGGCGCACCCGGTTTCGACGAGCTCTACTTCCGCTACTACTCGGAGAAGGACGCCGCCGTCGAGGCGCTGCGCAGCGGTGAGGTCTCCTTCGTCTACGAGCTCACCGACGCCCAGATCACGTCACTGGAGACGCTCGACGACGTCGCCGTGAACATCGCCGACGGCAAGCGGTTCCAGGCCTTCACCATCAACCCGGGCGCCCAGACCCAGGACGGCGAGGAGTTCGGCAACGGGCACCCCGCGCTGAGCGACCTGACCCTGCGCCAGGCCATCGTCATGGGCATCGACAACGACGAGATCGTCCAGCAGGGCGCCAACGGCCAGGCCGTCGCCGCGGGCGGGTACATCCCGCCGCGTTACACGGACTTCCACTGGGCCCCCGAGGGCGACGAGGCCATCCTCGACTTCGACCCCGACGCCGCCAACGAGATGCTCGACGACGCGGGCTACGAGCTGGGCGACGACGGCGTGCGCGTCTCGCCCGACGGAGACCGCCTCGAACTGCGCATGCACGTGCACGCCGACCGCCCGGACAACGTCCAGGCCGGACAGGTGATCGCCGAGCGCCTCGCCGACATCGGCATCGAGATCGACAACCAGACCGTGGACCCGGGCATCCTCAGCGACGCCCTCTACGACGCCGAGTACGACCTCATCTTCACCGGGTGGACAGTCAACCCCGACCCCGACTATGTGTTCAGCATCCACACCTGTGGCTCGCTGCCCACCGAGCCGGGCACCATGCAGGGCGACGCCTACTTCTGCGACGAGGAGTACGACGACCTCTACGCCGCCCAGCTGGCCGAGTACGACCGCGAGGCCCGCGCCGAGATCATCCACCAGCTCCAGGAGGTCCTCTACCGGGAGGCCGTGGTCAACGTCCTGACCTACCCGAACATCATGGAGGCCTACCGGACCGACCACATCGCCAGTATCCAGCTGGAGCCGGCCGAGGGCGGCAACATCTGGGGCCAGGACGGCTACTGGGCCTGGTGGTCCGCCGAACCCGCCGAGGGTGCCGCCAGGGGTGGCGGTATCGGCGGCAGCGGCGTCTCCAGCGGCGTGCTCATCGGGGTGGGCGCCGGTGTGCTCGTCCTGCTGGCCGCCGGAGCTTTCTTCTTCTTCCGCCGACGCTCCACCGTGGAGGACCGCGAGTGACGACCACGCCCACCGAGGCGGACGAACCAACCGGGGTGGGAACGGCTGACGTCCCCGCCCCGGCGGGCCCCCGGGGGCCCGGCCGGGCGGTGCGCGTGGTCACCTACGTGCTCGGCCGCCTGACCACCGCCGTGGTCTCCCTGTTCGCCGTGATCGTCGCCGGGTTCTTCCTCTTCCGGATCCTGCCCGGCGACCCCGTCCGCGCCATGACCGAGGGTCGCGAGGTCTCCGCCGAACAACGCGAGGAGCTGCGCCGCCAGTTCGGCCTCGACCAGCCCCTGTGGCAGCAGTTCCTCGACTACGCGGGCGGTCTGCTCCGCCTGGACTTGGGCATCTCCTTCCAGTACCGCGAACCGGTCGTCGACCTCATCCTGGAGCGCCTGGGCCCGACCCTGCTGCTCGCCGGGACCGGCACGGTCATCGCCGCTCTGCTGGGCCTGTTCCTCGGCGCCCGAGCCGGGTGGAAGCCGGGCGGACGCGGGGACCGGACCAACACCGCGGTGGCGCTGTTCTTCTGGTCGGTGCCCACATTCTGGCTCGGTCTGCTGCTGATCGTGCTGCTCGCCTCCGGGCGCGGCTTCATGCCTGGCCTGTTCCCGACCGGCGGCATGGTCGACCCCCGGGTGAGCGGGACACTGCCCACCGTGCTGAGCACCGCCCAGCACATGGTGCTGCCGGTGATCACGATGGTCGCGGTCATCTACGCGCAGTATCTGATGATCATGCGTTCGTCGCTCATGGACGAGAAAGGCGCCGACTACCTGACCACGGCGCGCGCCAAGGGGCTGCGCGACGCCCTGGTCCGCCGCAGGCACGCCGTGCCCAACGCCCTGCTGCCCACCGTGACGCTCATCTTCCTCAACCTCGGGCAGGTTGTGTCCGGGGTCATCCTCGTGGAGACGGTGTTCTCCTGGCCCGGCCTCGGCCAGCTCTTCTACTCTGGCCTGCGCGTCCCCGACCTCGGCCTCGTCCAGGGCCTGTTCGTGGTCTTCGCGGCCTCGGTGATCCTCATGAACCTCCTGGCCGACCTGGTGTACCCGCTGCTCGACCCTCGGGTGCGCCCATGAGCACACCTGTTGACCCGAACTCCGAAAAGCATCACCAGACCCAATCCACGATCGACGATTCGCCACCGATCAGCGCGCTCTCCGCCCGTAGGCTGGCGCGCAGGCGCCGCGGTGAGGCCCTGCGCCGCTTCGCCCGCGACTACGCCCGCAACCGGGCCGGGATCTTCGGCCTGGCCTCGCTGCTCACCATCGGCCTGCTCGCCCTGACCGCGCCGCTGTTTATCGACCAGGCCCACCTGACCATCACCGGCGCGCCCGGCGAGTCCTACCAGCCGCCCAGCTGGCAGTACCCACTGGGCACGGACAACTTCGGCCGCTCGGTCCTGGACCTGGTGATCTGGGGCGCGCGCGTCTCGCTGACGGTCGGCCTGCTGGCCACGTTCGTGTCGGTGACCCTCGGAACCCTGGTGGGCGTCACCGCCGGGCACTTCGGTTCCTCCGGCGGCCTCGGCGGCCGGGTCGTGTCCACGGTGCTCATGCGGATCACCGACTGGTTCCTGGTCCTGCCCACCCTGGTCCTGGCGGTGGCCCTGGCCGCCGTCCTGCCGCGCGGTACCGGCACGATCATCATCGCGATCGGCCTCACCGTCTGGCCGCCCACCGCACGCCTAGTGCGCGCCCAGACCCTGGCTGTGGAGGCCCGCCCCTACGTGGAGCGCGCCCGCGCCCTGGGCGGCGGCCACGCGCACGTGATGGGCTGGCACGTCCTGCCCAACGTCATGCCGGTGGTACTCGCCCAGACCACGCTGCTGGTGGCCACCTCCATCATCGCCGAGTCCACCCTGGCCTTCCTCGGCATGGGTGATCCCACCACCATCTCCTGGGGCGGCATCCTCGAGGCGGCCCGCACCGCCGGAGCGATCAGCGCCGGGATCTGGTGGTACATGATTCCGCCGGGCCTCGCGATCGCCGTGGTCGCGCTCTCCTTCACCCTGTGCGGACGCGCGGTCGAGTCCGTCATCAACCCACGGCTCAGGGGGCAGAGTTGACCAGCCTTCTCGACGTCAGGAACCTGCACGTCACCTACTCCGGCAGCGTGGGCGACGTCCCCGCCGTGCGCGGGGTGGACCTGTCCCTGAACCCCGGCGACACCCTCGGGGTCGCGGGGGAGTCCGGCAGCGGAAAGTCCACGGTGGCCCTGGCGCTGCTGCGGCTGTTGCCCGCCAACGCCAAGGTCACCGGCCAGATCATGCTGGAGGGCGAGGACGTCCTCCAGATGAAGTGGGGCCGTCTGCGCGCCGTGCGCTGGGTGGGTGCCTCGGTGGTCTTCCAGGGCGCCATGCACTCGCTCAACCCGGTCAAGCGGATCGGTGACCAGATCGCTGAGCCCCTGCTCATCCACGAACTCGCTAAGCCGGACCAGGTCGGCGCGCGGGTGGCCGAACTCCTCGAACAGGTGGGCCTGCCCGCCTCACGTCGGCAGGACTACCCCCACCAGCTGTCCGGGGGCCAGCGTCAACGGGTGATGATCGCGATGGCACTGGCCTGCGAGCCGCGCCTGATCATCGCGGACGAGGCGACCACCGCCCTGGACGTGATGATCCAGGCCCAGATCCTGAACCTACTGGAGCGGCTGGTCGAGGAAACCGGCATCGGCATGCTGATGATCAGCCACGACCTGTCCGTGCTGGCGGCCACCTGCGACCGGGTCGCAGTGATGTACGCGGGGCGGATCGTCGAGCAGGGGCCCGCCAAACAGGTGGTGCACGAGCCCGCGCACCCCTACGCGAGCGCGCTCAGCGCGGCCTTCCCCAAGATCGGCGACCCGGCCTCGCGGCTGGCGCCCCGAGGACTGCCCGGTGACCCGCCGGACCCGGCGAACCCGCCTTCGGGTTGCGTGTTCCGGCCGCGCTGCGCGGTGGTGGAGACGGTGTGCGCCGCGGTGGACCCGCCGCTGTGGCCGCTCCGCCCCGACCGGAACGGTGACTCGGACCGGCACGCCGCCTGCGTGCACGTGGGTCCGGGCGCGGAGGCCGCCGAGCAGGGCCGGAGCAGCAGCAGTGGCAGCAGCAGTAGTGCAGAGGAGACGAGCCGTTGAGCGCCGACACCGACTCACGACAGCCTGCCTCCGCCCCCGAATCGGCGGGGGCCGTCGAGCCGATCCTGCGCGCGGACGGGGTGGAGGTGGCCTTCGCCGCCGGGTTCGCCCCGGGCGGCGGACGCGGCACCGCGCGCGCGGTGGACGGGGTCAACCTGGATGTGGCGGCGGGGGAGATCGTCGCGCTGGTCGGGGAGTCCGGCTGTGGGAAGACCACCCTGGCCCGTGCGCTGCTCGGCCTGGAGCGGCCCACCGGCGGCAGGGTGGTTTTTGAGGGGGCGCCGCTCGGCTACCGCTCCCGCGACCTGCGCTCCTACCGGCGCCGGGTCCAGCTCGTGCAGCAGGACCCGATGGGTTCGCTCAACCCCCGCCGCACCGTCTACGAGGCCGTGGTGGAGGGGCTGCGCATCCACGAGGGCACCACCGCGGACGAGTCCGAGCGGGTGGGCAAGGCGCTGTCCCAGGCCGGGCTGCGCCCGCCGGAGCGGTTCTTCACCCGCTACCCGCACGAGCTCTCCGGCGGGCAGCGCCAGCGCGTGGTGATCGCCGGGGCCCTGGTCCTGGACCCCGAGGTGCTGGTGGCCGACGAGCCGGTGGCGTCGCTGGACGCCTCGGTGCGCGGTGAGATCCTGCGGCTGCTGCTGGAGCTGCGCGCGGAACTCGGGCTGTCCGCACTGGTGGCCACGCACGACCTCGGACTGGCGTGGAACATCGCCGACCGGGTCGCCGTGATGTACCTGGGCCGGGTGGTGGAGCTGGGCACCGTGGAGGAGGTCCTCGCCGAGCCCGCCCATCCCTACACACGGGCGCTGCTGTCGGTACTGCCCGACTCGGGGGTGGCGGAGGGGCCCGTGGTGCTCTCGGGCGAGCCGCCGGACCCCAAACAGGTGCCGTCGGGCTGCCGGTTCCACCCGCGCTGCCCGGTGCTGGCCTCCGGCGAGGCTGAGCGGGCCGGGGTGGCGGACCTGTGCACCACCGTGGACCCGGCGATCTTGGGCGGGGGAGCCGAACGCAGGGTCGCCTGCCACTGGGCGGCCGAGGACGGCACCGGCCGCCTGCGCCCGGCGGGGCCTCCGTCCGGGCCCGTCACCACGTAAGTCTCCAGCTTCTCCCGCTCCACACCTGATTCCCCCGGCCGGTTGCGGCCGGGGGAATCTCTCCGGGGACCGGAACAGTGGCGGGGAGGGCTTGGTTGGCACGGGCATGTCGACCGACGAACACTCCTCCGCAGCTACCTCCGAGCCCGTTCCGGCCGCACCGCCCGGACGGGCGCCCGCTCCCGAACAGGTCTTCACCGAACGCGACTTCTGGCACGGCGGTGACCTCGACCTGGACGCCTACCTGGCCCGGGTGGGCCTTTCCGACAGGCTTTCCGACGACCTTCCGCCCACCCTGGACACCCTCACCGCCGTGCACCGCGCCCACCTGGCGGCCATCCCGTTCGAGAACCTGAACCTGCTGCTGGGCCGCCCGGTCCTGCTCGACGTCCCCGCCCTGACGGACAAGATGGTCCGTCGGCGCCGGGGCGGCTACTGCTACGAACAGAATCTCCTGCTCGCCGCCGTCCTGGACCGGCTCGGCTTCACCCTGACCGCGTTCAGCGCCCGGGTGCTGATGGGCGGGGACGGCCGACCTCGGCCCTCCACCCACGCCCTGCTACGGGTGGAGGTCGATGGCGAGCCCTGGCTGGCCGACGTCGGGTTCGGCGGCGGCGGGCTGGTGGAACCCTTCTCGTTCACGGACGGCCACCAGGTCTCCCAGGGCGGCTGGAACCTGCGCCTGGACCGGATCTCGGAGGTGGGAGAGGAGGACTGGCTGCTGCGCGGGTTCGACGGACAGCGCTGGCAGAACCTGTACGCCTTCACCACCGCCGGGAACCTTGCGCAGGACTACGGCATCTTTAGCCACTACCTGACGACCCACCCGCGTTCGCCCTTCGGAAACCGGTTGATGGTCGCGCGGACGGTGGGCGGGACCCGGTACGCGCTGACCAACACGACCCTGACCGTGGAGCGGGTCGACGGCACCGGGGAGGTGCGGGAGTTGTCCCTGGGAGAGGTGGTGCCGGTGTTGCGGGAGGTGTTCGACATCGGCCTTGACCAGGAGGAACAGGCGGTCATCGAGGACAGGGTGAAGGGCTTCCTGGCCACCTGATTCGGCGAAGGGTTAATGTGATGGTGGTCACGTTTGGGCTGATGTTCGGGGGAGTCCGGGCGTGAACGCCAACGCCAGCGGGTGTGTCCTCCGGGTGGGGCGCGCCCGCCCGCCGGCCCCGCGCCGGTCGCGAGGATTTGGGGTGATCACACACGTTCGCCGTCGTGCGCGGTTGGGCAGGATCTGTGGGGCGAAACTCCGAGGGGGCAGCCCATGGTGCAGATGACCACGGCAGACGTTCACGAGTACATCAACGGTGTCTGTTTCAAGACCGGACCCCCAGGAAAGGTCGGGGCCGAGACCGAATGGCTCGTCACCGACCCCGAACAACCCACCACACCCGTCACCGTCGACCGCCTCGCGGAGCTGCTGGAGGCCTGTGGCCCCCCGCCCGCGGGAAGCCGGATCACCTTCGAACCCGGCGGCCAGATCGAGCTCAGCTCGGCCGCCCTCCCCGGACCCGCCCGAGCGCACGAGGCGCTCGCCCGGGACCTGGACCACATCCGCAAGACCCTCGCCGACGCCGGACTGTACCTGGCCGAGACCGCGCTCGACCCCGTACGGCCCCCCGTCCGCCAGCTCCGGCTGCCCCGCTACGCGGCCATGGAGCGCTTCTTCGCCAACCACCGGCACCCCAGCGGCCACACCATGATGTGCAGCACCGCCTCACTCCAGGTCTGCCTGGACACCGGGGCCGACGCCGCCGACGCGCGCGCCCGCTGGGAACTCGTGCACCGGCTCGGCCCCGTCCTGGTGGCGGCCTTCGCCAACTCCGCCGTGTGGCGCGGTCGGCCCACCGGTTGGAAGTCTACCCGCTGGGCGATCTGGGCCGCCACTGACGGCACCCGCACCAGACCGGTCCTGGAACCGCACACGGACCGGGACCCTGCCACCGCCTGGGCCGAGTACGCCCTGGCCGCCAACGTGCTGGCGATCCCCGAGATTCCGGGCGGCGGCGGGCAGTGGGCCGCCGACCCGGGGATCACCCTGGCCGACTGGGTCGCCGGAGACGGGCCGCGCCCGTTCACCCTCGCCGACCTGGAGCTGCACCTGACCACGCTCTTTCCGCCAGTGCGACCGCGCGGCTGGTGGGAACTGCGCATGATCGACGCCCTGCCGCTGCAGTGGTGGCCGGTCCCGGTGGCGCTCGCCGCCGCTCTGACCGACGACCACCGCGCCCGCGCCGTGGCCGAGGAGGCCACCGAGCGGCTGTGCCGGGGCGCGGTCCCCGATCCCACGTTGTGGCTGCGCTCGGCCCGGCTGGGCCCGGTCGACGAGGAGATCGCCGCCTGCGCGCGGGTGTGCTTCGAGGCGGCTACGGAGGCGCTGCCCCGGATGGGCGCGGCCGAGCTTGCCCAGCTGGTGGATGCCTACGCGCAGCGGTACGTCCGGCGCGGGCTGTGCCCGGCGGACGACGCCCTCGGGGCGTTGGTTCCGGCACCGCGCCAGGCCGATGAGCGCAGTGCCATGGCCGTGCACGGCTCAGGACTCGGGGGAGGTTCGTGATGGGCCACGAGCAGGAACGCGCCAAGGAGCGCATCGCTGCCGAGCTGGACCGCAGCAGGCGGCGCAGCAACGGCCTCACCCTGGACACCCTCGACGAGGCCGAGCTGCTCGCCCAGCACTCCCCGCTGATGTCCCCGCTGGTCTGGGACCTGGCGCACATCGGCAACTACGAGGAGCAGTGGCTGCTGCGCGCCGCGGGCGGGCGCGAGGCGCTGCGCCCGGACATCGACGGCCTCTACGACGCCTTCGAGAACCCCCGGGCCGACCGGGTCACCCTGCCGCTGCTGCGGCCGGAGGAGGCCCGCGAGTACAACGACCAGGTGCGCCGGGAGGTCCTGGACACGCTGGACTCGGCGGACTTGGGCAGGCTGCCCGAGCCCCGGGAGGCCGGTGGGGAGCGCTCCCTGTTGGAAGCGGGGTTCGTCTTCCACATGGTGATCCAGCACGAACACATGCACGACGAGACCATGCTCGCCACCCACCAGCTGCGCAAGGGTGCACCCGTGCTCCTGGAAGAGGAAGGCCCGCCCGAGGTGGCAGGGCCGCCGACGGCCGGGGAGGTCCTGGTCCCGGCCGGACCGTTCACCATGGGTACCGACGACGACCCCTGGTCTTACGACAACGAGCGCCGTGCCCACACCGTGGACCTGCCCGCCTACTGGATCGACACCGACCCGGTCACCAACGCCGCCTACCTGGAGTTCGTCGAGGACGGCGGCTATCGGGACCCGCGCTGGTGGAGCGGGTCGGGCTGGGAGTGGTGCCGGCGGCGCGACGCCGTGGCCCCCGCCTTCTGGAGCAGGGAGGGCGCCGGCTGGACCCGGCGCCGCTTCGGCCGCCACGAGGACGTGCCGCCGGACCAGCCGGTCCAGCATGTGTCCTTCCACGAGGCCGAGGCCTACGCGCGCTGGGCGGGCAAGCGGTTGCCGACCGAGGCCGAGTGGGAGAAGGCCGCCCGCTTCGACCCGGTGAGTGGGCGTTCGCGGCGCTTCCCTTGGGGCGACGAGGAGCCCGCGGGCCGGCACGCCAACCTCGGCCAGCGGGCGCTGGGCCCGCACCCGGTCGGCAGCCACCCCGACGGCGCCTCCCCGCTGGGAGTGCGCCAACTGATCGGTGACGTGTGGGAGTGGACCTCCACCACCTTCCACGGCTACCCCGGGTTCGCCCCGTTCCCCTACCGCGAGTACTCGGAGGTCTTCTTCGACGACGGTTACAAGGTGCTGCGCGGCGGGTCCTGGGCCACCCACCCCACGGCGGTCCGGTCCACCTTCCGTAACTGGGACCACCCGATCCGGCGGCAGATCTTCAGCGGGTTCCGCTGCGCACGCGATGAGGAGCACGCCTGATGTGCCGGCACCTGGCCTACCTGGGGCCGCCGCGTACGGTGCACGAGCTGCTGTACGCGGCGCCCCACTCGCTGCACGTCCAGTCCTGGGCGCCCCGCCAACAGCGGCACGGCACCGTGAACGCCGACGGTTTCGGCGTGGGCTGGTATCCGACCGAGGGGCATCGGACAGGGAACGCGGACGTGTCCGAAACTCCGGAGCCGCTGCGGTACCGCCGGGCGATGCCGATCTGGGGCGACGCCTCCTTCGCGGACGCCGCGAGAGCGATCAGCTCGGGTTGCGTGGTCGCGGCGGTGCGGGACGCCACGGTGGGGTTCGGGTCAGAGGAGTCCGGGGCCCAGCCTTTCCGCGCCGACCGCCTGCTGTTCAGCCATAACGGGGCGGCCAAGGACGACGAGGCCCTGGTGGCAGGGCTGGCCTCGCCGCCGCCCCCGGGCGCCCTGGACGCCCGGGCCCCGGTGGATTCGGCGCCGCTGTTCGCGCACACGGTGCGGCTGTGGCGCTCCTCCGGCGATCTGGTGGGAACCCTGGCGGCGGTGGTCCGGCACGCCCGGGAGCACTCCGACGGCCGGTACAACCTGCTGGCCAGCGACGGAGAGGTGATCGTCGGGACGGCGGCCGGGGACACCCTCTACACCCTGCGGCGTGCGGGGCCCGAGGGGGAAGGGACCTGGTTGGCCTCGGAGCCCTTCGACGACGGGCGCGGCTGGCGGCAGGTCCCTGACCACTCGGTGGTGGTGGCCACCCGCGAGCACACCGAGATCCTCCCCATCGGCTGAACGATGCTCAAGATCTCCCCGATCTCTCCGACCCGCGCCCCCACTGGTTTCACCCCGCCCCGGGTACATCCGTAAGGAACACAGGAGGCACCATGTTCCGGATCGACCGCAACCTGACCGCCGATGAACTCGACAAAGCCCTGCGCGCCGACGTTGCCGAAGGGCTCACCGCACGGCCCAAACGACTCCCGCCCAAGTGGTTCTACGACGAACGCGGCAGCGGGCTCTTCGAGGACATCACACGGCTTCCCGAGTACTACCCGACCCGCTCCGAACGCTCCATCCTGGAGGCGCGGGCGGACGAGATCGCGGTGGCCGCCGGGGCCGTCGCCCTGATCGAGCTCGGCTCCGGGGCCGGGGTCAAGACACGGCTGCTCCTGGACGCCATGCGCCGCCAGGGCGACCTCGTCCGCTTCGTCCCGGTGGACGTGAGCGGGGAGTTCCTGGAGTCCTCCGCCCGCCCGGTCGTCAACGACTACCCGGGCCTGTACGTGCACGCGGTGGTCGGCGACTTCGAGCACCACCTCGGGCTGCTGCCGGTCAGCGAGAGCGGCTGTCAGCTGCTGGCGGTGCTCGGCTCCACCATCGGCAACCAGGAGCCCGGGCCGCGCGCGACCTTCCTGAAGGACATCCACGGGGTGCTGCACCCGGGAGACTCCCTGCTGCTCGGCGCCGACCTGGTCAAGGACCCCGCCCGGCTGGTCGCCGCCTACGACGACGCCCAGGGGGTCACCGCGGAGTTCAACCGCAACGTGCTGTCGGTGATCAACCGGCAGCTGGGCGGCGACTTCAACCCGGCGGCCTTCGAGCACCGGGCGGTGTGGAACGCCGAGTGCGAGTGGATCGAGATGCGGCTGCGCGCCCGCACCGCCCAGCACGTGCGGGTGGCAGACCTGGACCTGGAGGTGGACTTCGCGGCGGGGGAGGAGATGCGGACCGAGATCTCCGCGAAGTTCCGCAAGGAGGGGCTGACCGCCGAACTCGACGCGGCCGGGTTCGACCTCACCCACTGGTGGACCGACTCGGCGGGTGATTTCGCACTGACCCTCGCCACGGCCCGTTGAGTTCGGCGCAGGGGGTTTCAGAGAATCAGAGCCCCGCTGCGGAGCCGATCAGTGAGCCGATCAGGTAGGTGACCAGCATCGCGAAGGACCCGCCGAGCACGCAGCGCAGTGCGCTCCGGGCTGGCAGGGCGCCGCCCATGCGGGCACTGACCGCGCCCAGCAGGCCGGTGGCCGCCAGCACCGCGACCACGGTCACCGGCAGCCGCCAGACGTCAGAGCTCAGCAGCATGGCGGACAGCGGGATCGACGCTCCGAGCAGGAAGGAGAACATGCTGGCGAAGGCGGCCTGCCAGGGGTTGACCCGGTAGCGGTTCAGACCCAGCTCCACCTCCACATGCGCGCGCAGGGCGTCGTGGTCGGTGAGCTCCCGGGCGACTCTGTGGGACAGCTCCTCGCTGATTCCGCGCGCCCGGTACATCCCGGCGAGCTCCTCCAATTCGCCCTCGGGGTCCTCGGCCAGCTGCCGCTGCTCCTTGGCGATCGCGGCCCTCTCCGCGTCCCGCTGGGTGCTCACGGACACGTACTCGCCCGCCGCCATGGACAGCGCGCCCGCCACGGTTCCGGCCACCCCCGCGATCAGGAGCGTCTCCCGGTGCGGGGTCGCGCCCGTCACACCCACCACGAGCCCCGCTGTGGAGATGATCCCGTCATTGGCGCCCAGCACGGCCGCGCGCAGCCTGTTCAACAGCGAACCCAACCGCTTCTGTGACTGCTCCGGGTTCTGTTCCATGGGGCCAGGATGACACGCGTGACCCGACCCGGGACCTCTCACCGTGCCTGACTCCGATACGCTCGTTCCGTGTTCAAGGTAGGAGTTTTCGGCGCCGATGGGCGCGTGGGATCAGAGGTCGTCAAAGCGGTTCAGGCCGCCGACGACATGGAACTCGTCGCGGGCGTGGACAGCGCCGACGACCGTGACGCGGTGCTGGGGGCGGACTACGTCGTCGACTTCACGCACCCCGACGTGGTGATGGACAACCTCGAATGGCTGATCGGCCACGGGATCCACGCCGTCGTCGGGACGAGTGGTTTCGACGAGACCCGCCTGGCGCGGGTGCGCGCTCTCCAGGCCGCCAAACCGGGTGCGAAGGTGCTCATCGCACCCAACTTCGGCATCGCTGCCGTGCTCATGATGCATTTCGCGAAGAAGGCCGCGCCCTACTTCGACTCCACGGAGATCATCGAGCTGCACCACCCCAACAAGGCCGACGCCCCCAGCGGGACCGCCTACCGCACCGCTGAGCTGGTCGCCGAGGCCCGTCGCGAGGCCGGGACCGCGCCGATGCCCGACGCCACCACCTCGGAGATCCCCGGGGCCCGCGGCGCCGACGTCGAGGGCGTCCGCGTGCACGCCCTGCGCATCCAGGGCCTCATCGCCCACCAGGAAGTGGTGTTCGGCACCGACGGCGAGACCCTCAAGCTCCGCCACGACTCCATGACCCGGGCCTCGTTCATGCCCGGTGTCCTGCTCGGCATCCGTAAGACCGCGGACCTGCCCGAGCCCCTCACCCTGGGTCTGGAGCCCCTGCTCGGCCTCGACTAGCGCTCAGTACACGAAGAGGGGACCGTCCGCGCGGACGGTCCCCTCTGTCATCTCGGCAGCCTCAGTGCTTCGGTGGCTGGGGCGGTTACGCGCCCCGGCGGCAGGTGAGGAAGACCTGTACCTCGGGGTGGGCCCCCTCGTCCTTGGGGTGGAAGCTGACCACCCGTTCGTCCTCGATGACCAGACCCGCCTTCTCCACTACGGAGCGCAGTTGGTCCCGTGGGTATCCGGACACCCGGATCTCGGTTCCGAGGAAGGGGATGGGCACGTCGTCGAGGTCGGCCTCGACCATGGACAGGCACAGCAGGCCGCCGGGGACCAGGGAGGCGCGTACCCGGCCCAGGGCCTCGGGGATCCGTTCCTTCGGCAGGCACAACAGGGAGAAGAAGGCGACGATGGCGTCGTAGGACTCCTCCGCCGGGTCGAGGTCGACGATGTCGGCCTGGCGGAACTCGGCCTCCGGGACGTTGTGGCGGGCCAGTTCGAGCATGCGCTCGGAGATCTCGAAGCCGGTCACCCGGGCACCAGCACCGGCCAGCTGGCGGGCGGTGGGCAGGCCGGTGCCCGAACCCAGGTCCAGCACCTGGGCGCCCGGCGGCAGCAGGCTCAGCAGTCTGCGGACACAGTCCTCCTGGCCTTCCTTGTTGGGAAAGGCCTCGTCATAGCGTTCTCCGATCGTGTCGAACGCATCCGCCTGACGGGCGTTGCGTTCGGCCCAGGCCGCCGGGTCGGGGGCTAGCTCGCTGGGGTCGGTGGGGTGATCGCTCGGCACGGTTCTCCAAGGGGGACGTTGGCGGGGCAGGCATCGTAACCGGCGGCAGGTGCTCCGGCGTAGTGCCTCAGGTAAGCCCAGGCAGGACGGCGTGTCCGTGCTCCAGGTAGACGGGTCCGCTCCTGTCATCGTCCGCTGCGACCGCCGCGAGCATCCGCCGGGCGACGCGCGCGGGCAGGTGTTCGGGGAGTTCGGCGGGCGGGACCCACTTCCAGCCGGAGAGCTCGTCGGGCTGCAGGCGGAAGTCGGTGGAGTCGGTGTCGACACGGAACAGCCACTGGCAGGCGGTGGTGCGGGGCGGCTGGGCCGGCACCCAGTCGACCACCAGCAGGGCGAGCACATGCGCGGTCACGCCCAGCTCCTCGGCGATCTCCCTGCGGCAGGCGGTCAGCGGGGACTCCTCGGCCTCCATCATCCCGCCGGGGATCCCCCAGGGCTCCTCGGGCGCGTACACGCGCCGCACCAGAAGCACATCGCCTGTTCCCGAACGGATGAGCCCGCCCGCCGCTCCTCGGGTCGCGGGCAGGTTCGCGAAGAACTCCTCGTCGCTCTGATAGCTCACGCCGTCGATCCTAAGCCGCTGATAGGAAATTCCTGGACCTGCTGTGAATACGGGGGAGGGCTCCGAGGCTGGGAGGAAGCGTGGTTCACTCGCGCGGGGTGAACGACGCGATGGTGTCGCGGATGACGTCGTCGTAGGCGCGGCGTTCGCTCTGTGGCCCGTACCAGGCGATCCAGTACGCGGTGGTGCCCTCCCCGTCGTTCACGTGGATCTGGAGTGCGATGGTGAACCGGTCCGGGTCCTGGTCCCAGTCCATGTTGAGGGCGGTGTTCTCGAAGCCCGTGTAGGTGTCCTCGAAAACCGTCGCGTCCCAGGAACGCGGGAGGTCGGTGAAGTCGTCGGCATCCAGCATCCGTTGGGTGCGGTCGGACATGTCCAACTCGTCCATGGCCGCCTCCCACTCCTCCAGGGACTCGGTGACGACGTCCTCGTGTTCGGGGTCGGAGTACCAGCCGGCGGACATCAGGGTCTCCGGGAACTCCTCCGTTTCCTCCGGCGGAACGAAGGACACCGACCCCCAGTCGCTCAGGGCGTGTGGTTCGTCGCCGCGGACCTCCTGCTCCCAACCCCGTGGGTAGTCGACCAGGAAGCCGTCCGCGGAGTACCTGTCGTATTCGACGGAGAGCCTGTCGGGAGAGAGCAGGTACGCGCCCAGGGCCGTGACGAGTACGAGCGCTGCGACCGCGGCCCCGACCGCGATCAGGGTCCGGCCGCGGCGGCCGGATCCCCCAACGGCCGCTGGCCCCCTTCCCTGGTCCTGCGGGGGCGGTCCGGGATCCGCCCGACGGGTCGGCGCCTCCATGGGCCCTTGGTCGCCCCGCAGCAACGCCAGGGCGGACTCGGCGGTGGGGCGCTGGCCCGGGTCGTGCTCCAGCAGGGCGGTGATGAGCGGGGCGAGGGCACCGGCCCGGGTCGGCGGCGGAGCGGGCTCCGAGAGCACCGCCGCGATGGTCTGGCCGACCTCGTCCCGCAGGAACGGGTGCCGGCCCTCCACCACGGTGTACAGGGCCGCGCCCAGCGCCCACAGATCCGACGGGGGCTCCGCGGGGCCCCGGCCGCGAAGCCGTTCCGGTGCCATGTACGGGGCCGAACCCATCCGGGACCCGTCCCTGGTCACCTCGTCCTCGCCCGCGATGGTCGCGATCCCGAAGTCGGCCAGCAGTACTCGGCCGTCGTCGGCCAGCATGATGTTCCCGGGTTTGACGTCGCGGTGGACGATCCCCCGGGCGTGCGCGGACCGCAGGGCCTCCAGGACCGCCTGAGCGATCCGCGCCGCCTCCGCCACCGGCACAGGGCCGTGCCGGGCGACCTCCTCGCGCAGGGAGCGCCCCCGGACCAGTTGCATGACCACCCAGGGGTCGCCGTCGACGTCGAGGATGTCGTGCACGGTCACCACACCGGGTGCGTCGGCCAGGCGCCCCGCGGACCGGGCCTCGCGCCGCATCCTCGCGTGGAAGGTGGACCGCTGCTCCTCGGGGGTTCCCGGCGGCAGGATCATCTCCTTGAGCGCGACTTCGCGCCCCAGGACACGGTCCCAGGAGTACCAGACCGCTCCCATGCCGCCGCGCCCGAGTTGACCGCGGATCTCGTACCGGTCCGCCACCACACGGGGGTTGTTGTTGGCGCTGCTCGTCATGGCCGCCCTTCCAGGGGGGTTGGGGAGGGGCCGAACGGTGGACGAGCCTAGCAACAGACCGGTCGTCTATCCCAGGGCGAGGGCGATCGAGAACAGCAGACCGAAGGCCATCTGGAGTTTGCCGGTCTCGCCCAGGCCCAGAACCAGGTCGCGGCCGACCTGGCCGCCGAGCACCCGGCGGAGCGGGGGGACGGCCAGGGGGAGCGAGAGCAGGATCAGCGGCACCCACCAGGACACCGAGGTCAGCACGAGGGCCACCAGGAAGGAAGCGATGATCATCCCTGCGAAGAGGCGGCGGGTCCCCGTCTCGCCCAGGCGGACGGCCAGGGTGATCTTGCCGGTCTCGCTGTCGGTGGGGATGTCGCGCAGGTTGTTGATCACCAGCACCGAGCAGGACAACAGCCCCACCGGGACGGAGGCCACCCAGGCCTGCCAGGGCAGCGACTCCATCTGCACGAACACCGTGCCCACCACGGCCACCACGCCGAAGAACACGAAGACCGAGACCTCGCCCAGGCCGCGGTAGCCGTACGGGGTCCTGCCGCCGGTGTAGTACCAGGCGGCGGCGATCGCGGCCACGCCGATCAGCAGCAGCCACCACGAGGTGGTCGCCACCAGCACCAGGCCGACCAGTCCGGCGAAGGCGAAGCTCCCCAGCGCCGCGGCCAGGACCTGCCGGGGCGTGGCCAGCCCGGAGGCTGTCAGCCGGGTGGGGCCGGTGCGCTCCTCGGTGTCGGTGCCCTTGACCCCGTCGCTGTAGTCGTTGGCGAAGTTCACGCCGACCTGGAGCGCCATGGACACCACCAGGGCCAGCAGCGCCTTCCACCACACGAACCCGTCTAGGGAGAAGGCCAGCGCGGTACCGACCGCCACCGGGACGACCGAGTTCGGAAGCGTGCGGGGGCGCAGCCCCGAGACCCATTCACTGACCGTGGCCACGCGCCGGTCCTCCAGTTTCGAGATGGTGGGCACACCGAGGGGCGCGCCCGGACAACTACCCAACGGTAGTGCCTGGCCGCCACCCGGCCGAATTCGCCTGCCCGGCCCAACCAGCGGAACCGTTTCGAACTACTCCGAGATGGCCGCGTGCAGCCGCACCATCGGCAACAGCCGACCCATGTCGATCTCCCGCCGGGCGCCATCCGCGCGCCACCCCGAGGCCTCGAAGAAGGCGCGCAGCGCGTTGTCCTCCTCCGGCACCCATACGTGCACCGTCCCGAACCCGGCCTCCACCAGGTGGTCCACGCAGGAGTTCACCAGGCGGCTGCCGTGCCCCTGCCGGACCCTCTCCGGGTCCACGTGCAGGGCGAACACCTCGGCGTCCTTGGCCGGCCACAGGTCCGGGTCTCCGGCCGGACCGAAGGCGGCGAACCCGACCACCGTCCGCACGCCCCCGTCCTCGTCGGTGGCCACCACGAGCCGGTGTTTGGAGGTGGGTGGTGACTCCAGGGCCGCCGTCCACTGCTCATGGAACTGCCCCCGAGCCTCCTCCCCGGAGAGCCCTTCCCTCACCTCGTCGGGCAACAGTTCCCCGTACACCGAACGCCATGACGCGACCTGGAGGTCCACCACCGTGTCCACGTCGGTTGCACGGGCGGGACGGACGAACTGTGCACTGGACACGAAGGGGCCTCTCGGTTGCTTTCAGGGCTGCGTACCCGGGACGGGACACGCGGCACGACAAGATCACCCACGCCGGAGTTTCCGGACCTTGCACCGGCATGGGAACATCTACGTTGTGAGCCTCATTATCAGAGTTATCGCGAACGCGCTGGCCCTTTGGGTCGCTGTCCTCCTCGTCGACGGAATCGACGTTTCGACGCAGGACACCACCAGTCAGGTCATCACCTTCCTCGTGGTCGGTGCGATCTTCGGCGTGGTGAACGCGGTCATCAAACCGATCGTCAAAACGGTCGGCTGCCTGTTCTACGCCCTGACTCTGGGGCTGATCGGGCTGGTGGTGAACGCACTGCTGTTCCTGCTCACGGAGTGGATCGCCGGGCTGTTCGAGCTCCCCTTCCACGTGGACGGCTTCTGGCCCGCTTTCTGGGGCGCCATCGTCGTCACCATCGTGAGCTGGGTGGTCAGCATGTTCCTTCCGGACAAGAAGGACAGCTGAGCGACGTTCGAATTATCCCCGCCCAACAACTCCCAACTGCGGTGATACCGGGCCCCGCCCGCGTGGCGCGGGCCCGGTGCGGGTAGGTTCACATCTCCAGGGACCCTGTCGGGCGCATAGGCTCAATGGGCTTCACCCCTGCCGGTGCGGTTCCTCACCTCGACCAGCGAGGACGGGGATCGAACCGGGCACGCTCCCACGTACTCCCATGTGCGCGGGGAGCACACAGACTTTCCCGCGTCCGGCACATGTGTTCGCCGGACGCGGTGACGGACGCCCAGCGCCGTCTTCACCCGTGTACGGAGGAAAGCACCCGGCACGGGACGCACCGCTTGTTTCTCACGCACATGGAGAGGAGGAGGGGCACACGAGGGCCCTGACGCCTTCCCGGCCAGGGGCCCGAGAGCCTTTCACATCACGATGGTGGACACCAAGAACCGCCCGTTCGGCAAGATGCTGACCGCGATGGTCACCCCGATGCTCGAGGACGGGGAACTCGACTACGACGGCGCCGCCCGACTCGCCACCTACCTGGTGGACGAGCAGCACAACGACGGCCTGATCATCAGTGGCACGACCGGTGAGTCGCCCACGACCAGCGACGACGAGAAGGACCGCCTGCTGCGCACGGTGGTCGAGGCCGTCGGCGACCGCGCCCAGATCGTCGCGGGGGTCGGCACCAACGACACCCGCCACAGCGTCAGGCTGGCCAAGGCCGCCGAGAAGGCGGGCGCGCACGGTCTGCTGGCCGTCACGCCCTACTACAACAAGCCCCCGCAGGAGGGGCTGATCCGGCACTTCACCGAGATCGCCGACACCACCGACCTGCCGGTCATGCTCTACGACATCCCGCACCGCACCGGGACACCGATCGCCTCCGAGACCCTGGTCCGGCTGGCCGAGCACCCGCGCATCGTCGCCAACAAGGACGCCAAGGACAACGTCGGCGCCAGCTCCTGGGTCATGGAGCGCACCGACCTGGCCTACTACTGCGGCACCGACATCCTGAACCTGCCGCTGCTGTCGGTCGGCGCGGCCGGTTTCGTGAGCGTCGTCGGCCACATCGTCGGCAGCGACCTCAAGGACATGATCGATGCCTTCGAGGCCGGTGAGGTCGGCCAGGCGCTGGCCATCCACCGCCGCCTCACCCCGGTCTACACCGGCATGTTCCGTACCCAGGGCGTCATCACGACCAAGGCCGTCCTCAATCTCTTCGGCCTGCCCTCCGGCCCGGTCCGCACCCCGCTCGCCGACGCCTCGTCCGAGCTTCAGGCACTCCTGCGCGAGGACCTGGCCGCCGCCGGGGTCAAGGGTCCGATCGGGCTCGCCCCGCACCAGGCCGTGCCCGCGAGCGCCGTGCGCGTCGAACGTCTCACGGAGGGTTCCGTATGAGTCACCCGCACCCCGAACTCGGCCCGCCCCCGCCCCTGGGCAAGGGCGCCCTTCGCGTCGTCCCGCTCGGCGGGCTCGGCGAGATCGGCCGCAACATGACGGTCTTCGAGTACGACGGCCGTCTGCTCATCGTCGACTGCGGCGTGCTCTTCCCCGAGGAGGAGCAGCCCGGCGTCGACCTGATCCTGCCGGACTTCGACTACATCCGGGACCGCCTGGACGACATCGAGGCCATCGTGCTCACCCACGGGCACGAGGACCACATCGGCGGTGTGCCGTTCCTGCTGCGCGAGCGGGTCGACATCCCGATCGTCGGCTCCAAGCTCACCCTGGCGCTGATCAGCGCCAAGCTGGGCGAGCACCGCATCAAGCCGGAGACCGTCCTGGTCGAGGAGGGGGAGCGACACGACTTCGGCCCCTTCAACCTCGAGTTCTTCGCGGTCAACCACTCCATCCCGGACGCGCTGGCCGTGGGTATCCGCACCCCCGCCGGGTCGTTGCTGCACACCGGCGACTTCAAGATGGACCAGCTGCCGCTGGACAACCGCCTCACCGACCTCGCCGGGTTCGCCCGATTCGGGGACGAGGGCGTCGACCTGCTGCTGTCAGACTCCACCAACGCCGAACAGCCCGGGTTCGTCGTCAACGAGCGCAACCTGACCGAGGCGATCGACAAGGTCTTCCGCCAGTCTGAGAAGCGCGTCGTGGTGGCCTGTTTCGCCTCGCACGTGCACAGGGTCCAGCAGGTGATCGACGCCGCGGTACGCCACGGCCGCAAGATCGCCTTCGTCGGCCGCTCCATGGTCCGCAACATGAACATCGCGCGCGACCTCGGCTACCTGAGCATCCCCGGCGACACCATCGTCGACGTCAAGCAGCTCGACAAGCTGGCCCCGGACAAGGTGCTCATGGTGTGCACGGGCTCCCAGGGCGAGCCCATGGCGGCGCTGAGCCGCATGGCCAACCGGGACCACCAGATCCGCATCGAGGAGGGCGACACCATCCTGCTCGCCTCGTCGCTCATCCCGGGCAACGAGAACTCGGTCAACCGGGTCATCAACGGTCTGACCCGCTGGGGCGCCAAGGTCGTGCACAAGGGCAACGCACTCGTGCACGTGTCCGGCCACGCCTCCGCCGGTGAGCTGCTCTACGTGCTCAACATGGTGCGCCCGCGCAACTTCATGCCGGTGCACGGGGAGTGGCGGCACATGCGCGCCCACGCCGACCTGGCCAAGCTCACAGGTGTGCCGAGTGACCGCATCGTCATCGCCGAGGACGGCGTGGTGGTCGACCTGTACAAGGGACGCGCCAAGATCGTCGGCGCAGTGCAGGCCGGGTACGTCTACGTGGACGGTTCCTCGGTGGGCGACGTCACCGAGGCCTCCCTCAAGGACCGCCGCATCCTCGGCGAGGAGGGCTTCATCTCCGTCGTCGTGGCGGTGGACTCCAACTCCGGCAAGATCCTGGGTGAGCCCGAGATCCACACCCGGGGCGCGGGGATCAGCGGTGACGCCTACGACGACGTCGTCGACAAGCTCCAGGACGCCCTGGACAAGGCGGCCGCCGACGGGGTCAACGACCCGCACCAGCTGCGCCAGCTCATCCGCCGCAGCACGGGACGCTGGGTCAACGAGACCTACCGTCGCCGTCCCATGATCATCCCCGTCCTGGTCGAGGTCTGACCGGACACGAATCGTTGAACGGCCCGGAGCGCACCCCGCGCTCCCGGGCCGTTCGGCTGTAACCCTTTGGACCTCCTCCCACCCGTCGCCCGAACGGGGCGCGGGGTGCGTACTCACGACACGCCGGGCGGGCTTCGTGCTCCGGGCTGGACGCCTTAGTAGGCTTCCCGCCGTGCCGGGTAGCTGTGCCCGGGCCCCGGAAACGACCCCGTCCCCTGTGGAGGTGACCCCCGATGGCCACGCGTGCCTCCTCAGGTGGTTCAGGGCGCAAGAAGCCCGCTGCCCGCAAGCCCGCCGCGAAGAAGCGCATGCCCGACGGGCCCATCGCTTACGTGGTCACCCTCTTCGGCCAGTTCCTGCTGGTGCTGTGGAAGCTCATCGCGCACACCGTGGGCGGGGCGGCCCGCGCGGTCGGGCGCAGCGCCCGCGGCCTGGACCCGGACCTGCGCCGGGACGGGATCGGGCTGGTCCTGCTGGCCCTGGGCATCCTCGTGGCCTCCGCCGTGTGGTGGCAGAGCGAGGGCCCGCTGCTGGAGGCCACCCGTTTCGTGGTGGTCGGCGCCTTCGGCACCTTCTCGCCGATCCTGCCGCTGCTCTTCCTGCCCATCGCCGTGAAACTGATGCGCACGCCCAGCTCCGGCCGAGAGGGCGACGCCGGGCGGCTGTCCATCGGGGTCACCGCGATCATGCTCGGCCTGCTCGGGCTGATCCACATCGCGCACGGCATCCCGCAGCCCGTCGACGGCATCGAGGGGCTGCAGAACGCGGGCGGGGTCATCGGCTTCGTCGCCTCCGGGCCGCTCAGCGCGGTCGTCACCCCCTGGCTCACCGGGCTCCTGCTGGCCCTGGTCCTGATCTTCGGCATCCTGGTGGTCACCGCCACCCCGATCCGCCGTATCCCGGACCGCCTGCAGACCCTGTTCGGCGCCCTCATGGAGCGCGACACCGGCCCCGACTCCGGGATCGGCATCCTCGGCGCGGACCCGGAGAAGAAGCCGGCCAAGCGCAAGCGCAAGCCCAAGTCAGCGGCCTCCGAGACCGTCGCGGGCGACCACGAGCGCCCCTACGATAGCCCGGTCCTGCCCAGCGAGCCCGAAGCGGAGATCGCCCCCGCCCTCACCGACGAGGAGGAGGCCGCGGCCGCCGCGGCCGCCGTGCCGAAGAAGCCCGCGAAGAAGGCCAAGGCCCCGGTCCCCGACCCCACGCCGCCGCCGGTCACCACTGAGCAGCTCTCCATACCCTCCCGCGTGGTGGAGGGCGACTACGAACTGCCTGTCCCGACCATGCTCAAGCCCGGATCCCCGGTCAAGCCGCGTACCCAGGCCAACGACGACGTGGTCGCCGCGCTGAGCGGGGTCATGGAGCAGTTCAAGATCGACGCCGAGGTCACCGGCTTCACCCGCGGCCCGACAGTCACCCGCTACGAGATCGAGCTCGGCCCCGCGGTGAAGGTCGAGAAGGTCACCGCGCTGTCCAAGAACATCTCGCTGGTGGTCAAGAGCGCCGACGTGCGCATCCAGTCGCCCATCCCCGGCAAGTCCGCGATCGGTGTGGAGATCCCCAACACCGACAAGGACATAGTGAGCCTCGGCGACGTGCTGCGCTCCCCGGCGGCCACTTCGGACGACCACCCCATGCTGGTGGGTCTGGGCAAGGACGTCGAGGGCAGCAACGTCGTGGCCAACCTCGCCAAGATGCCGCACGTGCTGGTCGCCGGTGCGACCGGTGCCGGTAAGTCCACCTGCATCAACGGCCTCATCACCTCGCTGATGATGCGCGCCACCCCCGACGAGGTGCGGATGATCCTGGTCGACCCCAAGCGGGTCGAGCTGACCATGTACGAGGGCATCCCGCACCTGATCACGCCCATCATCACCAACCCCAAGAAGGCTGCGGAGGCCCTCCAGTGGGTGGTGGGGGAGATGGACCGCCGCTACGACGACCTCGCCGCCTCCGGCTACCGACACGTGGACGACTTCAACGCCGCCGTGCGCACCGGGGAGCTCACCGCCCCACCGGGCAGTGAACGCGTCTACGAGCCCTACCCCTACCTGCTGGTGATCGTCGACGAGCTCGCCGACCTGATGATGGTCGCCCCGCGCGACGTCGAGGACGCGGTCGTGCGCATCACTCAGCTGGCTCGCGCCGCCGGGATCCACCTGGTGTTGGCCACCCAGCGCCCCAGCGTCGACGTCGTCACCGGTCTGATCAAGGCCAACGTGCCCTCCCGGCTCGCCTTCGCCACCTCCAGCCTCGCCGACAGCCGCGTCATCCTGGACCAGCCCGGCGCCGAGAAGCTGGTCGGCAAGGGCGACTCGCTCTTCCTCCCGATGGGCGCGGGCAAGCCCATCCGCCTCCAGAACGCCTGGGTGAGCGAGAAGGAGATCCGCGGGATCGTCGACCACTGCAAGAAGCAGTCCGAGCCCAGCTACCGCGAGGACGTCGCGGTCGCCGACACCAAGAAGAAGGAGATCGACGAGGACATCGGCGACGACATGGACCTGCTGCTGCAGGCGGTCGAGCTGGTCGTCACCACCCAGTTTGGGTCCACGTCGATGCTCCAGCGCAAGCTCCGGGTCGGGTTTGCCAAGGCGGGCCGCCTGATGGACCTCATGGAGAGCCGCGACGTGGTCGGCCCCAGCGAGGGTTCCAAGGCCCGCGACGTCCTGGTCCAGGCCGACGACCTCGCGGCGGTACTCACCGACATCAGGGGCGGCTGAGCCCTCGCACCGCCCTGGCCGCACTTGTCACCCCCACGTCCGGGTCGCCCGATTTGGTGTGATCTTGAGTCACGCATAGGGCGTGGTGACCTGCTTAGACGCTCTCCGAGTAGCAGAGTGGGTATACGTAGGCACAGAAAGTCGCGGGGGGAGTGCGCATGGCGACGATCGGCCAGACCCTGTCCGCCGCACGTATCGCGGCGGGTTGCTCCTTGGAGAACCTGAGCACACGTACACGGATTCGCATGCAGGTCCTTCGGGGCATCGAGAATGAGGACTTCGTCCCCTGTGGAGGGGACTTCTATGCGCGCGGGCACATCCGGAGGATCTGTAAGTTCCTCGGGCTTGACCCCGCGCCGCTTCTGGAGGAGTACGACCGCGAACACGCCTCGAACGAGAAGCCCACCTTCGTTCCCCCACCCCGGCACCCGTCGGCCAGAACCAAGGCGACCCGGGTCGCTGCTGCCCAGGGCGGCCGGGCCCACACCGGGACCGACGACCACGAGGCGCCCCAGGACGTTCCCCGAAGCGTCGGTGACGTGAACGAGGACCCGGAACAGCGGGCCGAGAGCTGGGGGCACTTCGAACGCAAACAGAGACTCGCCAGACCGCCGCGGCGCAACCGCCCCAAGGGGTTCGGTAATGCCGGAGCCGGAGCCGGAGCCGGGGCCGCCGCGGCCGAGGTGCCGGCGCCGCGGACACCCGGCAGGCACAGCAAGCCCGCCGAACCGGCCGCGGCCGGAGCGGTCGCCACCAAGGCGGCGGCCCCGCGGTCGCGCGCCACCCGTGCCTGCGCAACTGCGGCCGGCGCCCGTCGGGCGGAGAGCGTGCGGCGGCACTGGCCCTGGGCAGTGGTCGGACTCATCCTCATCGCCGCGGTGTTCGTGGGCGTGCGGACCTGGCAGGGGTGGGACGACGGCAACCCCGTCCGGACCGCCTTCGAGTCGGCCGGCTCCGCAACGGGTGACACCGTGGACTCCGCGGTCATCACGGAGGAGGCCGCAGCTGAGCCCGCCGAAACCGACGACCGGGCCGCGGCGGCCGAGGCAGTCGCTGCTGCCGAGGCGGCGGAAGCGGCCGAAGCGGAGCCGTTCGAGTTCACCGTCGGTCTCACCGCCACCGACCGCAGCTGGGTCAAGGTCAGCGAGGTGGAGGGCGAGGCGCTGTTCACCGGGTTCCTCGTGGCGGGGGAGTCCCGGGATTACGCCACCGAGGTCCCCCTGACCCTGTGGGTGGGCAACGCCGGGGCGATCGAGGTGGCCGTCGACGGACAGGACCAGGGCCCCAGCGGGGGCTCCGGTGAGGTGAGGGAGATCACTGTCGGGGCTGACGGCTTCGACAACTGACAAGCACGTTCACGGCGGGGCGCGCGCTCGCGTGCCAGGAGGCCGGGGTACGGGTGGGTTGGTCAACCACGGTAGTGTGGGGGGCTGCGGGCGGCGCCAGTCGACGCCTTCGTGCGAGCACGAGCCGACCGGGTACCCCGGCCTCCGGCCGCGCCGCGCCCCGCACCACTCGAAGCTCTCCCACACGCTTGGAAGCCATGTCATCGCGACGTACTGTCTCACTCGTCACCCTGGGGTGTGCGCGTAACGAGGTCGACTCCGAAGAGCTCGCCGGGCGCCTTGCCGCTGGCGGCTGGGACCTCGTCGACGGAGACACCAAGGCCGACGTGACCGTCGTCAACACCTGCGGGTTCATCGACGCCGCCAAACAGGACTCCATCGAGACCCTGCTGGAGGCGGCCGAAGGCGGCGGGAAGGTCATCGCCGCGGGGTGCATGGCCGAGCGCTACGGCTCCGAACTCGCCGACGCCCTCCCCGAGGCCAACGTCATCGGGTTCGACGACTACGCCGCCATCACCGACCGGCTCGACGACGTCGTCTCCGGGCGCGCCCTGGTCCCGCACGACCCGCGCGACCGCCGCACCCTGCTGCCGATCAGTCCGGCCGAGCGCGACGCCTCCCAGGTCCACGTGCCCGGGCACGCCTCGTTCGCGGACTCCGAGGGCGCCGACGGCACCGAGCTGCCCTACCGGGCCGCGACCCCGCGCCGCCGCCTGACCGGCGGCCCCGTCGCCAACCTCAAGATCGCCTCCGGCTGCGACAGACGGTGCACCTTCTGCGCCATCCCGGCCTTCCGCGGTGCGTACATCTCCCGCCAGCCCGACGAGATCGTCCGCGAGGCCGAGTGGCTGGCCAGTGAGGGCGTGCGCGAGGTCTTCCTGGTCAGCGAGAACTCCACGTCCTACGGCAAGGACCTGGGCGACGTGCGCGCGCTGGAGAAGCTGCTGCCGCGCCTGGCCGCCGTCGAGGGCCTGGAGCGCGTCCGGGTCAGCTACCTGCAGCCCGCCGAAGTCCGCCCCGGGCTGGTGGAGGTGCTCACCAGCACCCCCGGTGTGGTGCCCTACTTCGACCTCTCCTTCCAGCACGCCAGCGGCCCGCTGCTGCGCCGCATGCGCCGGTTCGGCGACCGCGAGCGCTTCCTGGAGCTGCTGGAGACCGCCCGTAAGGCCGCCCCGGAGGCCGGAGCCCGCTCCAACTTCATCGTGGGCTTCCCTGGCGAGACCGAGGAGGAGTTCCAGGAGCTGGTCTCCTTCCTCAGTGAGGCCCGTCTGGACGCCATCGGTGTCTTCGGCTACTCCGACGAGGACGGCACCGAGGCGCTCACGCACGAGAACAAGGTGCCCGAGGAGGTCGTGGCCGAGCGGGTGGACACGCTCAACCGCCTGACCGAGGAGCTCATGGTCCAGCGGGCCGAGGAACGCATCGGCAGCGAGGTGACCGTCCTGGTCGAGACGGTCCTGGAAGACGGCGCGTACGAGGGCCGCGCCGAGCACCAGGCGCCCGAGGTGGACGGCAGCACCATCCTGTACGGCGAGAACCTCGCCGTCGGCGACCTGGTGCGGGCCACCGTCATCCAGTCGATGGGCGCCGACCTCGTCGCCGAACAGGACGTCGCGGAGCAGGACGGGGAAGCCGGCGACAGATGAGCACCCACGACCCCGCGGCTTCGTCCGCTCCCCAAGCCCCGCTGTGGAACATCGCGAACATCCTCACGATGAGCCGCCTGGTCATGGTGCCGGTCTTCGTCTGGTTCATGTTCCTGACCGGACTCGGCTGGGAGCTCGCGGCCTTCTCGGTCTTCGTGATCGCCGCCATCACCGACCGCGTCGACGGGGAGCTGGCCCGCCGCCACAATCTCGTCACCGACTTCGGCAAGATCGCCGACCCCATCGCGGACAAGGCGCTGACCGGCGCCGCGCTGATTGTGCTGTCCGTCCAGGGCGAGCTGTGGTGGTGGGTCACCATCGCCATCCTGCTGCGCGAGTGGGGCATCACGCTCCTGCGGATCGCGGTGCTGCGGTACGGGGTCATGCCCGCGAGCAGCGGCGGCAAGCTCAAGACCGTCCTGCAGATCGTGGCGATCAGCATCTACCTGTTCCCGCTGTACCTGCTGCCGTTCACCGGCGTGTTCGTCTGGATCGCGCACGGTGTCATGGCCGCCGCCCTGGCCGTCACCCTCTGGACCGGGCTGACCTACGTGATCGACGCGGTCCGCCTGGTGCGGGCCAAGGGCGCCACGGACACCCAGAACGGGACCACGGAGTAACCCCGATGGACGAACAGGTGGAGGTGGGGCTCCGGTTCGAGAAGGCGGCGTTGGCTGCCGCCAGATCGGCCCATGAAGCCCTCCGGGAGGCCGGGGCCACCTGCGCTACCGCCGAGTCCCTCACCGGAGGGCTGATCGGCGCCTACCTGACCGCGGTCCCCGGATCCTCGGCCACCTACCGCGGCGGGGCCGTCACCTACGCCACCGACACCAAGGCCACCATCCTGGGCGTGCCCGAGGACCTGCTGGCCGAGCACGGAGCGGTCCACCCCGACGTCGCCGCCCACATGGCCCGGGGGGTCCGCCGCCTCACCGGTGCCGACCACGGGGTCGCGGTCACCGGGGTGGCCGGGCCCGAGCCCCAGGACGGGCAGCCCGTGGGCACCGTCTACGCGGCGGTGACGGGACCGGACTCACATACACAGGTCGTCCGGTTCAGTTTCACCGGTGATCGTGCGGGTATCCGCCTTGACACGGTCAAGGGTGCGCTGATGCTCCTGAGGACCGCCGTTCGCGGGGACGTGACGGGAAACACCCGGGCCTGATCCCTCCGGCTGCTCCGTATCCCCCGGGGGCTCGGGAACAAAACCACCCCCGGATGCGGTTCCCCCTCCAGCGAACAGGACGGCAAGAGGTGCCCGAATCGGGCGTGGGGCAGGTACGGTGTTGTATATGAAGGTCGCTACCGGCGGGAGGGAGCGCGAATGATGGTCCTGCTTCGTCACCTACTTGGTGACGTCCTCAGGCGGCTGCGTCAGCGCCAGGGCCGCACCCTCCGTGAGGTGTCGGCCGATGCACGGGTTTCCCTCGGATACCTGTCGGAGGTCGAGCGCGGGCAGAAGGAAGCCTCTTCCGAGCTGCTCTCCTCGATCTGCGGGGCCCTCGGGGTCCCGCTCTCGCAGGTACTCAGAGAGGTCTCCGACCAGCTGGCTCTGGCCGAGCTCCAGGAGGCCGCACTGTTGGGCGACGCGGTCACGACCGACCCCGTCCCCGCGCAGGAACTCGGCATCGCGCCCGTACCGGATCGTGTTCCCCAGGTCGCCGACATGGCGGGTGTCTGACACCCGTCCCCACGTTCACACGTCAGCGCACAGCACAACTTTCGCTCAAGGAGCCGGTCACCCCGCGGGGTGACCGGCTCCTTGAGTATGGGGTGCTCCGTGCGGGAGGCCCGCTCAGCGGTGTGTGTGGTTGACCCAGGCCTCGGGGTCCTCGGCCAGGACACGTACCTGTTCGGGGAGTTCGTTGGTGACCAGGTGCTGGAGGTTGACCCCCTCCAGGATGGCGCGCTCGCTGGCGCGCAGGGCGATCCACACCTGTTGCAGGCTGCGGGCCGCCCCGTCGTAATCGACGTGTTCGGGGCGTTCCCCGCGCACGTTGGCGAGCGGCCCGTCGACCGCTCGGATGATGTCCGCGAGGGAGATCTCCGCTGCGGGCCGAGCGAGCCAGTAGCCGCCAACGGGACCCCGTTGACTGCGCACCAGACCGGCACGGCGTAGCTGGGTGAGGATGTTCTCTAGGAATTTTCCGGGGATGGCCTGCGCGCGTGCGAGCTGCTCGGCCGTCACCGGACCGTCGCTGGCGACAGCGAGCTCTGCGGCCGCGCGAAGCGCGTAGTCGACCCGGGCTGAAAGGCGCATGCTGTGATTATGCCGTGGTTAGAAGGGCGAATGGGGCACCGACCGCCGACGAGTCTCGTCGGTGAGCGGGATGCTACAGGTTAAGAGTACTTCTCCTACCGGCTTTCGGGGACATGGGTGACGTTCGGCGCTTCTCAGAAATCTGGAGAGACCGTCGCATCCGGAGAAGGCCGTCGGCCCGGTCCCTGGAGGAGTGGGGGACCGGGCCGACGGCGGAGGAAGGTCGCGGAGAGGGAGTAGCCCCGGGACCTACTGGGTGGCCTTGAGGGCGCCCGCGGAGCCGAGGAGCTCTGCGGCGCTCAGTCCGTTGACGTGCGCGGCACCGTACGTGCTCACGTAGGCGCCGCAGTCGGGACGCCAGATGGGCAGGCCCATCTCCACCACCACGGCCTTGGGCCGGGCGCTGAGCAGGGCACTGACGAACTCCTGGGTGCTCGGGTAGCGGTGCGCGTCCCGAACCACGACGACCAGGTCGCGGTCGGCGGCCGCGGCCAGCACCGCGGCGAGTTCGTCGGCCTCGGGGGAGAGGCGGACGGTGTCGCGGAACCAGGGGCCCAGGCCCCACGGCACCTCGCCGACGGCGATCCCGGCGGGGGCGTCGAACTCGACCACGTACGGGTTGTCCAGCGGCGGGATGTCACCGTCCACCCGGGTGGCGCGGCGGGCCCCTGCCAGCCCGACCGTCTCGGTCACCTCCGTGGCCGTCCTGGCCTTGGCGGACTCCTTGACCCAGTCGCGCAGCCGGGCGTTGCGTTCGGCGGCCTCCTCCAGGCGCTCACCGGTCAGACGGCCCTCACGCACCGCCTGGACCAGCGCGGAGCGGACCTGGGCGACCTGGTCGGCGTACACGAACCGGCCCAGGCACAGCAGGTCGCAGCCGGCGGCCACCGCGAGCACGCTGGCCTCGGGGATGCCGATCTCGCCGCTCACGCCGCGCATGTCCATGGCGTCGCTGACTACGACCCCGGTGAAGCCCAGCTCCTTGCGCAGCAGGTCGTTGAGCAGGGCGCGGTTGAGCGTGGCGGGGCCCTCACCGCCCAGACCGGGCAGCTCGATGTGCGCGGTCAGGATGGAACGGACCCCGGCGTCGATGGCGGCCTTGAAGGGCAGTAGTTCGCGGCGGCGCAGCAGGTCGGCGTCGGCCTCCACCACGGGCAGCGTGTGGTGCGAGTCCTGGGAGGTGGCGCCGTGGCCGGGGAAGTGCTTGGCGCAGGCGGCCACCCCGGCCTCCTGGAGGCCCTGCACGGAGGCGGCGGCGTGCCGGGCGACCAGCTCGGCGTCGGACCCGAAGGAACGGGTGCCGATCACCGGGTTGTCGTCGGCGACGTTGACGTCCACCGAGGGCGCCAGGTCCATGTTGAAGCCCATGCCGGACAGCTGGACGCCCAGCGCGCGCAGGGTGGCCCGGGTGAGGTCGGTGTCGTCCACCGCGCCCAGGGCCGCGTTGCCGGGGTAGTCGCTGCCCCGGGCCTGGCCGATGCGGGTGACGTCGCCACCCTCCTCGTCCAGGGAGATCAGCGGGGTGTCCGTGGCCTCGCACAGGCTCGCGTTGAGCGCGGTGACCTGCTCGGGGCTCTCCAGGTTGTTGTGGAACAGGCAGACGCCGGAGATCCCGTCCGCGAGCCCGTCCAAGATCCATCGGGGGGCCTGGAGGGACTCGAAGGGCACCAGCAGCGTGGCGTTGGCCAGACGCTCCAGTGTCGGGTCGTGCGGCATGACGAACTCCGTTCGGTGAGCAGAGGTGCCCGGGCGAGGGCAGACGCGTGGCGGGGAAAGGGGGGCGTTGGTGGTGGTGCGGTCCCGGGACGGGCTCCGGTGTGGTTGGTCGGTGTGGCTGGTGGAGCCCGCCCCGGCGGTGTTGGGGCGGTCAGCCCTTGACCGCGCCCATGGTCAGGCCGGAGACCATGCGGCGCTGGACGAAGAGGAAGAAGATCATCACGGGGACGGTCAGCAGGGTCGAGGCGGCCATGATCGACCCCCACTCGATGGACACCGCGCCGAAGTAGTACTGCAGGGAGATCGGCAGGGTGTAGGCGCCGGTGTTGTTCTGCAGGAACGTGAAGGCGACGAGGAACTCGTTCCACGCGGTGATGAACGCGAAGATGCTCGCGGCTGCCAGGCCCGGTGCGACCAGCGGCATCAGGACGCGCCAGAAGATCGTCCAGCCGCTGGCGCCGTCGATGGCCGCGGCCTCCTCCAGCTCCTTGGGCACCGCCGACACGAAGTTGCGGATCATCAGGATGGTGATCGGCAGTGCGACCGCGATGTAGATGACGAACACACCGGTCAGGTTGCCGACCAGCTCCAGGTCCAGGGCGTTACCCAGGTGGAAGAAGTTGATGAACAGAGAGATGATCAGTGCCTCGACCGGGACCATCTGGATCACCAGCAGCATGATGATGAACGCCGAGCGCAGTTTGAACTTGAACCTGGCCACGGCGATCGCGGCCAGTAGGGCCAGCAGGGCGGCGAAGGCCACCGAGCCCACGGTCACGATGAGGCTGTTGGTGAGGAACGACCAGAAGGAGGTGCCGGGGATGAGCACGCCCGACAGGACCCGCTCGAAGTGCTCGAAGGTGATCTCGCGTGGGAAGAGAGTGGGCTCACGGGTGAAGATCTCCCCGGTGGGACGCAGCGCGGTGGCCAGGACCCAGTAGACGGGGAAGACCGCGAAGATGAAGACCGCGAGGGCGGCGAGGTAGGCGCCGCCCCTGCCGAGCCTCTTGCGCAGACGGTACACGTTGTTCATCGGGTCTCCTCCTGGCGGATCATGGCGCGCAGGTAGTAAGCGCTGATCACGAGTACCAGGACGGTCATGATCACGGCGATCGCCGACCCCATGCCGTAGTTGGGCGGGGTCGAGGCGAAGCCCAGCTGGAAGATGTAGGTCGGGATGAGGTGGATGTCCCGGTTGGTGATGCCGCCGGCCAGGATGAACAGCTGCGTGAAGATCCGGAAGTCCCAGATCACCTGGAGGATGAGCAGCAGTGCGAAGAGCGGCCGCAGCATCGGGAAGGTGACGTTCCAGAAGCTGCGCCAGGCGCTCGCGCCGTCGATGCGCGCGGCCTCGTAGAGCTCGTTCGGGATGCTCTTGAGCCCGGCCAGAACGCTGATGGCCACGAACGGGAACGACTGCCACACCACGGTGATGATGAGGATCGGGAACAGGGTCTCCGGTGAGTTGAACCAGTTGAACTCGTTCCAGCCCGACCCCACCAGCCAGGTCGGCAGGCTGTTGAGGATGGTGTTGACCAGCCCGTATCTGGTGTCGAACAGCCAGCGGTAGACGATGGCGGCGCTGATCACGGGTGTGGCCCAGGCCAGCATCAGGCCGAGGCCCAGGGTGGTGGAGGCCCACTTCGGCAGCTTGTGCATCAGGATGCCGACGAGTGTTCCGAGGATCATCGTCAGGACGACCATGGACAGGCAGACGATGATGGTGTTACGGAAGACCGACCAGAAGCGCTCGTCGGTGAGCACGTAGATGTAGTGGCCGAAGTTGTTCCATTCGGCCTCCTGCCCTCGCAGCTGCTGCAGGCCGTAGTCGTGCAGCGAGATGTACAGCATCTGGCCGATGGGCCAGAGCAGAACCACGGCCAGCACGGTCAGTGCGGGCAGGATCAGGAAGTAGGGAACGAACCTGAGGCGCGTGCGGCGCGACAGGCCCGACCTCCGCCCGGGCCGTTGGGCCTCGGGCTCCGTGGGGCGTTCCAGCGTTTGTGTCATGAGCCGTTCCTGGCGGGTTGAGCGGGGGCGGCCGCCGTGCGGGCGGCCGCCCCTGGCGTGTTCCGTGGATGCTGCCCGTCGCGAGCGGCGTACCAGTGGTGCTGGCACAAGGCCGACGAAGGAGTCAACCCGGGTTTGGCTGTCGACTGAGGAGAACGCAGTGACAGTGCCGCTGGGGCGATGCGCAGCAGGGTGTGTGTCCGCGGAACATGCCTTCGGTGCGTGCGTGGCGAACACGCGGTGGTGGCTACTCCTCGTCGCGGTTGAGCGCCTCGGTGAGCTCTTCGTTCAGCTCGGGGAGGACGTCGTCCGCGGACTCGCCCTCGGCCAGGCGCTGCACTGCGTTCTGGATGGTGGCCAGCTCCCACTGGACGTGGCCCCAGTTGGCGGTGTCGGGGAACAGGCGCAGGTCACCGGTGGCCTGGGTGGCGGCACCGGCCAAAACCGGGTCCTCCTGGAAGGCGTCGCTCTCCAGGACGTCCTCGAACGTCGGGAACATCGACGACACCTCGTTGTAAGGCAGTGCGTTCTCCTTGCTGTTCAGCACGGTGATGTAGTCGAACGCGGCCTCGGGGTACTCAGAGGTGCCCCACACGGCGAGGTCGGAGCCGCCGCCGAAGGCGGGGGCCATGCCGTCCGTGCCCGGGATGGGCGCGGTGGCCCACTGGTCCGCGTGCTCGTCGTTGAGCTCCTCCAGCTGGGGCTTGGCCCAGGGGCCGTCGATGAACATGCCGATCTCACGGTTGACGAAGTCGGCGTGGGCGCAGTCGACCTCGTTGAGGCCGATGCAGGCGCTCGGGGAGACACCGTCGACGGTGAGACCCGCGTAGAACTCCAGGGCCTCGGAGGTGGCGTCGGACTCGAGCTGGCCGACCCACGCACCACCCTCCTGGGTGGCGAAGTCGCCGCCGTTGGCCCATACGAAGCTGGCGATGCCGTTCATGAAGTCGGTCGGTGCGGCGAAACCGGGAACGCCGTACTCGTCCTCGATATCCGCCGAGACCTCGAGCAGATCGTCCCAGGTCTCCGGTGCCTCGTGGCCGAGTTCGTCGAGCCAGTCCGTGTTGTACCAGAGGGCGCGGACGCCGCTGTACCAGGGCACGCTGTACTGGGCGTCGCCGAAGGTGCCGTTCGCGAACGCTCCTTCGAGGAGGTCTTCTGCCTCGTCCCAGCCTTCGACGTACTCCGAGACGTCGTAGAGGGCCTCGGCCTCGGCCCAGGTGGCGACCTGGTCGTTGCCGATCTCGACGACGTCGGGGCCGCCGGAGACCATAGCGGTCTGGAAACGCTGGCTGAACTCGCCCCAGGGAATCCACTGGACATCGACGTCGGTGTCCGGGTGGATGTCCTGGTACTGCTCGGTCACCGTGTCCATGAAGGCGTTCTGGTCTTCGTTGGCGTCACCCATGCGCCACACGGTCAGGGTGTCGGGTGCGTCGCCGGAAGCGTTGCCGCCGCCGTCGCCGTCATCGGAACCACCGCCGCAAGCGGCCGCGAGCATGACCACGGCCGAAGCCAAAGCGATCTTGGAGAACCTCATGTGAACCTATCTCCCTTCGCACGACGCGCCGGGGCTCGGCGCCTGTGCCCGAAACAACCTGGGATCATGGACAGATCCGGTTGTCTCGATGTCTCTGGTGGGGGTGTGCTGAGACAGCACTGCACTGCTTTGGGCCGCCCCTCCGGCGCGGGTACCGGTGGTCCGAAAATCGTTGCGGACCTGCCGGGACGTGACCTCCTGTGAGGTTGTGAGCTAAATTAACAGGAAACTTTCCTAATAAAAACAGGGTGAGGTGTCACGGTTATGTCTCAACGTCCGGGGACTCCCCGGCTGCTGCGCCAGCTCAACGACCGCGCAGCACTGGAACTCCTACTATCCGGTGGTCCGCTGACCAGGACCCAACTAGGGACGAGGACCGGCCTGTCGAAGGTGACGGCCTCCCAACTCCTGTCCCGTCTTGAGGAACGCGACCTGGTGCGGGTCGTCGGCAGCCAGGCGGGCGGGCGCGGACCCAACGCCGCCCTCTACGCCGTGGTCCCCGAGAGCGCCTACGTGGCGGTCCTCGACGTGAGCGCGGGGCGGGTCACCGCCACCATCGCCGACATCACCGGCCAGATCATCAGCGACGTCACGGTCGACCCCAGCGCCTCCGACGACCCCGTCGCCCTCGTGCACACCGCCGTGATGCGCCTGGTCGAGACCGCCGGGGTCCCCCTGGACAAGGTCCGCGCCTGCGTCATCGGCACCCCCGGCGTCGTCGACCCCCGCACCGGAGACATCCGCTTCTCCTTCGACCTCATGTCCTGGCACGAGGGCGTCCTGGAGGCCCTGCGCGCCGACCTCAAGCGTTCGGTCATGCTCGAGAACGACGTCAACCTGGCCGCCCTGGCCGAGCACTCCGAGGGCGCGGCCACGGGCGTCGACGAGTTCGTGCTCATCTGGCTCAGCGCCGCGGGCGGTGTCGGTATGTCCACGATGATCGACGGCCGCATCCACCGCGGCCGCTCCGGCGGTGCGGGCGAGATCGGCTACCTGCCGGTGCCCGGCGCGCCGATGCCGGTGGACCTCGGCCTGTCCGGAGGATACGAGTCCCTCCAGGATCAGGGGGACCGGGAACTGCCGCACGGTTTCCAGGCCCTGGTCAAGGCCAAGCAGGTGGTCAAGCTCGCCGCCGAGCACGGCATCACCGGTGGCGACGTCACCGAGGTCGTCGCCGCAGCCTCGGCCTCCGACAGCCCCGAGAGCGACGCCTTCCTCGACGCCTTCGCCGACCGGCTCGCCCGGGGTGTGGCCGCGGTCAGCGTGATCATCGACCCCGGGCTGGTCGTGCTGGGCGGCGATGTCGCCAAGGCGGGCGGCGCCAAGCTCGCCGAGCGTGTCCAGGCGGCCACCGCGCGGATAGCGCCCAACGTCACCGAGGTGGCCCTGGGTTCGGTCGAGGGCAGCCCGGTCGTGCGGGGCGCGCTGTTGCACGCCCTGGAACACGCGCGCGACGAGGTGTTCTCCTCCACGGTCTGACCCTGAAGGCTCGATAGTTGTCAGGACAGCGGTCCGCGCCCCGGCACCCTCACCCGCCGGGGCGCGGAGCGCTGTCCGCCCAGGGCCCGGTCAGTCGTCGCCGGGGTCCGGGGCGAAGGAGTCGATCATCGTCTGGAAGTCGTCCTGGTACTCCTCGCGCAGTTCGGCGGGGAAGTTGAAGCTCAGCCGGTAGGACAGGCGGCGGTCCTCGTCGGTGATCGACTTGGAGAACATCCAGCGGCCTGGCACCTCGCGCTCCTCGTGGTGGAAGAGCACCTCGTAGACGGCGCCCTCCATCCCGGGGGGCACCCGCACCGGTTCCAGCCGCTGCTGCTCCACGTCGCTGTAGGAGTCGTCCTCCTCGAGCAGCGTCTGCATCCGCTGCATCGCGCCCTCGGCGTTGTAGACGAGCAAGTCGTACTCGGTGACCACGACCGTCGCCGTACCGGTCTCCACCCCGGTCTCCAGCTCCAGGGAGGTCAACCGGACCGCCGAGCTGCCCCCGCCGCCGGCATCACCGTCCCGGACCTCCCAGTCTTCGGGCAGGACGAACTTGACCACGCCGTCGCTGTAGTGGGCAAAGCCCTCGGGGGTGTCGTCGGTGACCGGCTCAGTCGTCTCGGCGGTGGGTTCCTCACTTGGGGAAGGGGAGGGCGTCGGGGACGGCTCCTGTGCGGCCGGAACGCCGTCGGCGGCCACCTCGGTCCCCTCGGAACCGGGCAGCACGGCGCGCAGGGTCAGCCCGACCAGGACCAGCAGGGCCAGGACCGCGGCGCCGCCGATCCACAACGGCGCACGTGACCGCCGCGGGGTCGGGGCCGCCTGGGCCACAGGGGTCGAGACGGCCCCGGGCGGTGCCACGAAGGAGGCAGCGGCGGCCGACATGTTCGCGCTCACGGGCCGGGGCGGCCCCGAATCCGAGCGGTGCGGCTCAGCCTCGGGGGCGTCGAGCACGGTCAGCGCCTGCTCCGGGAGCAGGCGTCGCCGCGGGTCCCGTTCCAGCAGCCGACCCACCACGGAGGCCAACCGGCCACCGGCGGGCACCGGCGGGACGGGCTGGGTCAGGACCGCGGTGAGGGTCGAGGTGAGCGTGTCCCGCTTGAAGGGCGATTCCCCGTTCAGGGCCGCGAACAGGGTCGCGCCCAGGCTCCACAGATCCGAGACCGCGCTGGTCTCATCGTTCTCCAACCGCTCGGGTGCCGCGTAGGCCGCGGTACCGAGGATGGTCCCCGTACCGGTCAGCGCTGTGCCCCCGTGGTCGGGCAGGTTGGCGATCCCGAAGTCGGTCAGCACCGGGCGTGCGCCGTTCTCGGTGAGCATGATGTTGGCGGGCTTGACGTCGCGGTGGATCACCCCGGCCCTGTGCGCGGCCCACAGGGCGCCTAGCAGCGGGCGGGCGATCCGCTCCACCTCGGCCTCGCTCATCGGCCCCGAACGCTTGAGCCGGTCGCTCAGCGACTCGCCGTCCAGCAGCTCCATGACGATGTAGGGGACGCCGTCCTCCTCCAGGACGTCGTGCACGGTCACCACCGACGGGTGGGCGATCCGCGCCGCCGCCTGTGCCTCGCGCACCACCCGCGCCCGGGCGCGCTCGCGCTCGCGGGGCGGCATGTCGTAGGGGAGGTGGACCTCCTTGATCGCGACCACCCGGTTCAGGCCGGTGTCATGGGAGCGCCACACCGTGCCCATGGCACCGCTACCCAGTTCGCTCAGGAGCTCGTAGCGGCCCACGGACCTGCGCTGGCCGTGCTCGGAGAGGTTCTGAGTGGGACCTGAGGGATCGGGGGGATCAGTGGGGACCATGCAACCATCTTCCCAAACTCCCGAACCCGGACAAACCCCAGGTGAGTGCTGGTGCGAAAGCCGCACTCAGGCAGAGGTTGGCGGCGGGGCGGCAGCCGGGGTCAGCGGACCGGCAGCGCCCGGACCATCGCGGTCCGGGGGCGGACCATGATCCCGGCAGTCTCCTCTGCCTCCCACTGACGGGCCAGGTCGGGGCCCCATTCCGCCCGGGGGAGCACGGCGAAGCCCCGGCGCTCGTACCAGGGTCGGTTCCAGGGCAGATCCCGGAAGGTGGTGAGGGTGACCCGGTCGCGCCCGGCATCGGCCGCGTCGGCGCAGACCGCTTCTAGGAGGGCCCCGCCGATCCCGCGCCGCCCGTGGTCGGGGTGGACGGCGAGCTGTTCCAGGTGGGTGGTCCCGTCCAGGGTGACGGTCGCGGCCAGTCCGCGGACCCGGCCTTCGGCCACGGCCACCAGCACCCGTTCCACGTGGCCGAGCATCTCCCGGGGATCGTCCGGCGGGAGTTCGAGCCCGGCGTCGGCGAAGAGCGTGTCCGCCGCCAGGGAGACCTCCACCAGTTCGTCGGCGTCCTCGGGTTCCATCGGACGGATCACGGCTGACAAGGCCACCTCCACACTGTCGGTTCGCAGGCCAGGGGTGATCCTCGCGGAACCCGGCAGATTCTGCCAGGGGTTTTGCGGGCCTCCGGGGTTCAGCGGCGCAGGCGCAGACCCTTCGGGGTCACGTGGAAGCCCGCCGACACCAGTGCGGTGTCCACCGGGGTGCCGAACACCTCCGCGCCGTCGGCGCGCTCCACCGTCAACGACTCCACCGCACCCGTGTGCACCAGCTCCGCCACGGCGCGGGCGGCCCGATCCAGCAGCGCCGGAGGCGAACCGAAGGTCAGCACCGAGCGCCCGCCCCGGCCCAAGTAGAGGGTGAGTCGGCCACCATCGATCACCACCAGTGCTCCCGCCGTGCGCCCCGGGCGATGCGACTGAGCGATGCCCTCCGAACCGGCCGGCCAGGCCAGCGCCGCTCCGAACGGGTTCGCGGGATCCGTGGCGGCCAGCACCACCGGGGTTTCGGGGTCACCGGGTTCCGCACCGGAGACGGCCCGCAGCCGGTCCACCGCGCCGGGCAGGGCGAACTGCGCACCGCCCAACCCTTCCACGAAGTAGCCCCGGCGGACCTGTCCGGCCTCCTCCATCGACCGCAGCACCCGGTACTCGTCCGGTGAGATGCCCCGCCCCTGCCGCCCCTTGAGCAGCAGCCCGTCGCGTTCCAACCGGGCCTCCACCCGGGCCAGTGTGCGCCGGGTGGGGTCCGGATCGGGCACCGGTAGTGCCGACCAGCGGCCCGCCGCCGTGGGCGGGCCCGAACGGGTGGGCATCACCGGGCGCCGCCGGGCGCGGGAGGAGGACCGGCGCGGCGCGGGCCCGGCGCCCAGCACCGCGCGCAGCGGGGCCAGGGTGTCGTTGGTGACACAGCCCGACCACACCAGATCCCACACGGCCGCCACCAGATCGGCGTCGGAGACCACCGCCCCGCCCAGAGCCCGGGCCACCCGGTCGGCAACGTCACGGAAGAACAGCGCCCCGCCCTCCCGCAGCACTTCCAGGACGGTCTCGGCCAGTGTGCCCTCCTGGGGAGAGAAGGGTTCGGGCAGCAGCAGGGGTGCTTCATCCGCGGGGACCAGAGCCAACCAGCCGTCCTCACCCGGCAGCGTCCCGGTACCGGCCCACACGACCTCACCGGCCTGGGTGAGCGCGTCCAGCCCGGCCGGGGAGTAGCCCTCCACTCGTGCGGGCAGCACCGTCGACTCCAAAGCCGACGCCACCAGGGGCGCGCCCCGCAACGACTCCACCGCCTCGAACACCGCGTCCGGGCCGCGCAGCCGCTCACCCGGCACGGCCCGCTGCCACAGCGGCAGGAACCGGGCCAGCCCCGAGGGGGCCACCGGCTCGACCTCCCGACGTAGCCGGGCGACCGACCCCCGCCGCAACCGGCGCAGCACGTCGTCGTCACACCACTCGGTGCCCGCGCCGCCGGGCCGGAACCCGCCCCGCACCACCCGGCCGCGCCGGACCAGCTCCCGCAGCGCGCCCTCCACCACGTCCGCGGCCAGACCCAGCCGTTCAGCGGCCTCCGCCGAGGTGAACGGCCCGTGCGTGCGCGCGTACCGGGACACCAGGTCCGCCACCGGTGCCGCCACCGGTTCCAGGAACACGGCGGGCACCCCGGGCGGCGGTTCGGCGCCCAGGGCGTCGCGCAGCCGCGCCACGTCCTCCACAGCACACCAGCGTTCGGCCCCGGCCACCCGCATCCGCACCGCGCGCCCGACCGACGCCAGTTCGGACAGCCACTCCTGGCGCGCACCCCGCTCGGCCGCCTCCGCGGTGCTCAGCGGGCCCACCTCCCGCAGCAGATCGGCGGCGCCCTCCAGGTCCTTCACCGGGGCGGCCACCCGCTGCAACAGGGCGCCAGTGTGCGCCACCACCTCCGGGTCCAGCAGCTCCCGCAGGTCCGCGCTGCCGAGTAGATCCGCCAGCAGCGACGGATCCAGGGTGAGCGCCTGCGCACGCAGCTCGGCGGCCGGGGCGTCCCCCTCGTACAGGAACGCCGCCGTGTACTCCATCAGCAGCGACCGGGCGAACGGCGAAGCCTGCCGGGTCTCCACCTCCACCACCCGCACCCGCCGCGCCCGCACGTCGGAGAGCACCTCCGCCAGCGCGGGCACGTCAAACACGTCCCGTAGGCACTCGCGCACCGTCTCCAGCACGATCGGGAACGACCCGTACCGGCCCGCCACCGAAAGCAGGTGCTGGGACCGCAACCGCTGCTGCCACAGCGGCATCCGCCGGTCCGGGCGCTGCCGGGGCAGCAGCAACGCCCGCGCCGCGCACTCGCGGAACCGGGACGCGAACAGCGCCGACCCGGTGAGTTCGTCGATGACCAGCGCCTCCACCGTCTCCGGGGGTATCGACACCAGGTCGGCCAGCTCGCCCGCCCGGCCGATCCCGCCCAGCTCCACGTCCGGCAGGCGCAGCACGATCCCGTCGTCGCCGTGCACCACCTGACCGTCCGTACCGAACCGCTCGCGCATTCGTCCGGCGATGGCCAGCGCCCAGGGCGCGTGCACGCGTGCGCCCAGCGGGGAGTGCACCACCGCCCGCCAGTCGCCCACCTGGTCCTTGAAGCGCTCGATCACCACCGTGCGGTCGTCGGGCACACTCCCGGTGGCTTCCCGCTGCTCGGCAACGTACTCCACGAGGTTGTCGGCGGCCCACCCGTCCAGCCCCGCTGCGGCGGCCAGCTCACGCCCGGCATCGTGGTCGCGTCCGGCCAGCTCACGGGTCATGGCGCCGACCGCGCGCCCCAGCTCCACCGGTCGACCGAGCGCGTCCGCCTTCCAGAACGGCATCCGGCCGGGCCGCCCGGGCGCGGGGGAGACCATCACCCGGTTGGCGGTGATCGCCTCGATCCGCCACGAGGTCGAACCCAGCACGAACACGTCGCCCACCCGCGACTCGTACACCATCTCCTCGTCCAGCTCACCGACCCGGGTGGGCGCCTTCCCGCCGGTGTCCGAGGCCAGGTGGACCCCGTACAGGCCCCGGTCCGGGATGGTACCGCCGCTGATCACCGCCAGCCGCTGGGCGCCCGGCCGGGCCCGCAGCACGTCCTCCTCGCGGTCCCACACCACCCGCGGGCGCAGCTCGGCGAACTCGTCCGAGGGGTAGCGGCCCGACAGCATGTCCAGCACTGACGCCAGTACCGAGTCGGCCAGGTCGGCGAAGGGGGCCGCCCGCCGGACCAGGGCGGCCAGCTCCGCCACCGGCCGATCGTCCATGGACACCATCGCCACGACCTGCTGCGAGAGCACGTCCAGGGGGTTGCGCGGCATCTCCAGCCGCTCGATCCCGCCCGCACGCATTCGCTCGGTCACCACGGTGGTCGCCAGCAGGTCGCCCCGGTACTGGGGCAGGAACACCCCGCGCGAGGTCTCGCCCACCTGGTGCCCCGCGCGCCCGACCCGCTGGAGCCCGCTGGCCACCGACGGCGGAGCGGCCACCTGGACCACCAGGTCCACCGCGCCCATGTCCACGCCCAGCTCCAGGCTGGAGGTGGCCACCACGCAGCGCAGCCGCCCCTCCTTCAGGTCGTCCTCGACGAGCGCTCGCTCGGCCTTGGACATCGACCCGTGGTGGGTGCGGGCGATCACCGGTGCCCCGCCCCGGCTCTGTTCGGACTGCGCGATGACCTGCGCGGCGACCTCCTCCTCGGGGAGACCGCCGTCGACGCGTTCGGCGTACAGGTCGTTGAGCCGTGCGCACAGCTTCTCCGCTGTGCGGCGGCCGTTGGTGAACACGATGGTGGAGCGGTGCGCCTCGACCAGCTCCAGGACCCGACGCTCCACGTGCGGCCACACCGAACCCCGGGCCATGGTGTTGCCCGTGCGCGGGTCCGGGGGCAGGCCCTCGGCGGTCGCGGGCGGGCTGCCCGGATCGTCCAGGTCCGGTACCGGGGCCTCCACCCGCAGCTCCATGTGCGGGGTGTCCGGCGGCGCGACGATCGTGGCGTCGCCGGGCCCGGCCGCGGTGCCGTTCGCACCCGTGCCGCTCAGATACGCCGCGACGGTCTCGCGCGGGCGGACGGTGGCGGACAGGCCGATCCGTTGGGCCGGGCGGTCCAGCAGCTCCGACAGGCGTTCCAGACTCAGCGCCAGGTGCGCGCCGCGCTTGGTCCCGGCCAGGGCGTGCACCTCGTCGACGATGACCGTCTCCACCCCGGCCAGCCCTTCACGGGCCTTGGAGGTGAGCACCAGGAAGAGGGATTCGGGGGTAGTGATGAGCACGTCCGGCGGGTGGGTAGCCATCCGGCGCCGTTCCTGGGCGGGGGTGTCCCCGGTGCGCACGCCCACGGTGACCGGGGACAGGCTCTCGCCCGAAGCCTCGGCCGCCGCCGCGATCCCGGCCAACGGTTGGCGGAGATTGCGCTCCACGTCCACCGCCAGGGCCTTGAGCGGTGACACGTACAGGACCCGGCAACGCCTGGCGCGGTCCTCGGGAATGGGTGCGTGGGTGAGCCGGTCCAGAGACCACAGGAAGGCCGACAGCGTCTTTCCGGAGCCGGTCGGCGCCACCACCAGGGTGTCGTCGCCCGCCGAGACCGCCCGCCAGGCCTGCGTCTGGGCTTGGGTGGGGCCGTTCGGGAAGGCCCGTTCGAACCAGGCCCGGGTCGCCGCTCCGAAGGGTTCCAGGGGGTCACGCGCTCCGCTCATCCCGCCAGTCTGCCCAAGGGCTCCGACAGACCGGGGAGGACACCCGGGGCCGGGGCCGCCGGAGAACCGCCCGGACCCGTCCTGTGGACAACTCCCCGGCGCTTGCCCCGGTCACCCATACTGGAGCCGATGAGACTCACAGCTTTCTGGAACAACATGCACGCCCAGTTCGGGGAGGGCTACGCACACAGCCTCGCCAAGGACTTCGTCATCGAGCAGCTCGGCTCCCGCACCATCAACCAGGCGCTGGCCGACGGCATCGGGGTCAAGGAGGTCTGGCGCGCCGTGTGTGACGCGTTCGACCTTCCCGCCTCTGTCCGCTGACCTCAGCGGACCCCGCCACACGTAAAAACCGAGATGGTCGGGGTTTGCGCCGGACTTCGAACATGAGTTCGGGTATTCTGGGTTTTCGGCACCCGGACGTCGAGCGTCGCGATTGTCGTACCGACCGCGTAGCGTCTTTCCATCATGAAGAAAAAGACATCAACCCAACAGGGGAACCCCGTGGCAGCAGCAGGCCAAGACAAGGCTCTCGAGACAGCGCTCGCGCAGATCGAGCGGCAGTTCGGCAAGGGCTCCATCATGCGGTTGGGCGACGACGAGCGCCCGCCGATCGAGGCGATCCCCACCGGCGCCATCGCCCTGGACGTCGCGCTGGGTATCGGCGGCCTGCCCAAGGGCAGGGTCGTCGAGGTCTACGGCCCCGAGTCCAGTGGTAAGACCACCGTCGCCCTGCACGCGGTGGCCAGCGCCCAGAAGATGGGCGGCATTGCCGCCTTCGTGGACGCCGAGCACGCGCTGGACCCCGAGTACGCCAAGAAGATCGGCGTCGACACCGACAACCTCCTCCTCTCGCAGCCGGACACCGGTGAGCAGGCGCTGGAGATCGTCGACATGCTCATCCGCTCCGGCGCCGTCTCCATCATCGTGATCGACTCCGTGGCCGCCCTGGTGCCCCGCGCCGAGATCGAGGGCGAGATGGGCGACAGCCACGTCGGCCTCCAGGCCCGGCTCATGTCCCAGGCGCTGCGCAAGATCGCCGGTGCCCTGCACACCACCGGCACCACCGCGATCTTCATCAACCAGCTCCGGGAAAAGGTAGGGGTGATGTTCGGGTGCATGAACTACAGCACCCGGGTGACCCTCGCCGACGGTACGCAGGAGAAGATCGGCAAGATCGTCAACCAGAAGATGGACGTGGAGGTCCTCTCCTACGACCCCGAACGGGACGAGGTCGTCCCCCGTCGTGTCGTCAACTGGTTCGACAACGGCGTGGCTGACCACTTCCTCCAGTTCACCGTGGCCCGTTCGGGCAAGAACGGGCGCTCCCAGTTCGCCGCGACACCCAACCACCTCGTTCGGACCCCGGGCGGATGGCGTGAGGCCGGAGAGCTCCTTCCCGGTGACCGGGTGCTCACCGCGCAAACGCACTACCTCAACGAGCAGCAGCGACAGGTGGTCTTCGGCTCCCTGATGGGCGACGGAAACCTCTCCCCCAACACCAGTGGGCGTGACGGAACGCGCTTCAGGATGGGGCACGGGGCGGCGCAGGCCGACTACCTCGACTGGAAGGTCTCCCTGCTCGGCAACATCGGGTGCAGCCGGACCAGCAATGACAAGGAAGCGGTCTTCGCTGACTTCACCCCGCTGCCCGAGCTCGCAGAGTTGCGTGAAGCCGTGTACTTCGGGGACGGAAAGAAGCACCTGAGCTGGGAGTACATCAAGGCGCTCACCCCGATGGCGTTGGCTGTCTGGTACATGGACGATGGTTGCTTCACCGTGCGGTCCAAGGGCATGCAGGTCCGAACCGAGGGTGGCAGCGGCCGTATCGAGATCTGTGTCGAAGCGATGAGCCCCGGAACCCGGGATCGGCTCGTGGACTACCTGCGCGACACCCACGACCTTGACGTCAAGCTGGTCGCGCGTGGCAGTGCGCGCAAGTACTTCATCCAGTTCACCACGGCCGCCAGCGCGCAGTTCCAGAAGCTGGTGGCGCCGTACGTGCACGAGTCCATGGCCTACAAGCTGCTGCCGCGTTACCAGGGCCAGTGCCAGGTGACCCCGGAAGTCTCCGAGCCAGTGGAACGTCTGGTGGCCTCTGAAATCCTGGACATCCAGGTCAAGCCGGAGACCCGCAGCATGCACAAGTTCGACATCGAGGTGGAGGGCAACCACAACTACTTCGTCGACGGCGTCATGGTGCACAACAGCCCTGAGACCACCACCGGTGGTAAGGCGCTGAAGTTCTACGCCTCGGTCCGCCTGGACGTACGCCGCATCGAAACGCTCAAGGACGGCACCGACGCGGTCGGCAACCGCACCCGCGTCAAGGTCGTGAAGAACAAGGTCGCGCCGCCCTTCAAGCAGGCCGAGTTCGACATCCTCTACGGTGTCGGCGTCTCCCGCGAGGGCAGCCTCATCGACCTGGGCGTCGAGCACGCCATCGTGCGCAAGTCCGGCGCCTGGTACACCTACGACGGCACCCAGCTCGGGCAGGGCAAGGAGAACGCCCGCAACTTCCTGCGCGAGAACGTGGACCTGGCCAAGGAGATCGAGAAGAAGATCAAGGAGAAGCTGGGCATTCCCGGTTCGGGTGATGACAGTGCCTCCGCCCCCGCCAAGGACGAGGCCAAGGCCGACCCGGCCAAGCCCGAGGAAGCCAAGGCCCCCGCCAAGCGCCCCGCCGTCAAGACCACCAAGGCCGCCACCCCGGATGCGTGAGCGGCGCTGGTCAGCTGACCGTACCGGAACGGCCGAGACCGATCCGGTGAGCGCCGACGAGGAAACCCCTCCGGGCGGGATTGGCCCGCCCGGAGAGGACCCCGGTAACGGGCAGACCGAGGACAACGCAGACCTGGAGAACAAGGCCAGGAACCTCGTCCTGCGGATGCTCACCCACTCCCCGCGCACCCGCGCCCAGCTTGAACGCTCCCTGCACCGCAAGGAGTACCCGGACGAGGTGGTGGAGAAGGTCCTCAACGGCCTCGACGAGGCCGGGCTGATCGACGACGCGGCCTTCGCTCAGGCCTGGGTCAACTCACGGCAGTACAGCCGACACCTGTCCCGCCGTGCCCTGACCCAGGAGCTGCGCACCCGCGGCGTGGAGGAGGAGACCGTCCGCGAGGCGGTCGCCGAGGTCAGCGACGAGGACGAACAGGACGGTGCCCGTGCCCTGGCCCGCAAGAGCCTGCGGGGCAGCCGCACCAAGGAGAAGGAGGCCCGGATCCGCCGGGCCCTGGGCGTCCTGGCCCGCAAGGGCTACCCGGGCGGCCTCTCCTACCGCATCGTCCGCGAGGAACTGGAGCAGGAGGGCCTGGAAGCCGACCTGGACTCCGGGGAGTTCTGACCCCGCGGTCCAGAAGCACTCGGCTGGAACGTCTGGGCGGGTGGGCACCCTGCCGTGGCTCAGGAACTCAGAGCCCGTCTGTTGCCCCGTCGGGCGACCGCGGTGCGTTACCTCTGAGGGGCGGCATCCGAGTGCCCTGGAAGCCGGCCCAGCAGGTCAGGGCGGGGGCCAGTTTGGCGGCGGTTTCTGGGGCGCTGTGTTCCAGTTCCCCGATGAGGACCGTGACCAGGGCGGACAGGGCTCGGCTGATCTCCAGGGCCGTCAGGGAACGGGGCAGGGTCGGTTCCAGCGACCGCGTGAACTCCTCCGAGAGCAGGTGGGCGCCCTTGGCGTACTCCGTGGGCAGGCCCAGCCGCAGGCAGGACAGGCTGATGACCTGGGTGCGCAGCGCGCCGAGCCAGTGCTCGGCCTGCCACAGGCGTCCGCGCTCCAGGCACACGCGTACGTGCCGGACGTGGTGCCAGGCGAGGCCGACCAGCAGGTCGTGCCGGGGCGCGGGGAAGGGCTCGCGTGCGGGGTCCGGGCCGAACACCGCACGCCAACGCGGACCACGGGCGCCGTACTCGGTCTCGGGGAGGAAGGAAACATCAGCCTCCACCCCGTTGGTCAGCAGATACACCCGGATGACCCGCGCGTCCGCGGTGGGCAGGTCCCAGTGGTGCAGGACCCCGAACTCCGAGTCCAGCCACCGCGTCCACTCGGCCGCCACGGACTCGGGCGGGTGAGCCACGCCCAGCGCCACATCAACGTCGGACCAGCGGTCGGTGTCGCCGATGCCGAGCGAACCGGTGAAGGCCGCGGCGAGCACCGCCTCGTCCGCCCGGGCCTGTTCGACCAGCCGGTCCCGGACTCGGGCGAGGGCCTCGGAGCCGCTCACTCCCGCTCCGCCGTCGTCCTCTCGACCGGCGTGTGCTCCACCGGTTCCCGGACCACCGGTTCGCCGGTTCCGGCGGTCACACCGGAGACCGGGGTGACCTCGGGAAGCGGCTCGGCTACGGGCAGGTCGTCCTCCGGATCCGCGGTGCGGGGTTCGGGGGGTTCGGTGGTCAGCTCCATCGGGGCCACGTCCGGCTCGAAACCGAACACCTTGGCGTAGAAGGCCAGCTCCGTCTCCAGGGTGCGCACTCGCGCCGCCTCGGTGCGGAAGCCGTGCGCCTCGCCCTCGAACTCCAGCAGCGCGTGCGGAACCCGCCGCTCGCCCAGCGCCGTCGCCATCCGGAAGGACTGGTCGGGGGTGACCACCTTGTCGTCCAGGCCCTGGAACAGCAGCACCGGGACGTCGATCTCGCCGATCCGGTTGATCGGAGAGCGCTCCCGGTAGGTCTCCACGAAGCCCGGCAGCGTCCCGACCAGGGTGTCCAGGAAATGTGACTCGAAGTCGTGCGTGGTCTCGACCAGCCCCAGTAGGTCGGCCACACCGAAGTACGACACCCCGCAGGCGAAGGTGTCCCCGGTCAGTGCCAGCAGGGCGGTGAGGCCGCCCGCGCTCGGGCCGCGGATGGCCAGGCGCTCGGGGTCGGCCAGCCCCTGCTCCACCAGGGCCCGGGCCGCGGCGGTGCAGTCCTCGACGTCCACCGCGCCCCACTCCTTGTGCAGGCGCTTGCGGTAGGAGCGCCCGTACCCGGTGGAACCGCCGTAGTCCACGTCCACCACACCGATCCCGCGGCTGGTGAAGTAGGCCTTGACCAGGTCCAGCGAGCGGTTGGCATGGCCGATCGGGCCGCCGTGCGCCCACACCACGTACGGGGCCGGGCCATCGGAGGAGACCTCGGGGTTGGTGGGCGGGTACACGTTGGCGTGCACCGTCGCCCCGTAGCGGCCCGGCAGTGTCTCTATGTGCGGTTCGGGCAGGTAAGCGGGGTTCACCGGCTCCGTCACGGACCGCCGGAGCACCTCCACCGTGCGCTGGACCGGGTCCAGCCGCACCAGGCAGCCCGCGGTGTCCGTCGAGGCGGCGATCGCCACCACGCTGGTGCCGTCCGAGTCCAGCTGTGACCACGAGGTGAGTTCGGTGCTGACCGGCTCCAGGTCCAGGGTGTCGGGGTCGTACACGCTCGGCCGCATCGCGGTGTCGCCGTGCAGGGCCACGACCTTCCCCGAGTCCAGCACGCGAAAGCAGCGGTCGCCCAGCCGCCACGGCGGGGAGTGGAACTCCTCCTCGGCCGGGTACAGGGCGAGCGCCTGACCCTTGAGCCCGGCCTGGTAGAGGTTCCAGAAGCCCGGCCAGTCCGAGGCCAGGTACAGCGTGGCGTCGTCCGCCCAGACGGGGGAGAGCACGGACTCGTCCACCCCGCCTTTGACCGTGTACTCCCCGACCAGCCCGGTCCCGGTCAGTTCGCCCACCCGTAGCTCGGTGCCGTCCCAGGGCATCCTCGGGTGGTTCCACCGCACGTAGGCCAGGCGGGTGCCGTCCGGGGAGAGCGTGGGGGAGGCGTAGAAGTGCGCACCCGAGACCAGCTCACGGATCGCGGCGGGGTCCTGGGCACCCCGCCCGGAGAGCGGGACCGACACGATCGAGCGGCGAGCGGTGCCCTCCGCGTGCTGTTCGCGCACGCACAGCAGCTGCTTGCCGTCGGTGCTCAGCGCGGGGTCGGCGTAGCGCAGCGCCCCGGGCACGACGGGCTCGGGGGTGAGCGGGACGGGTTCCCTGGCGCCGCGTTCCAGCAGGTACAGGCGCTGGTCCGCGGAGTTGGCGAAGACCACGCCCACGCGGGCGATGGCCTTGTCATCGCGGCGGGGAACCGGGAGGTAGGAACGGCCGCCGTACTCGTGCACCCTGGTGCCCACGCTCCAAGGGAGGGGCAGCAGGTCGTGCACGGTACCGTCCGCGTCGCGCCGCACGAGCGTCGTACGGCCCTCCTCGGCCGGGCGGTACTCCTCCCACCAGACCTCGGCGCCCAGAACGGAGGGGTACGCCATCTGGTGCACGCCTCGGGCGACGTCACCGGCGCTGATGGGTGATGGCCAGGAGCCGTGGGGGCTCGACAGTTCAGACATGTCCCGCTCAGGATGGGTCGTGGGTGTGATCAGATGACATGTCGACCTTAGTGCCCAGGTTCCGGTTGGGGGAGGCCGAAAACCACCCTGTATCGCTCCCGGTTTCCGTCACCCCCGCCGTGCCCGCTCCGGCGCGTCGTCACTCACCCGACAAGCCTTGTCCGGTAACGCTTAGCGGGAGTGTGAACACGACCCGGACATCGTTTTCCTTTCGTGACGCCGGTGACACAGGCGAGGCAGGGTGGGGAGTTTATGATTTCGCGGATATCACGTGGTGGCAGATGGGTATCGGGTGGCTCCGGATACGGGTCGGTTCGCGCCGATTCCGAGCTGAACGCCCGGGGAGGGAACATCGTCACCGAACTGCTAGAGAGGATGCCAGCGATGAGCAAGGGACGCAGGACCGCTCGGATCTCCGTGGCGATCGCCGCGGCCGGCGTGGTCGCGTTGTCCGCGTGCGCGGCGCCGGACGACGTCGAAGGTCCGGGCTCCGGCAACGGCGACGGGGATGTGGAGGAAGTGTTCCTCCAGCTGGCGACCGGTTCCACCGGCGGCACCTACTACCCGCTCGGTGGTGAGATCGCCCAGCTGTGGGGTGACAACATCGACGGCCTCCAGGTGGACACGTTCGCCACCGGAGCCTCCGTGCAGAACCTCAGGGCTCTGGAAGGCGAGACCGAGGACGACGAGGCCGGCTCGATCGACCAGAGCGAACTCATCATGTCGGTCAACGGCGTGGCGATGCAGGCCCAGAACAGCACCGGTCCGTTCGCGGACGAGCCGCTGGCCAGCCCGGACGACCTGTACGCCATGGGCAACATCTACCCCGAGGTCATGCAGGTCGTCGTCCGTGCCGACTCGGACATCGAGACGATCGCGGACCTCGAGGGTGCCAACGTGGAGATCGGTCCGCCCGGCAGCGGTACCGAGGTGGCCGCCCGGCAGATCCTCGAGGCCTACGGCCTGGACCCGGACAGCGACATCAACGCGTTCGACAGCACCTTCGGCGACGCGGCCACGGCGCTCGGCGACGGTCAGGTCGACGCCGCCTTCGGCATCCTGTCGGTTCCCGCCGCGGGCATCATGGAGGTCTCCGCGAGCAACGACGTGCGCATCCTGGCGGTCGACGGCGACGAGGCCGAGCAGCTGATCGAGGAGGACCCCAGCTACAGCCCGCTCACCATCGACGGCGGCACGTACAACGGTCAGGACGACGACGTCGTCACCCTCACCCAGTGGGCGACCCTGTACAGCACGTCCGCCCTGGACGAGGACCTGGCCTACGAGCTCACCCGCGTGATGTACGAGGAAGCGGGTTCGATCGGCCACGACGTCGGTAGCCAGGTGGTGCTGGAGACCGCTCTCGACGGTCTCGGTGACATCGAGGTTCACCCGGGGTCGGCCCGGTTCTTCGAGGAGCAGGGCATCCTCGACTGATGATCCTCCAAGGCGGGGCCGTCCGGTGGATACCGGGCGGCCCTGCGCTTGTGCTGGTTCTGTTGATGCTGACGGTGCTGTTGAGCGACTCCGCCGGGCCCGGGCCCGCCTGGTTCGGGGCTCGGGGACACGAGACCGGTGACGTGCTCCTGAGCCTGCCGGTCGAGCTGGGCCAGCGCGTCGAGCTCGTCCACACGCACTCCGTGCACCGGCGGCCGGTACACGAGGTCTACTCGGTCTCGGTCTCCGACGGGCTGCTGATGGAGGAGATCCGGTTCGACGCGCACGGCGCCAATCTTCCTTCGGGGCCCGAAACCATCGGCGGCGTGACGACGACCTTCGAACGCGTGGGTTCCGGGTACCGCGCCGATCACCACGGGCGCCCCCTCGGGACGGTCAGGATGGTGGTCGGCAGCGGGGACGTCGACCACCGTCTGGTGGTCGGAGACAAGGAGATCCGCCTACTGGACCTCGCGGAACCGGGCACGAGGATCGAGTTGTACACCTGGACGCACCTGCGTGATCCGGGTGAGTGAGCTGACGGCCGGGGAGGTCCCCGCCTAGGACAAGGACGTAGCTGATGACATCGGACCACAAGTCCCCCGGAGCGCCCGGGGGAGACACGCCTGACAGCGGGGGCACCGCGGTCAATGAGCCGGGCCCCGCGGCCCTCAAAGGCATCGAAGAGGATCTTCAGGCTCTCGAGAAGCACGATTACACGGAGGACACCGGGGTCGAGGGAACCCGGACCGGGTTGAGCTCGATCTGGCGCTGGGGAGTGTTCTTCGCTGCCCTGGTCCTGGCGACCTTCCACCTGTGGACCGCGTTCACGGGCACTCTTCCGCCGCTGCAGCAGCGGTCGTTCCACCTGGCTCTGGGCCTCGGCCTGGTCTTCCTGCTGTACCCGACCAAGCACGGTCCGGAAGGGGCGCGCGGTCCCTTCTACGGCGCGAGCATGGCGTTCAGCGGCCTGCTGGTCTCCTACCTCATGGTCGGCGCCGCCTCCGGCACCAACACAGCCATGTACCTGTACCTGCCGCAGTGGCTGTTCGGTGTCGTGGCGGCTCTCGTTCTGGGCGGGGCTGTCGGGCTCGTCCGGGCCAGGGGAGTGTCCGAGGACACCTCCCGAGCCCAGCGGGGGGCTGGCTGGACGCTTCTCATCGGCGCCGCGCTCATCTCCCTCGACATGGTCACGAGCGAGTCCGGCGGTGGTTTCTTCTTCCTGCCGACCCTTGGCCTGGTGCTGGTCCTGGCCTCCACGGCCCTTTCCCTCGGCTTCCTGTGCTTCCCCCGAGTCTTCCCCGAAGCCCTCTGGCCCCTGGTCCGCCGCTGGGGTCTGAGCCTCACCGGCGCCGCGATCCTGATCTACATGCTCTCGGCCGGAATCACCGGCTGGAACGTGGTCGGACCGGCGGCGCTCATCCTGATCCTGGTCCAGGCGTCCCGTCACGTGCCCCTGAAGGTGATGGGGATGCCCGCGTTCGACATCGTGCTGTCCGCGCTGGGTGTCTTCGCCGGCATGTACATGTTCGTCAACTACCAGGAGATCGCCAGGACCGTCGGGATCATGAACCCGACCTACGTGATGGTGGGCACGATCGGCATCCTGCTGATCATGGTCGCCGCCTCGCGTGTCCTCGGCGCGGCGCTGGTCGTGCTGTCCGGTGCTCTGCTGGCCTTCGCCTACTTCGGGCAGGCGATGCCGGGGTTCCTGCGGCACCGGGGTTCGAGCGTGGACCAGATCATCACCAACCTGTATGTCGGAACCGAGGGTGTGTTCGGTACCCCCTTGGGGATCTCGGCCACGTTCATCTTCCTGTTCATGATCTTCGCGGCGATGCTGCAGCGCACGGGCATGGAACGGTTCTTCACCGACCTGGCGCTCGGAGCCACGGGCGCCTCCGTCGGCGGTACGGCGAAGGTCGGCATCGTCACCAGCGCGTTCTCCGGCACGATGACCGGAAGCTCGGTGGCGAACACCGTGTCCAACGGGGCTTTCACCATCCCGATGATGAAGAAGTCCGGCTACAAGCCCGAGTACGCGGGCGCCGTCGAGGCCGCTTCCTCCACGGGCGGTCAGATCATGCCGCCGATCATGGGTGCGGGCGCGTTCATCATGATCGAGTTCACTGGCGCCTCGTACCAGCAGATCCTGACCGCGGCGGCGATCCCGGCCGTGATGTTCTTCGTGTCGCAATACGTGGTCGTCCACTACGACTCCAAGCGGATGGGTATCGGCGGCCTGCCCAAGGAGATGCTCCCGAACCTGCGGCGGCTGCTGCTGACACGCGGCTACCTGTTGGCACCGGTCATCGCGATCTTCGCCCTTCTCTCCATGGGCTACTCCCCGATGTTCTCGGCGATGGGCGCGGTTCTGGCGACCGTCGGAATCAACCTGTTTTCGCAGATCGTCGCGATGCCCTGGAAGGTGGTCGAGGGACGGCTGCGCCCCCGGGCGTTCGGTGAGGTCGTGTCGAGCGCGCTGCGCCTCTCCCTGCCGATCATCATCGCCGCTGTCGCGGCGTCCGCACTGGTGTGGGTCCTCGACAACGTGGTGACCGGGCTGGCCCGGGGGATGACCGCTCTGGTGGTCTCGGTGGGGATCGCGTTGATCGGCATCGTGCTGGTCGTGGCCTTCAGGGCCTGGAAGGAGACCAGTGACGACCGGCTGAACCTGCACACCCTGCTGGACGGTATGGTCGGAGCCTCCCGGCTGGCCATCCCCATCATCGTGGCCTGCGCCTCGGCGGGGATCATCGCCGGTGTGATCACCACCACCGACCTCGGTCTGAAGCTCAGCCGCGGTCTCCTGGGGATCGCTGATTCGGTCACCACGGCGTTGGCCAACCTGCTCACCGCGATCGCCGTGTCGCCGATGCTGTCGTGGGCCGGCCTGGGCCCGGAATTCGGGGCCGAGGCGGTGGCCTCCATGCGCGTCGACCTGTTCCTGATCCTCTTCATGTCGATGCTCGCCTGCCTGATCCTGGGTATCGGCCTGCCGACCACCGCCAACTACGTCATCACGGCCACGCTGGCGGCCCCGGCGATCGTCGCGGTCCTGCAGGGCGAGTTCGACACGCGCACTCTGGCCATGATCCTGTCGGCGCACCTGTTCGTCTACTACTTCGGTGTGCTGGCGGACATCACCCCGCCGGTGTGCCTGGCGGCCTACGCCGCCTCCGGTATCTCCGGGGGCGATCCGATCAGGACCGGCTTCTACGCGGTGCGTATCGCGGTCGCGGCGTTCGTGATGCCGTTCATGTTCGTGTTCAACCCGGCCATCCTGCTCCAAGACGTCACGCTGTTCACCGGGTCTGTGGCCGCTGTCTCCGGTGTGATCGGTGCCGCACTGGTCGCCCTCGGCCTCGTCGGCTACATGGACCGGCACCTCCAGTGGTACAAGCGCCTGGCACTGATCCTGGGCGGACTCCTGCTGGTCTCCGAGAGCTGGCTGACCAACCTCTTCGGTCTCTTCCTGGTGGTCCTGGTCATCGGGTACGAGCGCTGGAAGACCAAGAGGGAAGGCGGACCCACCTTCGTTCCGCAGGTGGGATCGGCAGCCGCGGTACCGGGCTCCGTCACCGGGGCGGCGGAACCCTCCGTGGGCAAGGACGCCGAGAACGGGAACCGCGACTGACCGTCGCTCACCGGAGTGCCCCCGGGCCCGGCCTTTCACCGGGCCCGGGGGCACTCCTGCTTGCGCGTGTAACCGAACCGATTCCCCGTGAGGGCCAGCCCGCCCCTGGCACGGGTTAGCCTGGAACGGTGAGCCAGAGTCGTACCTACCAAGTGCGGACCTACGGCTGCCAGATGAACGTCCACGACTCCGAGCGCCTCTCCGGTCTGCTGGAGGACGCTGGGTACGATCGCGCAGCCGAGGGCACCGCCGCAGACATCGTCGTCTTCAACACCTGTGCGGTCCGGGAGAACGCGGACAACCGCCTCTACGGCAACCTCGGGCACCTGCGTCCGGTCAAGGACGCCAACCCCGGCATGCAGATCGCCGTGGGCGGCTGCCTCGCCCAGAAGGACCGCGGCGAGATCGTGCGCCGCGCCCCCTGGGTGGACGTGGTGTTCGGAACCCACAACATCGGCTCCCTGCCGACCCTGCTGGAGCGCGCCCGCGTCCAGCGCGAGGCGCAGGTCGAGATCGCCGAGGCGCTGGAGCACTTCCCGTCCACGCTGCCCAGCCGCCGTGAGTCCGCCTACGCCGCGTGGGTGTCGATCTCGGTCGGCTGCAACAACACCTGCACCTTCTGCATCGTGCCCGCCCTGCGCGGCAAGGAGAAGGACCGGCGCCCCGGCGACGTGCTCGCCGAGGTCCGCGCCCTGGTCGAGGAGGGAGTCACCGAGGTGACGCTGCTCGGCCAGAACGTCAACGCCTACGGCAGCGAGTTCGGCGACCGCCAGGCCTTCTCCAAGCTGCTGCGCGCCTGCGGGGAGATCGAGGGGCTGGAGCGGGTCCGCTTCACCTCCCCGCACCCGCGCGACTTCACCGACGACGTCATCGAGGCCATGGCCCAGACGCCCAACGTGATGCCGCAGCTGCACATGCCGCTGCAGTCGGGCTCCAGCAAGGTCCTCAAGGACATGCGCCGCTCCTACCGCCAGGAGCGCTTCCTCGGCATCGTGGAGAAGGTGCGCGCGGCGATGCCGCAGGCGGCCCTCACCACCGACATCATCGTGGGCTTCCCCGGCGAGACCGAGGAGGACTTCGAGCAGACCCTGCACGTGGTCCGCGAGTCCCGGTTCGCGATGGCGTTCACCTTCCAGTACTCCAAGCGCCCCGGCACCCCGGCCGCCACCATGGACGACCAGGTGCCGCCGGAGGTCGTCAAGGAGCGCTACCAGCGGCTGGTCGCCCTCCAGGACCAGATCTCCTGGGAGGAGAACCAGAAACTGATCGGCCGCGAGGTCGAGCTGATGGTCTCCGATGGCGAGGGCAAGAAGGACGGCGAGCACCGCCGCCTGTCCGGCCGCGCCCCCGACAACCGCCTGGTGCACTTCGCGGTGGGTGACTCCGAGGAGCCGCGTCCGGGCGACATGGTCACCGTCGAGGTCACCTACGCCGCCCCGCACCACCTGGTCGCCGACTCCGGGATCCGGAACCTGCGCCGCACCCGTGCCGGTGACGCCTGGGACGCCCGTCAGGGCAAGCCGGTCCAGGTCAGCAAGCCGGAGGTTCTGCTGGGCATGCCGAAGATCGGTGTTCCGGCCGAGCAGCCCGCCCCCGTCGGCGGCTGCTGCGACGTCTGACGACGCCTGAACAGGCCTGACGACACGCCTGACCCGAAGTCTCACACCGAGGCCCCCGACGCGCACGCGCCGGGGGTCTCGTGTTTCTCAGGCCGTTGTGCCGCCGAGCCGCACCGGTAGCTCGCTCAGGCGCAGCGTCCCCGGAACGGTGTCGGGCACCGGCGGGCGGCCCGGTACCAGTGAGAGTGCGGGGAAGGTCCTGAAGAGGGCATCGAAGGCGACCTCAGCCTCCTGGCGGGCCAGAGCCGCACCGAGGCAGTAGTGCATACCGTGCCCGAAGGCCACGTGCGCCTCTCCGGGCCTGCCGTGGTGGCGGGTGACGTCGAAACGTCCGGGCTCCGGGTGGATGCTCGGGTCGTGGTTGGCTCCGGCGACGATCGCCACCGCCCGTTCCCCTGCGGACACCTTCCCGGTACCGAGCTGGACGTCCTCCGTCGCGTACCGGGCCTTGGCGGTGACGGCGGTCCCGCCGAGGCGGAGCATTTCGTGGACTGCGGCCGTGAGCAGGCTCGGATCGGACCGGAGCAGGGCCAGCTGGTCCGGGTTCTCCAGGAGTGCGCGGGTGCCGTTGCCCAGCAGATGGGCGGTGGTCTCGTGCCCGGCGATTACCAGAGTGAACACCAGTGTCACGAGTTCGTTCTCGGTGAGTCGGCCGCCGCCCTCGTCCCGAACGCCGATGAGCGCGTCCAGGAAGTCCTCGCACGGCTTCTCCTGGCGTTCGGCGATCATCTCCTTGATGTGGTCGATCAACGCACCGAGGATCTCGTTCATCACCTCGGGCCGGGAGGGATCGAACCGGGAGAGCTGGTGGCTCCAGACCAGCCACTGGGCCCTGTCGGCTTCGGGGACCCCCACCAGGTCGCAGATGACCGTGATGGGCAACGGGTAGGCGAAGTGCTCGATCAGGTCGACCACCCCGTCCCCGTCCGCGTGGGAGGGGAGTGCCGCCAGCAGGTCGGCGGCGATCCGCTCGACGCTCGGACGCAGCTCGTTGACACGGCGCACGGTGAAGGTGCGCGAGACCAGCTTGCGCAGGCGGGCGTGATCGGCGCCGTCCTTGTCCAGCAGGGACTCGGTGAGGTAGGTGACCAGGTCCGGCCGGATTCCCAGGGACTTCAGGGCGTGGGAACGCCTGACGCCGGTCGGCCCGTCGGGTGCGTTGTCCGCGTCCACGACGAACCGCCGGTCGCTGAGGATGGTGCGTACGTCGGCGTCGTCGACGAAGGCCCGAGCCGCCTGGTTGTCGACGAACAGCACCGGTGCTGAGCCGCCCGCCGCTCGAATCCGTTCGATGACGCGGAACGGGTATTCGGTGAACTCCGATCCGCGCATGTTGATGGTCTCGGCGGAACCGCCGGGCTGCTGTGTGGCCGGGTTGGCGGACATATGGCCCTCCTCGGGAGGTCTACGTGCTGCGCTTGACGCGTTTCTGTTCCTGGATCTCGTCGGCCAGAAGCCCGCGTAGCCCCTCGAAGAGGGTGATCGCTCCTGCCTGTACGTTCCGCATCGCGTTCTCGGAGACGTCCTGTTCCAGGAGCAGCCGGACACTGCGTGCGATCAGGTCGGCCCTGGCCGTGCGATCAGGGATGGGAAATCCCTGCTGGGCGAGCAGGGGTTCGGAGACCAGGTATCCGATGACGGTGGTGCTGTAGACGTAGTACTGCTGCTCCGCCGGGATCCGGGAGCTCAGCACCCCGTGCTCGGCCAGCAGGCCCCAGTAGTCGCGCAGGACCTTCTGCCGTGCCTCGACCAGGTCGCCGACCAGGTGGGCGACACTGCTGCTGATCGCCCCGAGGGCTTCGGTGTCGTCGGTGTAGAGCCCTCGGATGATCGGGGACTCGAACTGGAGCAGGTAGATGTTGCGGGCGATCTCGCTGGGCCGGATGGCGTCCGGTTCCTCGCGCAACAGCGTGATGAGGCGGCTCACCATGCTGAACTGGGCGCGCAGGACCACGGTCAGGAACAGCCGTTCCTTGGTCGGGAAGTGCAGGTAGACGGTGCCCTTGCCGATACCCGCCCGGCGTGCGACGTCGTCGATGGTGGTCTTGCGATGGCCCCAGGCCACCATGAGCTCCTCCGCCGCATCGAGGATGCGGTCGGCCCGTGCCTCGCGTTCGGTGGGGGCGGGGTTGGCGGACGGGGACACCTGCGGCTCCTTCGGTTCGTGTGACGCCGGCGGTGGCGCCCACCAGCGCTGACGCGACGACCATATCCACACCCCCGATCCCGGTTCTGTCTCCCCGTCCGAACTTCTGACTGTGTGACTAAATTTCAAATTCGGTCACACAGTCAACGCTAGGCGAGGAAACGCCCGTTGGCAAGGGTGGCGGTAGCCTCGCCTTGTGTTGATCGCTGCCGCCGTGTGCCCCCACCCACCCGTGCTGTTCCCCGAGGTCTCCCAGGGGGCCGCGCCGGACCTGGCGGCCCTGCGGGACGCCTGCGACCGGGCCGTGGCCGGGCTCGGCGTCAGTGGGGCGGACCTGCTCTACGTGGTGGGGCGGGGGCCCGAGGAACGACACCATGGCCCCGAGACCGGGGGAGACCTGCGCGCCTTCGGAGTGGATGTGCGGGTGGGTCCGGAACCGGCGGTGTTGGACCTGGCCGCCACCACCGGCCGCTGGCTGGCCGAACGCTCCGGCCTGAGCCCCGACGGCTACCTGGAGGTCTCCTCCAGGATCGCTCCGGAGCGCGCCCTCGAATTCGGTGCCGCGCTGGCGGAGGCGGGGGACCGGGTCGCGCTGCTGGTCATGGGGGACGGCAGCGCCCGCCGGACCGAGCACTCACCCGGCTACGTGGACGAACGCGCGATCCCCTACGACGACGCCGTCGCCGAGGCGCTGGCCAAGGCGGACACCGCCCACCTGGCCGGGCTCGCCCCCGAGCCGGCCCGCGAGCTCATGGTCGCCGGGCGCCCCGCCTGGCAGGTGCTGGCCGGTGCGGCGGGGGAGAGCCCGCTCACCGGTGACCTGCTCGCCTACGAGGCGCCCTACGGCGTGGGGTACTTCGTGGCCGCCTGGTCCTGAGCCCGCGCCAGCCCGAACCGAAAGCGGCGCGGTTCAGTGCTGGGAGTGGGGCAGCAGCGTGGCGATGTCCACCAGGGCCTCGCCGGGCTCCTCCACCTTGCCTGCCAGAGCCGCCTCCACCTGGGCCATCGCCCGCTCCAGGAGGTTCGGGGCGTCGTAGGGTAGCCACTGCACGCGCTGGTCGCGGCGGAACCACGACTCCTGGCGGCGGGCGAACCGGCGGGTGGCCTGGGCGGTCTGCTCCTTGGCCTCGGTCTCGGTGATCTCGCCGTCCAGCTGGGCGAGCGCCTGCGCGTAGCCGAGCGCCTTGGCAGCTGTGCGGCCCTCGCGCAGCCCCTGCTTGTCCAGGCGGCGGACCTCCTCCAGCAGCCCCTGGCCCCACATGCGCTCGACCCGCAGGTCGATGCGCTCGTCCAGCTCCGGGCGCGGGGCGGTCAGCCCCAGCTGCACGCACGGGTAGAACGAGGTGTGGTCGGGCAGGTTGGCGGTGAAGGGCTGTCCGGTGAGCTCGATGACCTCCAGCGCCCGGACGATCCGCCGCCCGTTGCCGGGCAGGATCGTACGGGCCGCCGCCGGGTCGGCCTCGGCTAGTCGGGCGTGCATCAGCCCGGGGCCGACGTCGGCCAGCTCGGACTCCAGCCGGGCCCGCACCTCGGGGTCGGTGCCTGGGAACTCCATGTGGTCCAGGACTGCGCGTACGTACAGCCCGGAACCGCCCACCAGGACGGGGATGACGTCGCGGTCCGCGCAGTCGTCCACCCGCTCCCGGGCCAGGGTCTGGTAGCTGGCCACGTCGGCCGGTTCGTGCACGTCCCAGATGTCCAGCAGATGGTGGGGGATGCCCCGGCGCTCCTCCTCGGGGAGCTTCGCGGTGCCGATGTCCATGCCCCGGTACAGCTGCATGGAGTCGGCGTTGATCACCTCGCCGCGACGACCGGTGCGTTCTTCCAGCCACTCCGCGAGGTCGACGGCCAGGTCCGACTTGCCTACAGCGGTCGGGCCCACGACCGCGATCACCTTGATCATCTCTCCAGCGTAACCACGTCGGACCCGCGCTGGGGCCACACCGGGTGAGAGACAGGTGGGAATCGTGTGACGGACGGGTTACTGACCAGCGGCCGAGCGTCGGCGTTCGATCGTCGGGGAGCGCGCACCTAGGATGGTCGGCATGCGATTCGCCAAGGGCCACGGAACAGAGAACGACTTCGTGATCCTCCCCGACCCCGACGGGGAGCTCCAGGTCACGGAGGAGACCGTCCGGCTGCTGTGCAACCGCCGGGCGGGCATCGGCGGCGACGGCATCCTCCGGGTGGTGCGCACCAGCGCGCTCGGTGAGACGCTCGCCCCGGCGGCCCGCACGGCCGAACGGGCCGAGTGGTTCATGGACTACCGCAACTCCGACGGGAGCATCGCGGAAATGTGCGGCAACGGGGTGCGGGTCTTCGCCCGCTACCTGCTGCACGCCGGCTACGTCCGGGCCGACCGCTTCGAGGTCGGCACCCGCGACGGAGCCAAGGGGGTCGTGATCGAGCCCAACGGCGACGTCACCATAGACATGGGCCGGGTCGAGCGCCAGGGCACCTCGTCGGCCAAGCTCGCCCGGCAGGTCGTGCACGGCGCCCAGATCTCTGTGGGCAACCCGCACCTGGCCTGCGAGGTCGAAGGGCCGGTCGCCGACGTCGACCTCAGCCAGCTCCCCGAACTCGACGCGGAGGCCTTCCCCCAGGGCGCCAACGTCGAGGTGTACACCGAGACGGCCCCCGGGGTGCTGGAGATGCGCGTGTACGAACGCGGCTCCGGCGAGACCCGCTCCTGCGGTACCGGCATCGTGGCGGCGGCCGCCGCGGCCACCCCCGAGGGCGAGGGCGCCACCTGGAGGGTGCGCGTGCTCGGCGGCGAGTGCACGGTCTACCTGGACGCCTCGGGCGCCCGCCTGAGCGGCCCCGCCGTCATCGTCGCGGAGGGCGAGACCGTCCTGGTCTGACGGGGCCGCACCACGGGTCAGCGCGGGGCGAACTCCCGCTGGGCGGCGACGTCGAAGGCGGTGTCGCAGGCGTCGCGCACGCTGTCGTTGTGCGTGGCGATGACCACCGCGCACCCCGATCGGCTCATCTCGCGCAGCACGTCCACCACCATGGCGCCGTTGTCGCTGTCCAGGGCCCCGGTGGGTTCGTCGGCCAGTACCAGCGACGGCTTCTTAACCATGAGCCGGGCCAGCGCCACCCGCTGCTGCTCGCCCCCGGACAGGTAGTGCACCTTCTCCTTCTCACGCCCGGCCAGGCCCACCCGCTCCAGGGCGGCAGCCTGGTCGGGACGTGTGCCCCGACGCCTGGCCACGTCCAGGTTGGCCTTCACCGTGGCGTTCTCGATCAGCGCGTAGTTCTGGAAGAGGTAGCCCAGGTGGTCGCGGCGGAACCGGCGCTGTCGACCCGGGCCCAACCGGGTGACGTCGGAGCCCTCGAACAGGATCTGCCCGCCGGTCGGTTTCTCCAGTAGCCCCATGCAGTTGAGCAGGGTGGTCTTGCCCGATCCGCTGGCGCCGACCAGGGCCAGCATCCGGCCGGGCTCGACCGTGAGGTCGAGGTCCTTCCACAGGACGCGGCTGCCGAACGACTTGCTGAGGTTCTTCAGGATGATCACGGCGTTCCTCAGTTCTTTGGTTGGTCAGGCCTGGGAAGCGCCCTCGCGGACAATCTTTCGGTGGAAGAGGGCCAGTGCGGTGACGGTGATCACCAGGCAGAGCAGTACGATCCCCAGCGCGTAGAAGGGCTCGGCCCCGCTGGGTGACGGACCCGGAACACCGGCCCGGGCCGGGTCAGCCGCGGTGGCCAGCCCGGTGAGGGTGTCCCACACCGCCCAGCCCAGGAAGGCCAGGGCGATCGCACCCTCGACGAGCAGCAGCCGCCGGTGGACGGATACGAAGGCCCATCCGTTGATGTGCCGGGCGAAGATCTCCTGGGCCCGGGAACGCACGTGGACGACACACGCCGCCATCGCGGTGAGCAGCAGTACGGCCGCCGCGCCGATCAGGTTGAACAGCTCGCTGCGCAGGATGTTCAGGGTCAGGGCCTGCTCGTGGCGCGCGTTGACGGTGAGGGTCTCCACCATCGCGATGTACCGGGACGCCTCCGGGTTCTGAGCCCGGTGGTCGGCCACCACGTCCGGATCGGGAAAGACGGTGGAGCGCGCCGTCATGTAGGCGATGTACGCGCTGTCGGAGAGAACGGCGCCGTTGGGCAGGACGATGATGACGGGTTCGTGGAGCAGGGGGAGATGGGGCCGGGGATCGTCGAAGCGTTTGGCGGCGTAGGTGAACAGCGTCTGCCCTTCGGCGGCGGGGAGCACCTCCGCTTCGGGGGCGGCCCCCGGTTCTCCGTGGAGTTCGAGCCAGGTGCCGGTGACCCCTTCGACGATGTCCTCGCTGTGTGCCGCCGCGCTCTCGGGGACGAGCACGCGCAGGGTCTCACCCGGGCCGTACCGTTCGCCGGAGGGAGAAAGGACCTCCTGCTCGGCGAGGTAGGTGTTGTTGACGAAGAGGACCTGCTGGCCGATGTCGGGTGAGTTCCACGAGGCCGTCGGACCGGGCGGAAGGAACTCCATGGTGCTACCGGGGATGACCAGCACCATGTCGCCGTCGGTGTCGGCGCGGCGCAGCCAGGGGCCGAGCTCGTCGTCCACGCTCAGGTCGTCGGCCCACCCGTAGTTGGCGCTCAGCGAGAGGAAGGAGGCTTCGCCCTGACCCCGGGCCAACTCCAGTTGGACGCGTTGGTCCCGTAGGTCCTGGGCGGCTGTGACGATGCTGCCGAGAATGATCAGGGTCAGCACCAGCACGGGGGCTCTGACGAGGTAGACGGCGACGGAGGTGCTGCGGACCGGAAGGCGGCCCTTGAGGGCGGCCAGGATGTCGGTGGAGTGCACCAGGCCCAGCACGGCGGCGTGCACGAGCAGGCAGGGAACTGCGAGAAACCCGAGGAAGACCAGGGCCGTCAAGCTGTAGAGACCGAGCTGATTCCACCCGTTGTACGCGCCGAGGAACACCAGCGCGGCGGCGGCGACCAGTGGCAGGACGACCGCGGCCAGCCGGGCGACCTTGAGCAGGTCGGTGGCGAGGAGCCTCGGGTAGGAATGACCCTGGAGGCGCATCACCCCGTAGTCGCGGGAGGCCAGCAGGACACCGGCCCCGGCGGCGGTTGCCGCGCCGAGCAGGGCGATCACCAACAGGTGGAACAGGTGTCCGCTGGTGAAGTAGTGCCACAACTCGGTGATCTGTGTGCCCGGTGCCTCTTGCAGGCCGTGTTCGGCCAGCGTCGCGCGCAGGGCGGTCTCTGCCTCGGGGCCGCCGAAGACGAGGTAGTGGCCGTTGGGTCCCACGCCGCCGAAGTCGGCGATGGGGTGGGTCTGGACGGTGAAGCCCCGGCCGAAGGCGGGGTAGCCGTCCGTCAACCACTCCGCCTGCGGGGAGGAGCTGTCGGGGACCGCGAGGTACAGGTGGGCGGTGGCAGACGGCTCGTTCACGTCCAGGATCGCGTATCCGATGGCGGCGCCGTGGTCGTCGGCAACCCGTTGCACGGAGGCTGCGACCTCGTCGGTGTCACTGGTCCCGTCGTTCTCGGAGATCCACACCAGCCCCGTGTCCTCAAGCACGTACTGGGTGCGCTCCACACCGGCGGCGAGAAGGAAGGCGAGGATCGAGGCGAAGACGGCACAGACCACGTAGGCGAAGGTCAGGGTTCTGTTGGGCACGGAGTGTTCCTGTCAGGGGGTGGGAACGGACCGCAGCGGGCGGGATCCACACCGTTATCGCCATCCGTTCCCCGACCGGTTCACCCCCGGCCGGGGCGTTTCCGGCTGTGCGAACCGAAGAGCTGCTCCGGGTCCAGGCCGCGCAGGGAGGCGTCCAGGAGCTGCGCGGTGTGGGCCACCGCGACCGACGACCCCGCGCGCTCCATCGCCGAGGCGATCTGCAGCGAGCACCCGGGGTTGCCCGAGACCAGGACCCGGGCCCCGGTTGAGGCCACGTCCTCGCCCTTGCGGTCACCCAGCTCACCCGCCGCCTGCGGCTTGAAGAGGTTGTAGACGCCCGCGGACCCGCAGCAGATCTCCTTGTTGGGCAGGTCCGCCACCTCCAGCCCGGGGATCTGCCGCAACAGCTCACGGGGCTGGCGGGTGACCCCCTGGCCGTGGGACAGGTGGCAGGCGTCGTGGTAGGCCACCCGCAGCGGGATCGGGTGGCGTTCGGCTCGCGGCCCCAGGGCGAACAGGTACTCGGTCAGGTCCACGACCTTCTCCGAGACCGTCCGCGCCCGGCGTACCCACGCCGCGCCCGCGCCCGCCTCCGCCAGGGTTCGGTCGAAGTGCTTCATGCTCGAGCCGCACCCGGCGGAGTTCACCACGATCCGCTCCACCTGGCGGGCCTCGAACACCTCGATTAGCCGCTTGGCGAATTCGGCGGCCTCGGTGAGCCGGCCCGAGTGGCCCGACAGCGCTCCGCAGCACCCCTGGGCGCGCGGGATCACCACATCGCACCCCTCCAGGGCCAGTACCCGGGCGGTCGCGGTGTTGACCTCGGGGAAGAACGCCCCCTGCACACAGCCCACGAGCATGCCCACGCGCGCACGGCGCTCGCCCACGGCGGGTACGAGCTCGGGCAGCGGGGGCGGCGGCGCCGACAGCCGCGGGGCGATGCGCTCCATGGTGGCCAGGGTCGGTGAGATCCGCTCCAGGATCCCGGACCGGCGCACCAGCGAGGAGGCCCCGCTGGCCTGGTAGGCGCGCAGCGGGCCGCGCAGCGCCCGCAGCCGCTTGTGGTACGGGAAGAGCGAGAACACCGCCCCGCGCAGCGCGCGCTCGCTCCGGGGGCGTTCGTGCTCCTCCTCGACCCGGTGCCGGGTGTGCTCGATGAGCGCGTCGTAGGCCACCCCGGAAGGGCAGGAGGACACACACGCCAGACAGCCCAGACAGTTGTCGAAGTGCCCGACGGCGGTCTCGGCGAGCACGTCCTCCTCGTGCATCTGCCCCATCAGGTGGATGCGGCCGCGCGGGGAGTCCATCTCCTGGCCCCACAGCACGTTGGTGGGGCAGGTGGGCAGGCAGAACCCGCAGTGCACGCAGTCGTTGAGCAGGTCACCGAAGAGCCGTTCGCGCTCGCCGGGACCGCCGCTGGCCGGTTCGGTCGGTAGGTCGGTCACGGTCGCTCCCAAGGGTCGGGGTCATGGCGATCGGCGGTCAGACGAGGTCAGATGCCTCCGGCGAACCGGCCGGGGGACAGGCGGTGACCGGGGTCGAGCGACTCCTTGACCGCCCGCATCAGCCCCAGGCCGGGCACCTCGCCCCACGGGTCGATCCCGGCGGCGCGCACGTGCGGTTCGGCGCGCAGCAGCACCAGCGGGTGGCCCTCGGCCGAACGCACCCCGTCGACCACCAGCCTGATCCGATCGGCGGGCGTCCCCGGCGGGAAGGTGACGAACAGGACCCCGGTGGCGGCCGAACCGCGGACGTGCGCGCCCGCGTCCACCGCCTCGGAGACCTCCCGAACCCAGTCGGCCGCGGTGACGCTCTCCGCCGGCGGCGCCGTGACCAGGGCGACGGTGCCTTCGGCGGGCAGCAGCCCCCAGCCCTCGGGTAGTTCCTCGGTGACGACTGGTCCTTCATCCGAGGCCCAGGGGGCCAGCGCCCGTGCGGTCGCGGCCACGCGCGCCTCAAGCCCGCCGGAGGTGCCCTCCAGCACTACGTGCAACCGCCCCGGGCCGGTGGCGGGCCAGTCCAGCTCCACCGCCGAGGGCACCACCGCGGTCCCGCGCAGCGCGGACAGAGCCTTCTCCGCGGGGATCCGGGAATCCAGGCGAGCACTCACCAGGCGCAGCGCCTCCGGAACGGGGTGCAGCCGGAAGGCGGCCGAGGCGATCACCCCGAGCGTGCCGTACCCGCCGGTGTGCAGCTTGGCCAGGTCGTACCCGGCCACATTTTTGACCACCCGGCCGCCGCTGCGCGCCACCACCCCGTCGGCGCGTACCACCGTCATGCCGATCACCAGGTCGCGCAGCGCTCCGGAGAGCAGGCGGCGCGGGCCGCTCACCCCCGTGGCCAGCGTCCCGCCCACCGTGCCGCCGAGCCGGACCGGGTCGTAGGACAGGCGCTGCCCGGAGGCGGCCAGCGCCGCGTTCAGGTCGGCCATCGGGGTGCCCGCACCGACCTCCACCACCAGGTCACCGGCGTTGTGGTCGATCCACGACAGCGTCGAGGTGTCCACCAACAGGTCCAGGGAGCGTGGTGGCCAACCCCAGTCCAGGGCGGTTCCGGCGCCGCGCGCGGTCACCGAGAGCCCGCCCCGGTGCGCGGCCGCCATCACCCGGGACAGGGAATCGGTGTCGGAAGGCACCGCCACCTGCTGGGGCACGACCCCGCACACGGTGTCCTCCGCGGCTGCCTCCCGCACTGCGCAGCCCTCGACGTCCAGGTTCTGTGTCACCCTCGGCCCTCCCGGCCAGTGTCGGTGGTACTCGGGTCTCTACCCGCCCCCGTGACCGGGCCACCGTCCGGGTCGTGACCCCGGTCGCGGCCAGGACGGATCAGAACTGCTCGGCCTCACCGGACTCCACCAGCGGGTGCACACCCGTGCGGACTCCGGGCCGTTCACCGCACAGGCGGGGCGTGGGCAGCAGCTTCTCCGGGTTGGCGATCCCGGCCGGGTCGAAAGCCCGCCGGAACAGGTCGAAGGTCTCCAGGGACGCGTCGTCGTACATCCGCGGCATCTTGCAGGCCTTGTCCACCCCCACCCCGTGCTCACCGGTGATGGAACCGCCGTGCTCGATGCACAGGTCCAGGATCGCCCCGGAGACCTCCTCGGCGCGTTCGCCCGCGCCGGGTTCGGCGTCGTCGAACAGCACGAGCGGGTGCAGGTTGCCGTCACCGGCGTGGAAGACGTTGGCCACCCGGATACCGGACTCGGCCGACAGCGCGGCGATCCGGCCCAGCACCTCGCCCAACGCGGTGCGCGGCACCACCCCGTCCTGGACGATGTAGGCCGGGCTGATCCGACCCACGGCGGCGAACGCGGACTTGCGGCCCTTCCAGATGAGCGCGCGCTCCTCGGCTCCGTCGGCCACCCGGGTCTCGAAGGAACCGGCGTCCGCGCACAGGGCGGTGACCCGCTCCAGCTGGGCGTCGACCTCCCCGGCCGGGCCGTCCAGCTCCACCACCAGCACGGCGCCCGCGCCCGCCGGGTAGTCGCAGGCCACGGCACGCTCGGCGGCCTCGATGGCCAGCGCGTCCATCATCTCGATCGCCGAGGGCAGCACCCCGGCGGCGATGATGGCGCTGACCGCCTGTCCGCCCGCGTCGAGCGAGGTGAACGCGGACAGCAGGGTGACGGTCTTCTCGGGGGAACGGGTCAGCGAGACGGTGATCTGGGTGGCTACGCCCAGGGTGCCCTCGGAGCCGACGAACGCCCCGATGAGGTCGTAGCCGTGCGCGCCCGGGGCCTTTCCGCCCAACTCCACGATCTCACCGGCCGGGGTGACGATCTCCAGGCCGCGCACGTGGTTGACGGTGAACCCGTACTTGAGGCAGTGGGCGCCGCCGGAGTTCTCCGCGACGTTTCCGCCCACCGAGCACACCTGCTGGCTGGAGGGGTCGGGCGCGTAGTAGTAGCCGTGCGGGGCGGCGGCGCGGGTGATGTCGAGGTTGGCGACGCCCGGTTCGACCACCGCGCACTCGTTGTCGAGGTCGATCTCGAGGATGCGGCGCATACGCGAGGTGACCAGCAGGACACCCTCGGCGTGGGGGAGAGCTCCCGCGGACAGGCCGGTGCCCGCCCCGCGCGGAACATAGGGGACGCCGTGCTCGGCGCAGAGCCGGATGACGGCGGCGACCTGGCCGGTGGTGGTCGGCATGACCACGACACCGGGGGTGGAGCGGTGGTAGGTGAGACCGTCGCTCTCGTAGACGCGCCGCTGGGAGAGGTCGGTCAGCACCCCGTCGGCACCGCAGATCTCGCGCAGCCGGGGGATCAGGGCGGTCAGCGCCGCGGGTGTGTGCTCGGAGGCGCCGGAGCCACCGGAGCCGCCTGGCGTGCGCGCGGAACCCTCGGGTGTGTGGGGTGCGGTCGTGGCCATGGGCGCCTCCCGGTTCCGTTCGGAGAACGCGGCTGGGGTCCCGTTCTCCGACTGCGACCTCGCAAGGGGACCGTACGACCGCGCCCCCTGCCGAAGCAAGGGGGCGCGGTGGAAACGGTATTTCGTTGTATGAAACCGCGTTGTATGAAACCGCGTTGTACGGAACCGCGGTGTTCGAAACCGGCGGAACCTCGACCGGGGCCCCGTCCAGGTTGGCCGCGCTGGACGGTGTGCCCGGGGTCCGGGTGCGGGTTCGGTTACGGCATGCGCTCGTAGGCGGGCAGCGTCAGGAAGTCGACGTAGTCGTCGTCCAGCGCGACCTCGGTGAACAGCTCGCTGGCCTGCTTGTACAGGTCCTCGTTGAAGTTCGCGCCGAGGGCCTCCTTGATGGTGGCCAGCTCCTCACCGATGATCTGCTTGACCAGCTCGGCGGTGACCTTCTCGCCGCCGTCCAGCGTGACGTCGTTGTGCAGCCACTGCCAGATCTGCGAGCGCGAGATCTCGGCGGTGGCGGCGTCCTCCATGAGGTTGTGGATCGCCACCGCGCCGTTGCCGCCCATCCACGCCGCCAGGTACTGCAGGGCGACGTTGATGTTGGCGCGCAGACCGGCGAGCGTGACGCCGCCCGGGGTCTGGTCGACGGCGAGCAGGTCGGCGGCGGTCACCTCGACCTCGGGGCGCTGCTTGTCGATCTGGTTGGGCTTGTCGCCCAGGACGCCGTCGAAGATCTCCTTGGCGACCGGGACCAGGTCGGGGTGGGCGACCCAGGAGCCGTCGAAGCCGTCACCGGACTCGCGGGACTTGTCGTCGCGGACCTTGGCGAAGGCGACCTTGTTGACCTCCTCGTCCTTGCGGGACGGGATGAAGGCGGCCATACCGCCGATGGCGTGGGCACCGCGCTTGTGGCAGGTCTTGACCAGCAGCTCGGTGTAGGCGCGCATCATCGGGGCGGTCATCGTGACGGCGTTGCGCTCGGGCAGCAGGAACTTGCGGCCGCGGGTGCGGTGGGTCTTGATGATGCTGAAGAGGTAGTCCCAGCGACCTGCGTTGAGACCGGCGGAGTGCTCGCGCAGCTCGTAGAGGATCTCCTCCATCTCGAACGCGGCCGGGATGGTCTCGATCAGGCAGGTGGCGCGGATGGTGCCGCGGGGGATCTCCAGGCGCTCCTGGGCCAGCACGAAGATGTCGTTCCACAGGCGCGCCTCGAGGTGGCTCTGCATCTTCGGCAGGTAGAAGTACGGGCCCTTGCCCTTGGCGATCTGGCGCTTGGCGCTGTGGAAGAAGTACAGCGCGAAGTCGACGATGCCGCCGCTGGTGCGCTCGCCGTCGACGAGGATGTGCTTCTCGTCCAGGTGCCAGCCGCGCGGGCGGACGACGATCGTGGCCAGCTCGGAGTCCTCCTTGAGGGCGTAGGTCTTGCCCTGGGGGGAGGTGAAGTCGATCTGGCGGTCCAGGGCGTCACGCAGGTTGAGCTGCCCCTGGATCATGTTCTCCCACAGCGGGGTGTTGGCGTCCTCGAAGTCGGACAGCCACACCTTCGCGCCGGAGTTGAGCGCGTTGATCGTCATCTTGCGGTCCGTGGGACCGGTGATCTCGACCCGGCGGTCGGTGATGCCCGGAGCGGGCGGGGCCACCTGCCAGCTGTCGTCCTCGCGGATGTGCTTGGTCTCGGGGAGGAAGTCGAGGTCCTCCCCGGCGGCGATCTGCGCCTCGCGGGTCTTGCGAGCGGCCAGCAGTTCCTGACGGCGCGGCTCGAAGGTGCGGTGCAGTTCGGCGACGAGGGCGAGGGCGTCCTCGGTGAGGATCTCGTCGAACCGTTCGTTGAGGGGGCCGGTGATCTCGACCCCGTGCGTGGCGCCCATGGAAAACCTTCCGCAATACGAAACAAGCTTCTGGTATGTGGAAATGAAGCTACTATCTTGATGTCGAGCGGTCAACGTCACTCGCACCCTTGATCAGTGGAGATCTTCCTGGAACAGGAAGGAACACCAAACTTCTGCGGGAACTTTTGCGTTTCTTGAGTTGCTGATCTACTCCCAGGTTCTCACGCTCCGCGCGGGGTCATGGTGTCCGTCACGTTGCCTGCGATAATTCAGATGCCCAGGTCGGGCGGAGGTGCGAGCATCAAGAGCACGGACCGCCGTCCCCGCTCCGGGAAGAACCATGACGGCACAAGCGTTGACCCACCTGGAGGGATATGAATACAGCTGACACCCACGGAAGCGACCACGCGGGGCACCACGCCCACGACGAGGACGTATTCCGTGAGGAGAACACCGTCGGGGACGGGGTCCACGCCAACGACGCGTCCCGCGAGGCCACGGCCGACGGCGGTAACCGCTACGAGGACCCGAACAACGCCCCCGACCAGGGCGAGATGGAGCTGGCCGAACGGCACGCGCTCCGCCGCGTCCAGGGCCTTTCCACCGAACTCACCGACGTCACCGAGGTCGAGTACCGGAAGCTGCGCCTGGAGCGCGTCGTCCTCATCGGCGTCTGGACCAGGGGAAACCAGACCGACGCCGACAACTCACTCACCGAGCTGGCCGCCCTCGCCGAGACGGCGGGCGCCCTCGTGCTCGAAGGCCTCACCCAGCGCCGCTCCAAGCCCGACCCCGCGACCTACGTCGGTAAGGGCAAGGCCGCAGAACTGCGCGACATCGTCGAGGCCACCGGCGCGGACACCGTCATCTGCGACGGCGAGCTCACCCCGGGCCAGCTGCGCCAGCTGGAGGACGTCGTCAAGGTCAAGGTGGTCGACCGCACCGCCCTGATCCTCGACATCTTCGCTCAGCACGCCAGCAGCAGCGAAGGCAAGGCCCAGGTCGAACTCGCCCAGCTCAACTACCTGCTTCCGCGCCTGCGCGGCTGGGGTGACTCCCTGTCCCGGCAGGCGGGCGGCTCCGGCGGTGGCGGCGCCGGCGGCGGCGTGGGTCTGCGCGGCCCCGGTGAGACCAAGATCGAGACCGATCGCCGACGCATCAACGACAAGATGGCGAAGCTGCGCCGCCAGCTCGCCCACATGCGGACCGCGCGCGACGTCAAGAAGGATGTCCGCCGCACCCGCGAGGTGCCCTCGGTGGCGATCGCCGGATACACCAACGCGGGCAAGTCCAGCCTGCTCAACCGGCTCACCGGAGCCGGGGTGCTGGTGGAGAACGCCCTGTTCGCCACCCTGGACCCGACGGTCCGTCAGGCCCGCACGCCCGACGGCCGCGGCTTCACCCTCAGCGACACGGTCGGCTTCGTCCGGCACCTGCCGCACCAGCTGGTGGAGGCGTTCCGCTCCACCCTGGAGGAGGTCGCCGACTCCGACCTGATCCTGCACGTGGTCGACGGTTCGCACCCCGATCCCGAGTCCCAGATCAGCGCGGTCCGCGAGGTGTTCGCCGAGATCGAGGCCGTGGACGTGCCCGAGCTCATCGTGGTCAACAAGGTCGACGCCGCCGACCCGGACACGCTCAAGACGCTGCGCACCCGCTACCCCGACCTGGTCGAGGTCTCGGCGCGTACCGGCGAGGGCGTCCCCGAACTGGTCACGGCACTGGCCGAGGCGCTGCCCGAGCTCGCCAAGGAGGTGCACGCCCTCGTTCCGTACTCGCGGGGCGACCTCGTGGCCAAGGTGCACGAGGAAGGACGCATCATCAGCGAGGAGCACACCGGGGAGGGCACGGCGCTGCACGCCTTCGTCCCCGCGCTGCTCGCCGCCAGGCTCGACGAGTACACGCCCAGCAACGCCTAGCCGAACAGGGCGCAGACGCCTGAGCGAGGTCTGAGAGCTACACGGCCGGGGTACCCACGGGGGTGCCCCGGCCGTGCTGTGTCCGCAGGCGGCGCGCCAGGTGCGGAGCTTGGGCGGGGGTGTGCCCCTCAGCGCGGACTTCGGTGGTGTTCTTCGGTTTCCTGCCCCGAGCGGCACCGGAACAGGCCTCTGTCACGGGCAGGTGGCCGGTGGGATGCATGTGCGAGGGAAGGCACGTGCGTCACATTCATGTTCTTTCGGGGCAGTGAGGCTGACCAGGGCGAACGGGGAAGACCAGCTCAATGCGGGTGCGGGTGTTCTTCGTCACTCTGCGGGCTTGCGAGTTTCAGTCCGGAACGCTCGCATTCGTCCCCGCGGGGAGGTGTACATGGAGTCCGCGGATGGACTACGGTTTTGGAGCACTGGCCGACAGTGATCGCGGTCCCCCCTGCGGCCGACGCGAACCCCCCACTGTCACGGCACCGCGCGGCGACCCCGAGTCGCCCACGGACCTGTCGGAAGCGCATCCAGATACGAGGTCGCCATGTCCGCCCGTGTACCCCACGCCCCTGCCCCGTACACACCACGGTGGCACTGACCGGCGAGGGCGGACCCCCATGACGGTAGTACTCCTCACCAATATCGGTCGGCTGTGGACCGGGAACGAGCTGCTCACCAAAGCCGCCGTCCTGATGGACAACGACCGGATCGCCTGGGTCGGCCACGCCGCCGAACTGCCCCAGCGCATCCCCGGCGTGATGGAGGACCTCACCGACGTCGACGAGGTTGTCAACATCGGCGGCGGCCTGGTCACTCCCGGGCTGGTCGACGCCCACTGCCACCCCGTCTACGCGGGCGACCGCTACGCCGAGGTCAACATGTGGGCCAAGGGGGCCAGCCGCGCGGACATCTTCGCGGCGGGCGGCGGGGTTTCCACGACCGTCACCATCACCCGGGGGACCGACCCCTGGACGCTGTGCAACGCGGTCCGCGAACGGCTGCGGCACTGGGTGCTGTCCGGCAGCACCACCGTGGAGGCCAAAACCGGCTACCACCTCACCCGGGACGGTGAGCTCGCCGACGTGCGCCTGCTGCGCTCCCTGGAGGAGGAACCGGGCATGCCCCGCCTGCACGTCACCTTCTTCCCCGCGCACGGGGTCCCACCCGAGTTCTTCGGCCGTCCCAAGGAGTACGTGGCCACCGCCGCCTCCTGGCTCAGCGACGCCGCTATGGCCGGAGCCGACGGCGTGGACGTGTACTGCGACAACCAGCAGTTCACCACCGAGGATGCCCACATGCTCCTGAGCGTGGGCCAGTCCGTGGGGCTGCGCACCACCATGCACGCCTGCTCCCGACCCCGGCACGGGGCCGTCCGGATGGCCGCCGAGATGGGCTGCTCCTCGGTCGACCTCGTCCACGAGGCCGACGACGAGGACCTGCTCGCCCTGGCCGCCACCCGAACCCCGGTCGTGGCCTGCCCCACCACCGCCCTGCACGAACGCCGCACCCCGCCGGTACGGGCCCTGCTCGACCACGGCGTCCCCGTGGGCCTGGGCACCGACCACAACCCGGGCCAGTCCGGCACCACGTCCATGCCGTTGGTCATCTCCCTGGCCGTCTCCATGTTCGAGATGACCGTGCAGGAGGCCCTCAACGCCGCCACGGCGGGCAGCGCGCACGCCCTGGCCCTCAACGACCGCGGCATGATCGCCCCCGGAATGCTGGCCGACCTGGTCCAGTGGGACGCCGACCACGAGGGCGCCTTCGCCTGGTCCATGGGCCTGAACACCCTCCGTGTCTGGCAGGGCGGCCGCACCATCCGCTGAGCCGGTCCGGGGCGGCCAGGACTGGCCGTTCTCCCGTCGCCTCAGCGAGTTCCCGGCTCTGGCCAGCTTTCAGCGGCTCTGCTCAGCGGGTGCCGCGGGCGCGGGCGATCTCGATCACCGCGCGTTCCAGCGCGTACTCGGGGTCGCGTCCGGCGCCCTTGATCAGCGCGTCGGTCTCGGCGATCACCGCCATCGCCCGGGTCACTCCGGCCGCGCTCCACCCCCGGGCCTGCTGGCGCAGGGTGCGCAGCTTCCACGGCGGCACCTTGGCACGCTTGGCCAGGTCCGCCTCGCTCACCCCGCGCGGCGGCTGGGCAGCCACCGCGATCCCCCGCACGGCACCGGCCAGGGCGCTGTTGATCAGCACCGGGGCGGTACCCACCGCCAGCGACCAGCGCAGCTGCTCCAGGGCCTCGGGCAGGCGCCCCTCCACGGCCCGGTCGGCCACGCTGAACCCGGAGGCCTCCGCTTTGCCGGAGTGGTACCTGGCCACCGCGGCGGCGTCCACCCTGCCCTCGGTGTCCGCGATCAGCTGCGTGCAGGCCGCGGCGATCTCGCGCAGCTCGGTGCCGACCGCGTCCACCAGGGCCTGTGCGGCGTCAGGGGTGATCTGCCGCCCGGCCGAGGAGAACTCGCCCTTGACGAAGGCGACCCGCTCGGGCCCCTTCGTGGGGCCCTTGCAGTCCACCCGCTGCGCCCCGGCCTTCACCGCGGCCTGGAGCAACGCCTTGCCCTTGGCCCCACCCGCGTGGGTGAGCACCATGAACACGTCGTCGGCGGGCGCCTTGAGGTAGTCGGTGACCGTCGCCGCCAGATCCTTGACCAGGTCCTGAGCGGAACGGAGCACGACCACCCGGCGGTCGCCGAACAGCGAGGGGGAGGTGACCTCCACCAGGGTGGACAGGCCCACCTGGGAGGGCACGAGGTCGTGGACGTCCACCTCGGGGTCGGCCTCACGAGCCGAGGCGACGACGGCGGCCACGGCCCGGTCGACGAGGAGCTCCTCGTCGCCGACAATGAGCGTGATGAGGGCGGGTGCAGGCATACAACGAGCATGCCACGCCCCACCGACCAGCTAGTGCCCAAAACCCGGACCCCGCCCCGAATCACCCCGTTCCCGCCCCCGAATCACTCACCGCCGCTCGCCCGCCCCCGTGCACCCACCCACCTCCGGCCGCTGGGATCTCCGTATCCTGTGCCGCTCCATCTCCATCGCCTATGTGCGTGCTCGCCAGGCCTCCGGCCACGGTCAGTGGTCCGGGTCCGGGCCCCGGGCGGCCACTCGGATCGGGCCGCCCAGGACAGCGATGTCTCCGTCGAGGTCGGTGCGCGCGTTCACCTGGGCCACCCGCTCCAGCACACCCAGCGTGAACGGCGCCGGGTGGCCGTAGGAGTTGTCCCTGCCCACCGATGTCACAGACACCTCCGCCCGGGTCGCGCTGAGGAAGGCCGGATCCTGGGTGCCCGCGCCGTGGTGGGGCGTGGTCAGCACCGTCACGGCGAGCAGCTCGGCCTCCGGTCCGCGCACCAGCCTTCCCTGCGCCTCCTCCTCGATGTCTCCGGTCAGCAGCACCGACATCTCCGGCCCGTCGGCGCGGATCACCACCGAGGTGTCGTTGAGTGACCCGACGAACTCCGGATCCGGCCAGAGCACCCGCAGCAGCCACGGCCCCACCCGGAGGTGCTGCCCGATCTCGGCCGCGGTCAGCGCCACCCCCTCCTCGGCGAGCAGACGGCCCACCGGGCTCTCCTCGAACCCCGCCGGGGCCAGCGCCGCCGACACCCGCCGGTGGCGCAGTACCCCGGGTGTGCCGTCGACGTGGTCGGCGTGGTCGTGGCTGAGCACCAGCAACGGAACCGCGCGCACCCCCAGCCGCTCCAGGCAGTCGTCCACCAGCTCCGGGTCGTCCCCGGTGTCGAACACCACCGCCTCACCTCTGGCGGAGGACAGCACGAACGCGTCCCCCTGTCCCACGTCGCAGGCGACCAGCGCCCACCCCGCGGGCGGCCAGCCGCCCGGGACACATCGGGCGGCCAACCCCAGGACCAGCACCGCCACCATCACGGCGGCGATCACCCGCCGGGTCAGCCCTCTGGTCAGCAGCAACACCACCACAACCGCGGCCAGCAACAGCCCGCCCGCCACGTCCGAGCGCCAGGGCACCGCACCGTAGGGGACCCGCGCCCCGGTCTCGGCCACCAGAGCGAGCCAGGACACCCCCAACCCCGGCAGATGCACCAGGAACGCAGCGGCGTCCGGCCAGACCGAGGCCAGCGCCGCCAGGGCCGACCCCGCCACGGTCACCACCGCCACCACCGGTGCAGCCAGTACGTTGGCCGGAACCGTCACCCAGGACACCTCCCCGGACAGCAGCACTAGGACCGGCGCGACCGCCACGTGCGCGGCCACCGCGACCGCGAAGGCCTCGGCCACCGGTTTGGGCCACCGCGCCGACCACGCCCGGGTCCAGCCCGGCACGAGCACGAGGATGCCCGCGGTGGCCAGCACCGACAGCGCGAAACCGTAGGAGGTGGCCAGCCCAGGTGCCACGAACAGCACCCCGACCACCGTGGCGCACAGGGCTCCCATCCCCGCCTGCGTCCGTCCGGTGGCCAACGCCAGCAGACCCAGCGACCCCATGAACGCCGCCCGCACCACGCTCGGCTCAGGTCGGCAGACCAGGACGAAAATCCAGATCATCAGGGCACCGCCCAGCACCGCGCACCAGGTCGGCGCACGCGTCCAACGCGCCACCGCGAGCACGAAACCGGTCAGGATCGCCAGATTGGCCCCGCTGACGGTCAGCAGATGCGTCATCCCGGTGGCCCGGAAGTCCTCGGCGGTCCGCTCCGGCAGCGCCGACACGTCACCGACGATCAGCGCGGGCAACAGCCCCCGCTCGGGCTGGGGCAGCTCCGCCGCGGCCTCACGCAGGCCCTCGCGCACACTTCCGGCGAACCCCTGGAGCCGACCCGGCTCGGTGACCCCCTCCGGCGGGCCCCGCACCGGCACCAGGGCGGCGGTCAGCCGGTCGCCGTCCGCGGCCAGGAAGGCTCCGCGTGCCTCGAAGGACTGGCCGGGCAGCAGGTCGGCCCAGCCCGGCCCGGAGGCCAGCACCACCACCGGCGCCCGTGAGACGTGCTCCCGTCCGTCCCACCGCACCCACTCCGTGCGCGCGGACACCACCCACTCGGCCCGGCCCGGGCGCGGCATCCCCGCCCGGGAACGCGGATCAGTGGTCACCACCGCCCGGAAGGCCGCCTCACCGCCTCGCTCCACGGCGCTCACCGCCGCACTCGACGCTGTCCGGTACACGTGCGCGCCGGCCACCGCCGCCACCGTGGCGCCGCACACCAAGGTCGCCACCAGGGTCAGCGCGGGGGCCTCCCAGGGTAGGCGGATCGCCGCGAACACCGCCAGGGCGGCACATCCCAGCACCCCCGCGCACAGCCAGGCCAGCCAGGGCGGGGCGGCGAGTGCCCCCAGGGCGGTCAACCAGGTCGCCACGGCGGGCAGGAACAACCTCAGGTCCGGCGGCCGGTCCAGGCCGTACGCGTCGGTGCCCAACCAGGTCACCACGGACCTCACCCCACCGTCACGAGGGGTTCGAGGCTGCTGAACGTCTTCTCCGCGATCCCGTCGACCCCGAGCAGGTCCTCCACGCTGCTGAACGAGCCACCGAGGGATTCCCGGTGCCTGATGATCTTCTGGGCCTTCTTCTCCCCGATCCCGGGCAGGGTCTCCAACTCCGCCTGCCCGGCCTGGTTGAGGTTGACCAGCGATCCGCTCCCCTCCGGGCCCGCGCCCGTTTCCCCTTCCGCCTGGGGGACACCCACCAGGATCCGCTCACCGTCGTTCAGGGTCCGGGCCAGGTTCACCAGGTCCAAGTCGGCGTCGGGCAGCGGCCCGCCGGCCTCCTCCACCGCGTCGGCCACCCGGGAACCCGCGGGCATCGTGTAGATCCCCGGCTCGGCCACCTCCCCGCCCACGTGCACCACCACGTCCCCGCTCGGGGCCGCGTCCGGCCCTCCTCCCTCGCCCCCGGGAGCCTGCCCGTCTCCGTCCGGGACGGTCGAGACCTGATCGCCCGGGTCCTGCCCCGCGGCGGCGGACTGGTTGACCAGTTCGGGCACCGTCACCTCGCCCGGCCGCTCGCGCAGCACCAGGAAGGCGCCCGCCACTGCGAGCAGCCCGAGCACCAGCAGGGCCACCACCGCCCGCCGGGACAGCGAGGCCTGGGGTCCCCACCGCTCGGCGACCCGATCCAGCACGGCACCGGGGGCCTCGGGATCCAGCTCCGTGTACCCCGAAGGCGGTCGCACCGCCTCCGGCCGCCGCCGATGCCGCCCGCCCGACGGCCCTTCAGGCTCTTCCTCCGAAGGCGGCTCAGGCCCGCTGCCCTCGCTCCGGCTGTCAGAGGAGAGCCGGCCCCAACGGCCGTTACGAGTTCTCCTGCCGCTGCGGGGCCTGGGTCCGTTCTCCTGTTCCTGGTCCGGGAAGTCCGCTGGGCCGTGTCCGCTGTCACCGTTCCAGCTGACGGAAGCGGGCTGCTTCTCGCGGTCTCCGCGGGTTGCCTGGCTGAGGGGCCTCGGCCCCTCTGCGCGGACCTGCGCCGGGGGTGTCGTCTCGCGTTCGCCGTTGGCGTTCGGGCCGGTGGCGGAGGGCCCCTTCGCGTGGGTGTCACTTCGGGGAGCTTCGCCGACCGGGGCCCAGCCGTCCTGGGGTCCCTCTGGTGGGGGAGGGTCCCGCCAGGGGCTTTGCGCTGGTGGGGTTCGGGGAGTGGGGCGGTGGGCGCGGCGGTCCAGCCGCAGGCGGACGGTGGGCGCCTCCTCCGGGTCCTCCGTATCCTCTTGATTCTCTTGGGCGGCTGGGCCGCGCGGTGCGGGCGTGGCTGACCACAGCTCGGCGGGGGTGGGCCTCGCAGGTCCGGGCCGGTAGGGGGTGGTGGCCTCCCCGATCGCGTAGGGCGCGCTCGGGACGGCTTCTCCGGGGGAGGGTTCAGTGGAAGCACGGGGGATTCGGGAGCGCAGCCGCCGGGCGGTGGGGGAGGCGTCCAGGCCGAGCGCGCGGAGTCGTTCCTCGGGATCTGACTGTGGAGGTTTGCGCCGTGACCGACGCGAAACGGTCATGAATCCAACGCTAGGCAGCAGGCAACGCTCTGTCAGCAGCCGTTTTCCATCTGTGGATAACTTCCGACGGGCGGACCGGGAGAGCATCGGGGTTGGGGCATGCCGAGGTGGGCGGGAGCGGAGGCTCCCCCGATATCGAGCAAAGCAGGTCGGGGACCAGCACGCCAGCGGCGGGGCAGGTGCCTGTGGACAACTCGCGGACCCGGCCCCAGGGGCCGGCTCAGGGGCCGGGAACGGCGAAGGGCCCGGTCCTGGTGGACCGGGCCCTTCGGGAAGCCTTGTGCTTCTCGTCCTTAGGCGGACTGAAGCGCGTCCAGGCGCTTGGCGATCGCGCTCTTGCGGTTCGCGGCCTGGTTCTGGTGGATGACGCCCTTGCTGCTGGCCTTGTCCAGGGCGCGAGCGGCCTCGCGCTGCGCGATGGTGGCCTGCTCGACGTTCCCGGCCTCGGCAGCCTCGCGGAACTTACGGATGGCAGTCTTCAGGGAAGAGCGCACCGCCTGGTTGCGGATACGAGCCTTCTCGTTCTGCTTGATGCGCTTCTTCTGCGACTTGATGTTCGCCATGCGAAAACGTGCTCCAGTTACTGTGATCATCGCGTCTGGCGAACAGGCGGCTCATCTCACGGGCAGCCGTTCCATGAGAGGCCTGCGTGGGCGCCGACGCAGGGTGTGTGTGAGTCCACAGGGCTCTTAACCGAACGTGGATTTCCGAGACACGGATTTCTTATTATGCCGTACTCGGCGGACTGCTTGGGACTCCGCGGCCGCACCACGCCATCCGGTGCCTGCCGGGGGCAGCCACACCGCTCCGGTGGTCAGCCACTCTGTTCCAGCGGGTTGAGCCACGCGGTGCGGAAGGCGGTCAGATCCCCGTCCCCGACCTCGTCCACCAGGTACAGGGACACACCCACGGTCATCGTCTCGGGGACCTCCTCGGCCTGGGTCAGGCCCAGACGGACTGCGGCGAGCGCGGTCAGCGCGGTCTCGTTGTCGGCCACCGGCCCCCACCGCTCACTGTCGTAGGTCGGCACCCCGAAGCGCACCGTCACGTCCTCGTGGTTGCGCAGCGCCGTCACCGACTCGGTCACCTGACGCACCATGAACCCGCCGTACAGCCCCGCCGTGGGCATGTTCGCGCCCACCCCGGGCAGCACGATCTCGTCCGCGTGCTCGCTCACCCGCTCCAGGTACCCCTTGGACCAGTACTTCTCCTCGCCGCCCGCGATGAAGGACGGAACCCGGCCGCCCGGCATCAGCTCCACGTGCTGGGCCTGCAGCGACAGGACCCGGTCCTCGCCCAGTTCCTCCCGGACCAGTTCCACGAGCGCGGGCAGGGAGGGGTCGTTCACCGTCACCGGGCGGATCTCCAGGTGCACCCCGGCGAACCCGTCGGCCGCGACCTCGGCCGCCCGCGGGGCCAGCCTCTCGCGGGCCTCGGCGTCGAAACGGTCCCGGATCAGCGACGAACCCGACTCCACGTGCCGCAGCCAGGCCAGCGCCGACACCTCGGGGAAATTCGCGTCCAACCACGACAACAGCGCGTCGGTCTCCGGAACCCGCTCCACGGCGCCGTCCGCGTCCGCTTCGCCCGCGTACACGTACAGAGTGCTCACCGCGCCGGTGCCCAGCAGCTCCTCCAGCGCCTCGGTGTCCTCCCACGAACCCACCCACGCCGCGTCCGCCCCCTGCGAGGCGGCCCACTCCTCGGGGGTTCCCGAGTACTGGTAGGACAGCAGCGCGCCCGCGCCCACCAGCACCACCAGGACCGCCGCCACACCGGCCAGCAACCGCTTCAGAAGCCACTTCACCCGTACGCCACCCGTTCCCGTCCGGTCTCCGCTTGGCCGGGCACCCGTTCCGTCCGGCTACCCGCATCGCCCGTTCCCGGTCCCAGGTCGCATAATCTGGACACAGGTCCCGCGCTCGCGCCCATACTGCCGTATCCGTCCCGGCCACATCCGGTGAGGACGGCACCGGCGCCGTGGGATGATGAAAGATGCCGTGGGTCGGTGGTGATCCCACTACCTTCCGCGGCAGGGCGGCGCCACCTCAGGCGCAGCGGCGCCACCTCGGCGCACACGACCCGGACCCAACCCTGTGAACGGAGCACGGTGGCACAGCCGAACTGGACCGATCCCGCGCTGATCCGCAACTTCTGCATCATCGCGCACATCGACCATGGCAAGTCGACGCTGGCCGACCGGATGCTCCAGATCACCGGGGTAGTCGAGGACCGCCAGATGCGCGCCCAGTACCTGGACCGCATGGACATCGAGCGCGAGCGCGGCATCACGATCAAGTCGCAGGCGGTGCGCATCCCGTTCACCGCGTTGGACGACAAGACGTACACGCTGGACCTCATCGACACCCCCGGCCACGTCGACTTCACCTACGAGGTGTCGCGTTCCCTGGCCGCCTGTGAAGGCGCGGTCCTGCTGGTCGACGCCGCGCAGGGCATCGAGGCTCAGACCCTCGCCAACCTCTACATGGCGCTGGACAACGACCTCACGATCATCCCGGTCCTGAACAAGATCGACCTTCCCGCGGCCCAGCCCGAGAAGTACGCTGAGGAGATCGCCGGGATCATCGGCTGTGAGCCCTCCGACGTGCTCAGGGTCAGCGCCAAGACCGGTGAGGGCGTCGAGGAGCTCCTCAACGAGATCGTCAACCAGATCCCCGCGCCGGTCGGTGAGGCCAACGCCCCGGCCCGCGCGATGATCTTCGACTCGGTCTACGACACCTACCGCGGTGTGGTCACCTACGTGCGGGTCATCGACGGCAAGCTCAGCCCGCGTGAGCGCATCCAGATGATGTCCACCAAGGCCTCCCACGAGATCCTGGAGATCGGGGTCAGCTCGCCCGAGCCGACCAAGAGCCAGGGCCTGGGTGTGGGCGAGGTCGGCTACATCATCACCGGTGTGAAGGACGTGCGCCAGTCCAAGGTCGGTGACACCATCACCACCCTGAACAAGCCCGCCACGGAGATGCTCGGCGGCTACCAGGAACCCAAGCCGATGGTGTTCTCGGGCCTGTACCCGATCGAGGGCACCGACTACCCAGTGCTGCGCGACGCCCTGGAGAAGCTCCAGCTCAACGACGCCGCCCTGGCCTTCGAGCCGGAGACCTCCGCCGCCCTGGGCTTCGGTTTCCGCTGCGGCTTCCTCGGCCTGCTCCACCTGGAGATCACCCGAGCGCGCCTGGAGCGCGAGTTCAACCTCGACCTCATCTCCACCGCGCCCAACGTGATCTACCGGGTGGACATGGAGGACGGCGCCGAGCACGTGGTGACCAACCCCAGCGAGTTCCCCACCGGCAAGATCGACGCGATCTACGAGCCGATGGTCAAGGCCACCGTGCTCAGCCCTTCCGACTACATCGGCCAGATCATGGAGCTGTGCCAGGAGCGCCGCGGCGAGCTCCAGGGCATGGACTACCTGTCCGAGGACCGCGTGGAGATGCGGTACACGCTCCCCATGGCGGAGATCGTCTTCGACTTCTTCGACGCACTCAAGTCCCGGACCAAGGGGTACGCCTCCCTGGACTACGAGCCCATCGGCGAACTGCAGGCCGACCTGGTCAAGGTCGACATCCTCCTCCAGGGTGAGGCGGTCGACGCGTTCTCCGCGATCGTCCACAAGGAGAAGGCCTACCCCTACGGCGTCGAGATGACCAAGAAGCTGCGCGAGCTCATCCCGCGGCAGCAGTTCGAGGTGCCCATCCAGGCCGCCATCGGTGCCCGAGTCATCGCCCGTGAGAACATCCGCGCTATCCGCAAGGACGTGCTCTCCAAGTGCTACGGCGGCGACATCAGCCGTAAGCGCAAGCTGCTGGAGAAGCAGAAGGAGGGCAAGAAGCGGATGAAGATGGTCGGCCGGGTCGAGGTACCCCAGGAGGCCTTCATCTCCGCGCTGTCCACCGACACCAGCGGTGCCGAGGACAAAAAGAAGAAGTAGTCGCGTCCGGCCCGGCGGGCACACCGTCACCCGGGCCGCCACCCGGACCCCAGCCGGGCTGGTACACGACGAAGGAGGGGTGCCCCCTACGGGAGCGCCCCTCCTTGCGTGGGCCTCGTGTATCCGGCGGACCTAGCCCTTGACCGCTCCGGCGGTCAGGCCGTCGCTGATGTAGCGCTGGAGGAACCAGAACACGATCAGCGTCGGCAGGGACAGCATGATGGCGCCCACCGCGAACATCCCGAAGTTGGCGTTGCGCTGCGAGGCCACCAGTTGGTAGAGCCCCAGCCCCAACGTCTTGGCGTCGGTGTCCCGCAGGAACACGCTCGCCATCAGGAACTCGTTGATGGTGGAGATGAACACCAGCAGTGCCACGATCGCCAGTACCGGGGTCACCAGCGGCAGCATGATTCGGAAGAACACCTGCGCGTGCGTGGCGCCGTCGATCTGCGCGGACTCGTCCAGCTCCTTCGGCACGGTGTCGAAGAAGCCCTTCATCAGCCACGTGTTGATGCTCAGCGCACCGCCCAGATAGACCAGCAGCAGACCCCAGCGGGTGTCGAAGCCGATCGCTGGGTAGAGCTCCCCGATGTTGGAGAACATCAGGTAGATCGCCACGATCGCCAGGAACTGCGGGAACATCTGGATGATGAGCAGGCCGATCAGGCCCACCCGACGACCCTTGAACCGCATCCGGCTGAAGGCGTAGGCCGCCAGTGCCGAGAGCAGCACCGTCACCGCCGCGTTGGTGAGCGCGAAGAACAGCGAGTTCGCGTACCAGGTGGTGAACGGCGTGTTCTGGAACAGGTCCTGGGCGTTGGCCAGACTCGCTCCGGTCGGCCACAGCTGTGAGCTGCTCAGGGTGCCGACTGGGTTAAGCGCGGCCGAGACCACGAACAGCACGGGGAAGACCGCGAAGGCCGCGACCACCCACATGACCACGTGTCGCCAGCCCAGGCGCTGTGCCCACAGTGCGAACCGGGTGGCGCCGCTGCGCCGGTAGGGCGTGCGCACCGCGTCAGGAACGGTAGCCGTCATCGGTCCACCTCCTTGAGTGCCTTGCTCCGGCTCAGACTGACGATGGAGATCACCGAGACGATCAGGAAGATCATCACCGACAGCGCCGCCGCGTACCCGTACTGGGCCGTGGCCTCGCTGAAGGCCAGCCGGTAGGTGTAGGTGATGAGCAGGTCCGTGCCGCCGGCCGTCGGGTTGTCCGGTGAGAACGGGCCGCCCCTGGTGATCAGCCACACCGCGTTGAAGTTGTTGAAGTTGAACGCGAACGTGGCGATGAGGATCGGAGTCATGGCGACCATCAGCAGCGGCAGGGTGACGTGCCGGAAGGCCTGCCACGGTCCCGCGCCGTCGATCTGCGCGGCCTGACCCAGCTCACGCGGGATGGCCTGCAGAGCACCGGTGGCCACCAGGAACATGTACGGGTAGCCCAGCCACACATTGGTGAGGATGACCGCCGCCCGCGCCGTCCACACGTCGCCCAACCAGTCGACCTGGAGTCCGAGCATCCGGTTGAACAGCCCGAAGTCGGTGTTGAACATGTCCCGCCACAGCAGGTACATGGCCAGCGAGCTCATGGCGTACGGCAGGATCACCAGGATGCGGTAGAAGGTCTTGCCGCGCATCCTGGGCACGTGCAGGGTCATGGCGACCGCCAGGCCCACCACGAAGACCAGACCGGTAACGGCCACCGCGAAGGTGATGTTCCACAGCAGGATGCCGAAGAACGAGCTGGCGAAGGTTGGGTTGAGCAGGAAGCGGGCGAAGTTGTCGAGCCCGACGTTGACCTGCCAGCCCTGGGCCAGCCGCTGTCCGTCCTCGTTGTAGAAGGCACCGCGGTCGTTGTCGGCCGTGTAGACCTCGCCGGTCTCGGTGTCGGTGATGCAGTCGCAGGCCTCGTCGTAGACCCGGATGGCGCTGCCCTCGAAAGCGCTGGACAGGCCGCTGGAGCGGATTCCGGCGCCGTCCCGAGTGGGGACCGCGAACTCCTGGAGCTCGTCGCTGCGCGCGTTCACCTCGGCAGGTGAAAGGAGCGTGTACCCGAACGCGTCGGTCACCTTCCCTGCCTGGTCGACGTCGGCGCCGCCGAGCTCGCTCAGTCCCTCATCGGTGCCCGCGTAGGCGTTGCCCTCGGAGTCGGTGAGCAGGAAGACCAACTCGCCGGTGTCGGGGTCGCCGGTGGTGGCCACGGTCAGGACGTATTCGGGGGAGTCGGGGTCGCGGGTGACCGAGAACGCCTCGATGGCGGCGATCGCCCGGTCCTTGTCGCCCCGGTGACCGTCACTGAGGTTGGTGACCGAGGTGCTCATCGTGTAGAGCACCGGGATGATCTGAAAGGCCAGGAGGAAGACCACACCCGGTACGAGGTACTTCGCCGGGACGGTGCGCTTGGACAGGTAGACGTAGTAGACCAGGCCGACCACCGCGACGACCAGGCCGATGCCCCACCAGTTCCCAGCCACGTAAAGCGGCAGGACCGCCCACACACCGAAGGCGGTGAACAGGCTGAGCAGAGCGATCTTGACGAGTTGCCCGACGATCGACCCGTTGGCGGCGAACCGCCCCCCGGGCAGCGGTGGACGGGCGGGCGCCCCCTGGGAGGGGGCACCCGCACTGTCGGGGCTGGAGGAGGCCACCACTACTCGCCGATCTGCTCGGCGATGGTGTTGTGGGCGGCCTCCATGGCCTCGCGGACGTCGTTGCCCGCGATGGCCTGGGCCTGGGCCTGGCCCAGCGGCTCCCAGGTCTCACCCATCTCGGGGATGGACGGCATCGGCATGCCCTCGGCACCGGCCTCGGCGATCGCCGCGATGTTGGGGTCGTCGGCGGAGACGGACTCCAGGGCCTCGGTCTGCACCGGGGTGCGCGGGTCGGCCTCGTAGAGGCTGAGGATGAAGTCGGTGGAGGTGACGTAGTTGGTCACGAACTCCTGGGCCAGGGCGCTGTTGGCGCTGCCCTCGGTGACGAAGAACGCCTGGTAGCCGATGTAGGGGCTGGCCGGGTTCTCGCCCTCGAAGCCCGGGATGGGGCTGATCTCGAAGTCGATGCCCGCCTCGTTGGCGTCACCGATGTTCCACGGACCGGCGATGAAGAAGGGCGCCTCCTCCTCGTAGAAGAGGTTGGCGTCGTTCTCGGTGTCGATGGAGCGGCGCAGCACCCCTTCGCCGTCCTCGCCGTACTCGGCGATCTTCTCCATGGCTGCGATGGACTCGTCCGAGCCCACGCCCAGGTCCGAGGGGTCCCAGGTGCCGGTGTCGTCCTGGCCGAACAGGTAGCCGCCCGCGGAGGTGAACAGCGCGTTCATCCGGAAGGGCTCGCCCTCCTGGCCCACGGCCATGGCCAGGACCTCGCTGGTGTCGCCCGCATCCTTGAGCTCGGTGCCGACCTCGACGAGCTCCTCGAACGTTTCCGGGGCGTCCGGGACCAGGTCCGTATTGCGCATCAGGAAGATGTTTTCCTGCGAGTACGGGACACCGAAGAGCTGTCCGTCGAAGGAGAGCGCCTCGATGGCGGTCTCGTCCACGCCGCCGGCCTGGTCGCCGGTCAACTCGACCGGGGTGACGGCGCCGTTGCGGACCAGGTTGCCGGTCCAGTCGTGAGCGCCGATGAAGACGTCGGGCGCGTTACCGGCCTGGTGGGCGTTGAGCAGGTCGCCCTGGATGTCGTCGAAGGCCAGGCCCTGGACGTCCACCTCGATGCCGTTGGCCTCGGCGAACTCGGCGGCCGCCCCCTGGATGGCGTCGGCGCGCTCGGGGTCGGACCAGATGACGAGCGTGCCCTCTGCGGTGCCCTCGTCGCCTCCGTCCGAGTCGTCGCTGTTGCACGCTGTCGCCATAAGGGCGATCGCGGCGATACCGGCGACCGCTGACGCGCTGCGGGATCTCATGGTGTCTTCCTTCCGGGAGGACTGATCGGAGGTGCTGTGCATGCGGTCCACCGGCGGAACCGGGTCCGTTGCGGGCATGCTTGGTGATGTGACGTTAGCAATAACTTGCAGCCTTTGAAAGGCTTTGCAGTCGCTGTGGATAAAGATGTGGAAACACCCCGGAAACGGAAAGGTGTTCCCTCCCGAAGGGTGCCAACTCCGTCGCGCTGGGTAATAAAAACGTGGTCGTTTGACGCTCGCCCCGGTGGCGGAGCTACTCTCCGAAGCCCTCGACGATCAGCCGCTCGGCCTCGGCCAACGCCTCGGCGGGGTCCGCGCCACCGATGATGTCCGCGCTGGCCTGCGAGAACGGGCTCCAGACCAGTTCCATCTCGGGGATCGCGGGCATCGGCAGCCCACCCTCGCCCGCACGCTGGAAGGCCTCCAGGTTCGGGTCCTGGTCGGTCACCATCTGCAACGCCTCGTCCAGGGCAGGCACGCGCGGGTCCGCCTCGTGCAGGATCACCGAGAGCTCGGGGTCGTCCAGGATCGCCTGGGCGAGGCTCTGCCCAAGATCCGGGTCGCTGGCCCCGGAAGCCACGTAGAACGCCTGCACACCGATCAGCGGGCGGGCCTTGGCTCTCTCCGCGAACGAGGGCACCGGGTCCACCGCGAACGGTACGCCCTCCTCCTGGGCCGAGGCCACACTCCACGGGCCGCTGACCAGGAATGGAGCCTGTCCGGAGGTGAACAGGGAAGTCGCGTTGGCCGAGTCGGTGGACCGGTTCAGCACCCCTGAGCCCTCCTCCCCGAGCTCGGCCAGCAGCTCGAAGGCGGCGATCGACTCCGGCGCGGCCACACCCAGGTCCGTGGGATCGGGGTCGCCCGAGGCGTCCTCGCCGAACAGGTAACCGCCGGCCGAGGTGAAGAAGGGGTGTATGTGGTAGGCGTCGCCCTCCGCGCCCACCTGAATGCTCAGCGCCTGGCTGGCCGAACCCGAGTCCACCAGGTCCGTGCCGGTCTCCAGCATGTCCTCCAGCGAGGTCGGTGCCTCCGGGGCCAGGTCCGTGTTGCGGAACAGCGCCAGGTTCTCGGTGGCGTAGGGAACTCCGTAGACCTTGCCCTCGTAGCTGACCGCTTCCACGGCACCGGGTGAGAACAGGTCGGTGTCCCCGGACTCCAGCCCGACCGGCACGATCGCCCCGGCGGCGGCCAGCTCACCGGTCCAGTCGTGCGGTCCCACGAGCAGGTCCGGGCCCAGCCCGGTGGCGTGCGAGCTCAGGAAGCTGGCGCGCAGCTCCTCGTGGTCCACGACGATCACCTCCACCGGGCGGTTGGCGTCGCGGGCGAAGGCCTCGGCGAAGGTCCGCATGGCCTGGGCGCGGTCCTCGTCGGCCCAGATGGTCAGCGGAATCGACGAGTACTCGTCGACCTCGTCGGCGGCGGAGCAGGCGGTCAGGGCGAGCACCAGACCCACCGAGCACAGGGAAAGTCGTGACCTCATGGCGGTCTCCAGGGGTGACTGGCGGGGCCCGGGCTAACGGGCGGGAGGGTGCCCCGCGGATGAAGAGGAAAGGGAAGAGGGAGGCAGGCGAAAGGGTGAAGAAGAGGAGCCGCGCGTAGGCGCGGGCTCAGGCGTGAGCGTGCGCCTGTGCAGGAACGCGCAGGCGGGTGCGGGTGCCGGACGGCCTGCGGGCCGCCCGGCACCCGGAACTCAGCGCCGGATCAGGCGCGCAGCCACACCGAGGTCTCGGCGGGCAGCGACAGCGTGCCACCGGACAACTCGGCGCCCGGGCCGCTGGCCACCAGGACCTCACCGGAGGCGGACAGCTCGACCGCCGCGTCGGTCAGGTTCACCGCGACCCGCACACCCGGCTCACGCTCGAAGTACAGAACGCCCTCCGGGGAGTCCAGCCAGCTCATCGAGCCGTCGCCCAGGGCGTCCAGCTCGCGGCGCAGACCGAGCGCGGTGGTGTACAGCTCCAGCGTCGAACCCTGAACCCCGCGCTGGGCGGAGCGCGCCAGGCCCGCCCACGCCTCGGGGACCGGCAGCCACGGCGTGGTGCCCTCGGGGCCGAAGCCAAACGGCGCGGCCTGACCCTCCCACGGCAGCGGCACGCGGCAGCCGTCGCGGCCGCGCTCGGTGCGGCCCGAGCGCTCCCACGTGGGGTCCTGAAGGGACTCCTCCGGCAGGTCGGTGACCTCGGGAAGGCCCAACTCCTCGCCCTGGTAGAGGTAGACCGAACCGGGCAGGCCCAGCATCAGCAGGGTGGCCGCACGCGCCCGGCGCAGCCCCTGCTCGCCGCCGCCAAAGCGGGTGACGTGCCGGGTGACGTCGTGGTTGGACAGCACCCACGTGGTGGTCGCGCCCACGGCGCCGTTGGCGGCCAGCGAACCGTCGATCACCTCACGCAGTCGCGCGGCGTCCCACGGCGCGGTGAGGTACTCGAAGTTGAACGCCTGGTGCAGCTCGTCCGGGCGCAGGTAGCGCGCCACCCGCTCGGCGTCCTCCACCCAGGCCTCGGCCACCATCGTCCGGTCGCCCGGGTACTCGGCGGCGATGCGCGACCAGCGGCGGTAGATCTCGTGCACGCCGTCCTGGTCGAAGTAGGGCAGCGAGGTGCTGCCGTCGAGCAGATCGGCCTTGGCGTTGGGGTCGATGTCGGGCAGGGCCGGGTCCTTGACCATGCCGTGCGCCACGTCGATCCGGAACCCGTCCACGCCCCGGTCCAGCCAGAAACGCAGGACGTCGTCGAACTCATCGTGCACCTCCTGGTTGGTCCAGTCGAAGTCGGGCTGCTCAGCGTCGAACAGGTGCAGGTACCACTGCTCGGGGGTGCCGTCCTCGGTCTTGAGGCGGGTCCAGGCCGGGCCGCCGAAGATCGAGTTCCAGTTGTTGGGCGGCTCGTCGCCGCTCTCACCCTTGCCGTCCCGGAAGATGTACCGGGCGCGGGCGGCGCTGCCCGGCTCGGCTGCCACGGCCTCGCGGAACCAGCGGTGCGCGGAGGAGGAGTGGTTGGGGACCACGTCGATGATCATCCGGATGCCCAGCTCGTGGGCGGTCGCCAGGAGGGCGTCGAAGTCCTCCAGGGTGCCGAAGCGGGGGTCGACGTCGCGGTAGTCGGCGACGTCGTAACCCCCGTCGGCCAGCGGCGAGACGTAGAAGGGGGTGAGCCAGATCGCGTCCACGCCGAGCTCGGCCAGGTGCGGGAGGCGTTCACGGATGCCCGCCAGGTCGCCCTCCCCGTCCCCGTTGGAGTCGGCGAAGCTGCGCACGTAGATCTGGTAGATGGCGGCCTCGCGCCACCAGTGCGACTGGTGCTTCATCTGCGGGGGTCCTTCCGGGTCGCGTCTGCAAGTTCTTGCGCAAGATTACCGCCAACTTTCATCCCTGTGACGGTAATCTCGACTAGAGTTGTCCGCATGGGTCCACGACTTGCCGACATAGCGCGGCACGCAGGCGTCAGCGAGGCAACCGTCTCGCGGGTGCTCAATGACAAGCCCGGCGTCGGCAGCGACACCCGCAAAGCCGTCCTGACCGCGCTCGACGTGCTCGGATACGAGCGCCCCGCCCGACTGCGGCAGCGCTCCGCCGGGCTGGTCGGCATGGTGATCCCCGAACTCGACAACCCGGTCTTCCCGATGTTCGCCCAGGCGGCGGAGGGGGCCCTGGCCCAGCGCGGGTACACCCCGGTGCTGTGCACCCAGACCCCGGGCGGGATAACCGAAGACGAGTACGTGGAACTCCTCCTGGAGCGCAACGTCTCCGGCATCCTCTTCGTCTCCGGCAAGCACGCCGACACCACGGCCTCGCACGAGCGCTACCAGACCCTGGTCTCCCGCCGCCTGCCGATCGTGCTCGTCAACGGCTACACCGAGTCCATCCCCGCGGCCTTCATCTCCGCCGACGACCGCGAGGCCGGACGCCTGGCCGTCAACCACCTGGTCGCCCTCGGCCACACCCGCATCGGCTTCACCAGCGGCCCCGAACGCTACGTCCCGGTCCGCCGCAAGCTGGAGGGCTTCCACCAGGCGCTGGCCGAGCACAGCCTGGACGGCGACGGCCTCGTCGAACTCTCCCTGTTCGGCGTGGAGGGCGGCCACGCCGCCGCGGTCCGCCTCATCGAACGCGGCGTCACCGCGATGGTCTGCGGCTCCGACATCATGGCGCTGGGCGCCATCCGCGCGGCCCGCCAGCGCGGCCTGCGCGTCCCCCAGGACTTCTCCGTGGTCGGCTACGACGACTCCCAGCTCATCGCCTTCACCGACCCGCCCCTGACCACCGTCCGCCAGCCGGTCAACGCCATGGCCATGGCCGCCGCCCGCGCCCTGTGTGACGAGATCGCCGGACACCCCGTCTCCCACGCCGAGTACGTCTTCGACCCCGAACTGGTCGTACGCGGCTCCACCGCCGCCGCCCCGACCGCCCCCGCCGTCTCCGTGCCCGGACCGGTCACCCCCGAGGCCCGCGTGAACAGCCCCGCCCCGCCGCGCCGCGACCCCCAGGAAGCTGCCCAGGGCCGCTGAGCCCCGGAACCCGCACGTACGAGCACTGGGGTGCGCGCTGCGCGCACGCACCCCTGGGTCGGAGAGGTCCTTCGCCGAACCGGACCGCGACCTCCCGTCACCCGTGCCAGGGCACATCGCCGGGTCGGCGACACTGGAGACATGCCATCCGTAGCCCTCGACGGCGAACCCGTGCCCCGGACCGGGGAACTTCCTGAACCCTCGCTCGCCCAGATGGGGGAGCGCCCGCTCGGGTTCTACGTCCACGTGCCCTTCTGCGTCACCCGCTGCGGCTACTGCGACTTCAACACCTACACCGCCGACGAACTCGTCTCCCGCGACGGCACCGCCACCGCCTCCCGCGAGACCTACGCGGAGCAGGCCGCTGCCGAGGTCGCACTGGCCGACCGGGTCCTGATCGGCGACCGTCCCCGCGTCAGCACCGTCTTCGTCGGCGGCGGCACACCCACACTCCTGTCACCTGAGGACCTCGGCCGCGTTCTCGGTGAGATCCGCGACCGCTTCGGGCTCACCCCCGACGCCGAGATCACCACCGAGGCCAACCCCGAGACCGTCGACCCCGACTACCTCGCCCGCCTGCGCGCGGCCGGGTTCACCCGGGTCTCCTTCGGCATGCAGAGCGCCCAGCCGCACGTGCTTAGGATCCTGGAGCGCGGCCACACCCCGGGACGCCCCGAAAAGTGCGTGACCTGGGCGCGCGAGGCCGGTTTCGAGCACGTCAACCTCGACCTCATCTACGGCACCCCGGGAGAGAGCGACCAGGACTGGGCGGCCTCCCTGGAAGCCGCGATCGGTGCCGGACCCGACCACGTCTCCGCCTACTCCCTGATCGTCGAGGACGGCACCCGGCTGGCCGCGCGCGTCCGGCGGGGCGAACTCACCGAACCCGACGACGACGCCATGGCCGACCGCTACCTCATGGCCGACGAGGCCCTGGCCGAGGCCGGGTACACCCCCTACGAGGTGTCCAACTGGGCCCGCAGCACCGAGGGCCGCAGCGCGCACAACATGCTCTACTGGACCGGCGGCCACTGGTGGGGGGTCGGCCCGGGCGCCCATAGCCACGTGGGCGGAACCCGCTGGTGGAATGTCAAGCACCCGGCCGCCTACGCCGCCCGCCTGGCCGCGGGGGACAGCCCGGCCCAGGCCCGTGAGGTTCTCACCGAGGCCGAACGCCGCTTCGAACGCGTCCTGCTCGAACTGCGGGTGGACGGCGGCTGCCCGCTGGACCTGCTGGACGCCCACGGGCTGTCCGCGGCCGAACGCCTGGTCGGCGAAGGGCTCCTGGACGCGCGGGCGCACGCCGAGGGCCGCGCGGCGCTGACCCGGCGGGGGCGGCTGCTCGCCGACGCCGTGGTCCGCGACCTCACCTGAGACACCTGAGACGCCCCGGGGCGAGACCCGGGGCGACCCGAGCCGTCCCGGGCAGAGAGCACAGGGAAGACGGACACGACGAAGGGGCCCGGCGCGATGCCGGACCCCTTCGGTGTCGATCGCGGGGATCGGTGTTACTTGATCCAGCTGACGTTGAACGGGTAGCGGTACCACTCGCCCTTGTTGGCAGCCATGGCCCCCAGGATGCCGAAGACGACCGCGCACACCCAGAGCGCCACGTGAATGAGCCCGCCGATGAGGATGAAGTACAGCACCATCGAGATCAGGTAGCCGATCAGCAGCAGGATCTGGAAGTTCAGCGCCTGCGCGGCCTGGTCGCGGACGAACGGCGACTCGTCCTTCTTGATCAGGTACAGGACCAGCGGCCCGAGGACGCTGAAGAGGATGCCGCTCAGGTGGCTGAGCAGACCCATCGTCCGCTCGTCCTGGTTCGGCTGCCCCGTGACCGCGGAGGAGTCGCCGAAGCCGGGGCCGGGCGCGTAGCCGCCGGGCTGCCCGGGGTAACCGCCCTGGCCGTGAGGAACACCGTAGCCGCCGGGCTGCCCGGGCTGGGGCTGCCCGTAACCGCCCTGACCGGGGTAACCGCCCTGGCCGGGGTAGCCCCCCTGACCGGGGTAACCGCCCTGCTGAGGGTCGGCCGGGGGCGGGTAGCCGCCGGACGGACCCTGGTTGGGCTGCTGGCCGCCCTGGTCGTAGGGATCATCCGGGTTCGGGTTGTTCTGATAGGACATGACGATTCCTCGGTGTCGGGGGACTCGGTTCTACTTCAGGAGCCGGATACTCGCCGGATAGCGGTACCAGGTTCCCTTGTTCGCTCCTGATGCTCCTATGACGCCGAAGACGATGGAAAGGATCCATACGAGGGCGATGAGCAGGTAACCGATCCAGGAGAGGTTGGGGAAGAAGATACCCAGACCGAAGAAAGCCACGCCGGCGAACACGTACGGGATGAGCATGGTGATCTGGAAGTTCGCCGCTTCTGACGCGTGGTGGCGGACGAACTGTGACTGGTTCCGCTTGGCGAAGTAGATCGCCAGCGGCGGGATCCAGCCCAGGCAGGCGATGACGAAGCCGGACAGGTGGGCCAGCATCGCGACCAGAATGTCGTTGCCGCCACCCGGCGCCTGCGGCTGCGGCTGTTGGCCGAAACCGGCCTGCGCACCGCCGGGCTGTCCGTAGGCCCCGGGCTGGCCGAACTGCGGCTGCTGGGCCTGCACCGGCTGGCCGTACTGCTGTTGTCCGGGCTGGGGCTGCTGGCCGTACTGCTGGCCGTAATCAGGCTGCTGTTGTCCGGGCTGGGGCTGTACCGGCTGCTGACCGTACCCCGGCTGTGCGCCGCTGGGCTGACCGTAGGGCTGCTGGGGTTGCTGCGGCTGCGCGGGCTGCTGCTGGGGCTGACCGCCTGAGGGCTGGCCCCACGCGGGCTGAGCGCCACTCTGCTGACCGTACTGCTGCTGGGGCTGCTGGCCGTAACCGGGCTGTGCGCCGCTGGGCTGACCGTAGGGCTGCTGGGGCTGTTGTCCGTACCCGGGCTGCTGCGGCTGGCCGTACGGCTGTTGTCCGGGCTGCTGCCCCGGCTGTGGCTGCTGCGGCTGAGCCTGCGGTTGGCCAGGCTGTCCCTGCTGCTGGCCGTAACCCGGCTGCGGCTGCTGCGGCTGCTGAGCCTGGCCGGGATCCTGCTGCGGCGGGTACTGCTGCCCCGGCGGGTACTGCTGCCCCGGCTCTTCGTCAGGGGACGGGGGACTGGACGGGGTCTCGCTCATGCTCTTCCTTGGCTCCGCTGTTGAGGGGCGTGTGATGTGCTGCCCGAACCGGTCGGGCCGTACCGACGACCGCGGAGGGCCGGAGGCTGTCGTTGTGTCCGCCGGAAACCGGCAAAGGGGACCACGGGGATCCGAGGCTCGCTCGTCAGACGACGCGATGGGGCAATCCTAGTGTTCCGCGCACCGGGAGACCGATGCCCTCAGAGCTCCGCGAGTTCCGTGTCGTGCGGGCCCGTGACAAAGTCGATGAGCTCCTCGACCCGCCCCAGCAGCGAGGGCTCGAGATCGCCGTAGCCGCGGACCGAACCCAGGATGCGGCGCCAGGCCTCACCCGTCTCCACCCGCCAGCCCAGGGCGTCCACGACACCCTCCTTCCACGGCAGGCCCCGAGGCACCTCGGGCCAGGCCCCGATCCCCACCGCACGCGGCCGCACCGCCTGCCAGACGTCCACGTAGGGGTGCCCGACCACCAGCACGTCCGAACCCCGGACGCGCTCCGCGATCCGGCTTTCTTTGGACCCCGGCACCAGGTGGTCCACCAGGACCCCCAGACGGCGCCCCGGCCCGGGTGAGAACTCCGCCACAACGGCCGGGAGGTCGTCGATCCCCTCGAGGAACTCCACGGCCACGCCCTCCACCCGCAGATCGTGGCCCCAGACCTTCTCGACCAGCTCGGCGTCGTGGGCGCCCTCCACGTAGATCCGGCTCTCCCGGGCGGTGCGCGCCCGCGCGTCGGTCACCGCGATCGATCCCGAAGCGCTGCGCACGGGTCCTTGGGGGGCGGCGGCCGGACGAACCAGCGTCACCGGCTCCCCGTCCACCAGGAAGGCGGCCGGGCCCAGCTCGAACACCCGGCGGCGGCCGTCCCGGTCCTCCAGGGTCACCGCGGCCTTGTCCCAGGACACCACGGCACCGCAGAACGTCTCGTCGGCGTCCTCCACGACCAGGTCGCGGGTGAGGGGTATCTCGCGTACCGCACCCTTCTTGGGCCGTCGCCAGTCTCCCGCCAGAACGTCGCGGCCGTAACGGCCGGTTCCCTTGGTAACCACGGTGGTGCAGTCTACCGATGAAGGCGGCCCCGCGCCCGGTACCGGGTGGCGCACGTCGCCGGTCCCCTCGGGAAGAAGCGGTCACCGTGCCCGTGTTACTACTTGCTGGTAGCCGTGCGGGTTTGCGGCCGGGCATAGAATTAGCACTGAGGACCTTGGAGTGCCAGGAGGTGGCGAGTTGCTGGATGAGCGCAAGCTCGCGGTCCTGCGTGCCGTCGTCGAGGATTTCGTCAACACCAATGAACCCGTGGGTTCACGGGCGTTGGCCGACCGGCACCCCCTCGGTGTCTCCCCGGCGACCATCCGCAACGACATGGTCGCCCTGGAGGAGGACGGGTACATCCACCAACCGCACACCAGTGCGGGACGGGTGCCCACCGACAAGGGCTACCGGCTCTTCGTCGACCGCCTCTCCTCGGTCAAGCCGCTCTCGGCGGCCGAACGGCGCGCCATCGAGTCCTTCCTCGGCGGCGCCGTGGACCTGGACGAGATCGTCGCCCGCACGGTACGGCTGCTCGCGCAGCTCACCCGGCAGGTCGCGATCGTCCAGTACCCGTCGCTGACCCGCTCGTCGGTCCAGCACGTGGAACTGGTGCCCCTCGGCAGCCAGCGCATCATGATGGTCGTCATCACCAACACCGGGCGGGTCGAGCAGCGCGTCATCGACGGACTGGGAACGGTCAGCGAGAACGCGGTCAACGACCTGCGCGGCATGCTCAACCGGGCCATCGCCGGAAAGCACCTCGGAGATGTCCCGGACGCGGTGGAGGACCTGCCCGCGCAGGTCGCGCCGGAGGACCGCCCGGTCGCGGTAGCGGTCCTGTCGGTCCTGTTGGAGAGCCTCGTCGAGCGGCACGAGGAGAAGATCGTCCTGGCAGGCACCGCGAACCTCGCGGCCGTCGACTTCGCGGCGAGCCTGCGGGACGTGCTCGAAGCACTGGAAGAGAACATGGTCCTCATCCGTTTGCTTGGTGAGGCGAAGGACCCCTCGATGCTCACAGTGCGCATCGGCGCGGAGAATTTCCACGAAGGCCTTCGGTCCACTTCCATCGTGTCGGCCGACTACGGTGTGGGAAACCAGTCGCTGGCCAAGATCGGTGTGGTGGGACCCACCCGTATGGACTACCCAGGGACAATGGGCGCCGTCCGTGCGGTGGCTCGGTATGTCGGACAGATTTTGGCAGGACAGTAACTCAGTGGCCAGAGACTATTACCAGGTTCTCGGGGTGCGTCGCGACGCGTCCAAGGACGAGATCAAGAAGGCGTACCGGAGGCTCGCGCGCGAGCTCCACCCGGACATCAACCCGGACCCCGCTACCCAGGATCGCTTCAAGGAAGTGACCCAGGCCTACGAGGTCCTCTCCGACGAGAACAAGCGTCGGATGTTCGACATGGGTCAGGACCCCTACGCCCCCGGCGGCGGAGGCGGCGCCGGAGGGTTCGGCGGCGCGGGCGGGTTCGCCTTTGACGACATCATGAACGCCTTCTTCGGCGGCGGCCAGCCCGGCGGGCGTGGCCCCCGGGAGCGGGTTCGGCGCGGACGCAGCATCAAGATCCGCATCGAACTTGACCTCGTCGAGACCGCGTTCGGGGTCAGCAAGGAGATCACCTTCCCGACCGCCATCCTGTGCGACACCTGCCAGGGTGAGGGCACCGCGGCCGGTTCGCACCGGAGCACCTGCGAGATGTGCCACGGCCAGGGTGAGGTCTCCCAGGTCACGCGCTCCTTCCTCGGACAGGTCATGACCTCGCGTCCCTGCCCGCAGTGCTCGGGTCAGGGCTCGGTCATCACCAACCCCTGCGGCGACTGCGCGGGCGAGGGCCGGGTGCGCGAGAAGGTCACCCGCACCGTCAAGATTCCCGCCGGTGTCGACGACGGCACTCGTATCCAGCTCGCTGGCGAGGGCGAGGTCGGCCCCAACGGCGGACCGCGCGGCGACATCATCCTCGAGGTCGTCCAGAAGGCCCACCCAACCTTCGAGCGTCGCGGCGACGACCTGCACTGCACCATCACCGTCCCGATGACGGCGGCGGCTCTGGGCGCGTCCTTCGCCTTCGACACCCTCGACGGCACCGAGAACATCGACCTGCGTCCGGGCACCAACTCGGGCCACGTCATCACGCTGCCGGGCAAGGGCGTCACCCACCTCGACGGCGGCGGCCGGGGCGACCTGCGCATCCGTGTGGACGTGGAGACCCCGAGCAAGCTGGACGAGGAGCAGGAGGCCCTGCTGCGCAAGTTCGCCGAGCTGCGCGGCGAGGACGAGAACCCGGGTCGCTTCAGCCCCGGTCACGGCGGTTTCTTCTCCAAGCTCCGCGACGCCTTCGGCGCCAAGTGACCCCGCCGGTCTTCCTGGTCGAGCCGGCCGCCCTCACGGGTGACCGGATTCGGCTGGACGGCCCGGAGGGCCGCCACGCCGTGGCGGTCCGACGCATCCGTGAGGGCGAGACCGTCGACCTGTCCGACGGTCTCGGCCTGCGTGTGCGCTGTGAGGTGGCCGAGGTCGTCGGCAAGGACACGCTCGTCTGCCGGGTGCTGGAACGCCTGACCGAACCCGAGCCGACCCCGCGGATCACCGTGGTGCAGGCCCTGCCCAAGCGGGACCGGGGTGAACTCGCGGTCGAAATGATGACCGAGGCCGGGGTCGACGCCGTCGTGCCCTGGGCCGCCGAGCGCTGTGTCACGCAGTGGAAGGGCGACCGCGGGGCCAAGGCCCTGGCCAAGTGGCGGGCGAGCGCCCGGGAGGCGGCCAAGCAGGCCCGCCGCGCCCGGACCCCCGAGGTCACCGAACTGCTGGACCGCAAAGGGGTCAGCGCCCTGCTGGCCGAGGCGGACCTGGCCGTGGTCCTGCACGAGGAGGGGGCCCAGCGGCTGTCCGGGCTGCCCCTTCCCAAGGACGGGGCAGGCGAGGGTACCGGGACCGGAATCGTACTGGTGGTCGGCCCCGAGGGCGGGATCTCCGACGCCGAACTCACCGCCTTCGACGAGGCCGGAGCGGTCCGCTCCCTGCTGGGGCCGTCGGTCTTGCGTACCTCCACCGCCGGGGTGGCCGCGCTGTCGGTCCTGCAGGCTCGCACCGGCCGCTGGTGACTCCGCCACCGGTCTGAACGAACACAGGACCGCTGGTCCGAACGAACGCAGTAGGGGCCCACGGGAGAGATCCCGCGGGCCCCTACTGCTGTGTACCGGAAGTTCCTCAGATAAACGGTCAGTTCTGGCTGGTGCCGCTTTCCTCGTCACCGTTGCTGCCGGAACCGCCGCCGTTGCCGCCGCCCGAGCCGCTACCGTCGCCGGAGCCGTTGCTGGACTCGTCGTCCTCGGGGTCGTCACCGTTGCCGCCGCCCGAGCCGTTGCCGGGCTCGTCGGTGGGCTTGTCCGTGGGTTCGTCGGCGGGGTCGCAGTCCGGGTGGTCCGAGCTGCCGTTGTCCCGATCGTCGTCGTCCTCGTCCCGCGTCCCGTTGGTCGCGGTGGCGTCGTCGTCCCTGGGCGGGCACGAGGTGGTGGACTCCAAGCTCTCGTCCTCGGCGGACGAGGAGCCGTCGTCGGCGCCTGTCTCGTTCTCGGGGTCCTGCCCCGGCGTCTCCTCCGGCTTGCTGGTGCCGGTGGCCGAGTCCGTGGTGGGCTCGGGGGCCGCCACACTGTCGCCACCACCCTGCTGAGCCTCGGGCGGGGTGCCCTCGCGGTCGGCGCCGGCGGGGACGATCTCCAGGACCTGGTCCCTTACCTGCGGGCTCGACATGATCACCGAGGCGACGATCAGAACGGCCGCCGCCACCGCTGACGCTGGACGTAGCCACGGCAGTCCGAACCACGCCGAGCCCCGTTGGCGCTCGGTCCGCTCACGGATGAGGTTGAGACCCTCGCCTGAGGGCTTGACCTCGCCCGCCTCGGCCTTGAGTATCTGGCGGAGCTGGTCTTCGAACTCCAGCTCGCTCCGTTCGTTGGGGGTACTCATGACGTCTGCTCCAGTACAGAGCGGAGGGCGGAGATGCCACGCGACGTATGGCTCTTGACCGCGCCTCGGCTGATGCCCATGGCGTCCGCGATCTGCGCCTCGGACAGGTCGCCGTAGTACCGGAGCACGATGGCCTCTCGCTGACGGGTGGGTAGCTTACGCAGTCCCGTGATGACTGCCTCACGTTCCAGGAGGTTCATGGCTCCGTGCTCGGCGCTGGGCGCGTCCGGCATGGCCTTCGGGGCGTGCTTCTCGACGACGGCCCTGTGACGGAGCACCGACCTGGCTTTGTTCACCACCGCCTGGCGGAGGTACGACAGAGCCTTGTTCGGGTCCCTGAGACGACGCCAGGCTCCGTGCATGGCCACGAAGGCGTCCTGAACGACTTCCTCCGCGGTCGCGTGGTCACGGACCAGCAGGGCGGCAAGCCGAACAAGTGGACGGTAGTGCTCTCGGTAGAGCTCCGTCACGGCGTGGTCGGCGTCCCACTCGACCGAGAGTGGCGCCGTGGTGGCACCGGCCACCAACGTTTCTGTCGTCACATCAGTTCGACGCACACCCTTGTCGCGGGGTTTACGAAAGGGCATACCTCTTCTTTTCCAAGTAGACGTGCGTTTCAATCCGAACACGCCGGATGCGGCCAAACGGCGGGCATGCCGACAACCTGACGCGCACGGACGCAAAGCCTATCGCGCCCCGACCCGCCACCGGCGGGGAAAACGGATCGGAACGGTTGCGGAAAGGTTGAGGGTTCATCTCTGTCGGGTGGTCAGCCGGGTCTCGGCCGGGACCTCCACGGGGCCCGCGCACCTGCGGCATCATGGGCACCGAACATGCCCGAGAGGGGTGCCGCCCTGCCCGGCGGCCCCGCGTGACGGAAGGTGAGCGATGGTCGACCCCGACTGCCTTTTCTGCAAGATCGTGAAGGGGGAGGTGCCCGCGGAGATCGTCCGCGAGGGGGAGCGCACGGTCGCCTTCCGCGACATCAACCCCCAGGCGCCCACCCACGTCCTGGTCATCCCGCGTGAGCACCACGCCGACGCCGCGGCCGCCGCGGCCACGGACACCGGCCTGCTGGACGCCGTGGTCCGTGAGGCCCACGAGGTGGCCAAGGCCGAGGACGTGGCCGACATCGGCTACCGGATCGTCTTCAACACCGGGGCGGGGGCCGGGCAGACCGTCTTCCACCTCCACGCGCACGTGCTCGGCGGCCGCGGCCTGAGCTGGCCGCCCGGATAACCACGGGTCGGGGTCGCTGGGGGCGCACACGCCCAGGACGGCCACGTCTTCCGTGCGGCTGTCTCTCCCCAGCTCGGTGGGCGCGAAAAATCCCATCGAGCCCGCCGGGTCCCCGTTGGTAGACTCGCAGACGGGCCCCACCGGCCACTTCGGTTGTCCCGCACACCCGTGGTGAACGTGCACGACACCGTCGGACACGGTGTGCGGCCCGTCCGCGAGGAACCCCGGGAAACCGACCCCGGGGCCGTGACCGAAGGGTAGGGACAGCGGCCGCAAGGCCACACCATGGTCGAGTCAACTCACACGCACCCGGACCGGGAGACCCAGGTCAAGGTCGTGGTGCCGGACGAACACACGATGATCAGCCTGCTGGGTTCGGGGGACGAGCTCCTCCGGGCACTGGAGCGGTCCTTCAAGAGCGACATCCACGTCCGCGGCAACGAGTTCACGATCAGCGGGACCCCCGAGGAAACGGGCATGGTCGTCCGCCTCGTGGAGGAGTTGATCGAGCTCGCCAAGAGCGGCACCCACGTCACCCCCGACACCATCGAGCGCATGATCCACATGCTGCGCTCACCGGGCAAGGAACGCCCCGCGGACGTGCTGACCACCAACATCCTGTCCAACCGGGGCAAGACCATTCGCCCCAAGACGCTGAACCAGAAACGCTACGTCGACATCATCGACCAGCGCACCGTGGTCTTCGGCATCGGTCCGGCAGGCACCGGCAAGACCTACCTGGCCATGGCCAAGGCGGTCAAAGCCCTCCAGGACAAAGAGGTCAACCGGATCATCCTCACCCGCCCCGCGGTCGAGGCCGGCGAACGTCTGGGCTTCCTGCCCGGCACCCTCTACGACAAGATCGACCCCTACCTGCGCCCGCTCTACGACGCCCTGCACGACATGCTCGACCCGGACTCCATCCCCAAACTGATGGCCGCCGGCACCATCGAGGTCGCACCCCTGGCGTATATGAGGGGTAGAACGCTTAATGACTCCTTCATCATCTTGGACGAGGCGCAGAACACCTCACCGGAGCAGATGAAGATGTTCCTCACACGCCTGGGGTTTGGGTCGAAGGTCGTGGTCACCGGTGACGTCACCCAGGTGGACCTGCCCGGCGGGCAGACCAGCGGGCTGCGCACGATCGAGAACATTCTGCGTGATATCGACGACATCGCCTTCTGCCGACTGACCAGTGAGGACGTCGTCCGGCACAAGCTGGTGGGGCAGATCGTCGACGCCTACGGCCGTCACGACGCCGCTCAGAGCAACCAGGCCAACGGGGACCGGGGTCGTCCGGGCCCGCGTCAGGGGCGGCGCCAGGGCGGCGACACCCCGAGGGACGGTGGTGGCGGCGCAGAGGGCGCCCAGGACCGGGCAGACTGAGAAGAAGTACGTAGTGACACCGGCCGGTGGGCCCGCCTCGTGCGGGCCCACCGCTGTCGGTAGGGCACCCCTCGCTGGGCGCCCCGGCGGGAACACCGCCGACCACCGACCACCGACCTGAGACGCAAGAAGGCAGCCGCAACCGATGAGTATCGACGTCGCCAACGAGTCCGGCGTCAGCAGCGTGGACGAGGAGCGACTCTCCCGCCTGGCCCGGCACGTGCTCGACGCCATGCGGGTCCACCCGTTGGCCGAGCTGTCCGTCGTGCTGGTGGACGAGGGACCCATGACCGACCTCCACGTGCGCTGGATGGACGAGCCCGGCCCCACCGACGTGCTCTCGTTCCCCATGGACGAGCTGCGCCCCGGCGGACCCGGCCGCACCAGTGACCCCGGCGTGCTCGGTGACGTGATCATCTGCCCGCAGGTGGCCGAGCGCCAGGGCGAGACGGCCGGTCACGGAACCGAGGCCGAGATCGACCTGCTGTGCACGCACGGCATCTTGCACCTGCTCGGCTACGACCACGCCGAGCCCGAGGAACACAAGGAGATGTTCGGTCTCCAGGGTGAGATCCTCGCCGCCTGGCGCGAGCGCGAGGCCGCCGACGAGGAGACCACCGAAGGGGACGAGAGCGCCCGATGAGCGCGCCCTTGTGGCCCGACCTTGCGCCGCTCACCACGGGTGACCCCCTGGAGTGGGCGGCGGCCTTCGTGGCCGCCCTGGTGCTGACCGCCGTCGCCGGGTTCCTGGTGGCGGCGGAGGTCGCCGTCACCCGCGTGGCCTCCATGGGAATGGAGGCGCTCCACGGTGAGCGCTCCGCTAAGGCCGGCCGTGCCTGGGAGCGGGTCTGCGCCGATCCCACCGCGCACCTGAACATGCTGCTGTTTTTGCGCGTGGTATGCGAGGTCTGCGCGGTCCTGGCCGCCGCCGTCGGCATGGTCTTCCTGCTGGGGCTGGGCTGGCCCGCCCTGGTGCTGACCGCCGTGGCGATGGTCGTGGTGGAGTGCGTCCTGATCGCTGTCACCCCGCGTATCCTCGGCCGCCAGTTCGCCGGTCCGCTCGCCCGGGCCAGCGCCGCGGTCGTCTACCCGCTCCAGGTGGTGCTGGGCCCGATCGCCAGGCTCCTGGTGGGCGCGGGCCGCGCGCTCACTCCGCGGGGCAAGGGCGACCGGGACGGCCCCTTCAGCAGCGAGGTCGAGCTGCGCCAGCTCGTGGACCTGGCCGAGCAGGGGGAGGTCATCGACCCCGAGGAGCGCCAGATGATCCACTCGGTGTTCAAACTCGACGACACCTCCGTGCGCGAGGTGATGGTGCCGCGGCCCGACATCGTCTTCACCAGCCGGGACGCCGACGCCGACGCGGTCCTCACGCTCGCCATGGGCAGCGGGTACTCGCGGATCCCGGTGACCGGCGAGGACGAGGACGACGTGGTCGGCATCGTCTACCTCAAGGACCTGGTGGAGCGGCTGCGCGACCGCTGGGCGGCGGCCGCGGGCGGCGCGGAGGACGTGCCGCTGACCGCCGCCGACGTGATGCGTCAGGCCAGCTACGTGCCCGACACCAAGCCCATTGACGAGCTGCTGCGCGAGATGCAGCAGCAGCGCAACCACGTGGCGGTGGCGATCGACGAGTACGGCGGCACCGCCGGGCTGGTCACCCTGGAGGACATCGTGGAAGAGATCGTCGGTGAGATCACCGACGAGTACGACCACGAGATCGCCCCGGTGGACTGGCTGGACGAGGACAAGGTGCGGGTGACCGCGCGCCTGCCGCTGGGTGAGCTCGCCGAACTCTTCCCCGACCGCGATCTGGAGGTCTCCGACGTGGAGACCGTGGGCGGTCTGGTGGCCTTCGTGCTGGGGCGGGTTCCAGCAGGCGGAGCCCAGGCACAATACGCTGGACTCAGGCTCACCCTGGAGGGCAAGAGCAGCCGCCGCAACCGGATGACCACGGTGCTGGTGGAACGCCTGCCCCTCGAACAGGGCCAGGGTTCGGACGAACACGTAAGGAGCACGGACCAGTGACGGACACGACGGGACTCGGCCCCGAGGACGGCAAGCTCATCACGCTCGCGCGGGCCTCCCGGGCCCGGAACGCGGCCGCTGAGGGCGCAGCCGTGCGCGACGAGACCGGGCGCACGTACGTCGCCACCACGGTGTCGCTGCCCTCGCTCAAGCTGACCGCGCTCCAGGCCGCCGTGGCCGCGGCGGCCTCCAGCGAGGCCTCCGCGTTGGAGGCCGCGGTGGTCGTCACCGAGGCCAAGGAGTTGACCGAGGCCGACCGCGCGGTGGCGGACGACCTGAAGACCCAGGTGGTGGTGATCGCCGCCCCTGACGGGGTGCCCGCGAGCATCACCCGGCGCTAAAGAAGGATCCATGAAAGACCTCGACCTCGAGAAGCTCCGCGTGCCACTGGAGTTGCCCTCCTACCCGGAGGGCTTCCGGAGCGGTTTCGCCTGCTTCGTGGGCCGCCCGAACGTGGGCAAGTCCACCCTGATGAACGCGCTGGTCGGGCAGAAGGTGGCGATCACCAGCAACCGGCCCCAGACCACCCGGCGGACCGTGCGCGGCATCGTGCACCGGCCGGACGCGCAGTTGATCATCGTGGACACGCCCGGTCTGCACAAGCCCCGCACCCTGCTGGGGGAGCGGTTGGACTCGCTGGTGCGGTCCACGTTGGTCGAGGTGGACGTGATCGCGTTCTGTCTTCCGGCCAACGAGCCGATCGGGCGCGGTGACACCTACATCGCCAAGGAGCTCGCGGAGCAGACCAACACCCCGGTGGTCGCCCTGGTGACCAAGACCGACCTGGTGGACAAGGCGACCGTCGGGGAACACCTGATGGCCGTGAACGAGCTGGGCGACTGGGCCGACATCGTCCCGGTGTCCGCGCGCGGCGCCTACCAGCTGGACACGGTCACCGAAGTGCTGTGCTCGCACCTGCCGGAGGGGCCGCCGCTGTACCCGGACGGCGACCTCACCGACGAACCCGACGAGATGCTCGTGGCCGAACTGGTCCGGGAGGCTGCCCTGGAGGGGGTTCGGGACGAGCTTCCGCACTCCATCGCGGTGGTCGTGGACGAGATGTACGAGCGCGAGAACACCAAGCCCGGCAAGGAGCTGGTGGACATCTACGCGTCGCTGTACGTGGAGCGTCCCAGCCAGAAGGCGATCGTGATCGGCTCGAAGGGTTCGCGGCTGCGCGACGTGGGCTCGCGGGCCCGCAAGCAGATCGAGGGCCTGCTGGGCCAGCGGGTCTTCCTGGACCTGCGGGTTCGGGTGGCCAAGGACTGGCAGCGCGACCCCAAGCAGCTGCGCAAGCTGGGCTTCGACCAGCAGACGTAGGCGTCGGCCGAGTCAGGTGTCGGTAGGGGCAGGAGCTCCGCTGAGTCGGATTTGGGCAGGATCCAGGCAACGAGAGGGGCCGTGACCACATGTGGTCACGGCCCCTCTCGTGTTCCGCGTGTCGCGTGCGGCACAGCGCACCGGGCGCGGTGTGCTTCGTGCGCTAGCTCTGGTTGTTGAGGTCGGTGGCCAGGACCCGGGCGCACTTGCGCACGATGGGGGCGGCCTGGTCTACGAAGCCCCAGCTCACCCGGGCTTCGGGGCCCGAGACCGACACCGCCATGCCCGAGGGGGCGTCCTTGACGGGCACGGCCACGCAGCGCACGCCCACCTCCTGCTCGCCGTCGTCGATGGCGTAGCCGGTCTCGCGGATGCGCTGGAGTTCGGTGAGGAAGGCCTCGGGGTCGGTGATGGTGCGCTCGGTGGCGGCGGGCATGCCGGTGCGGCGCACGGTGGCTAGGGCCTCCTCGTCGCTGAGCTGGGAGAGCAGGGCCTTGCCCACACCCGCCGAGTGCGGCAGGACGCGGCGGCCGACCTCGGTGAACATGCGCATGGCATGCGGTGAGGGGACCTGGGCCACGTAGATGACCTTGTCACCGTCGAGCATGGCGAGGTTGGCGGTCTCGCCGAGGTCCTCCACGAGCTGGGCCAGGTGGGGGCGGGCCCAGGTGCCGAGCATCTGCGCTGCCTTGTCGCCGAGGCCGATCAGGCGCGGACCCAGGGCGTAGCGGCGGGAGGGGAGCTGGCGCACGTATCCGTTGCCGACCAGGGTGCGGATGATGCGGTGGATGGTGGGCAGGGGCAGGCCAGAGGAGTCGGCGAGCTGGCTCAGGGAGGCCTCCCCGCCGAACTCGGCCATGATCTCCAGGAGCGCGAAGGCGCGGTCCAGGGACTGCACGCCGCCGGAGCGCCGGGCCGCCGCCTCCTCGGGAGGTCGGGGCTGGTCCGTTTGGGGGATCTCTGAGGCTGACAAGGGTCGTGCTCCCATGCTGAGGGCCGCTGCGGTCACGTCCATCATTCTGCAATACGAAAGCTGTTTTTCGCTCTCCGTTGTGTATCGAAGCTTCCGGATCCGGATCGTCGGTGCCTCAGGGGCCTTGTTCTTCCGAATCGCAGAAGTTAGTATCCGCATATAGAAATTAGTGACCGGTCTCTCAGTGACTCCGAGAGACCGGCACCGACGACGGAGGAGGACACGACACGTGGCGAGTGACAGCCTGCAAGGCCTGACCGACCTGGTCACCGAACTCGACACCCGGCTCGCGGAGGCGGACAAGCGGCTGGACCGCGAGTACCCCGGGACCAACGGCGGCCGCCAGCCGGTCCACAGCGTCTACGTGCCCGCCGACCGCATCCAGCCCGGCCTCGCCGCCGCCTGGGGCGAACAGGCGATCGCGGCCCTCGACGAGTACGCGCCCAAGGCCGCGGACCTCGCCGAGATCACCGGACTCAGCGAGACCGCCGTCGCCGACGCACTCCCGCTGGTACGAGCCAAACTCACCCGCGAACCCATCGAGGACCTGCGCGCCGACTTCGAGGACGGCTACGGGGCCCCCGGTGACGAGGCCGAGGACGCCCACGTGCTCGCCACCGCGAACGCGTTCGTCTCGGATCTGAAGCAGGGGACGGCCACCCCCTACTTCGGTATTCGGATGAAGGGCATGGAGGCGGCCGGGCGCCACCGCGGCGTGCGCACCCTCACTCTCTTCCTGCAGACCCTGCTGGAGGGGCACGGCTCCCTGCCGGACAACCTCGTGCTCACCCTGCCCAAGATCACCTCGGTCGAGCAGGTCGAGGCGATGGTGTGGGTCAGCGAGCGGCTGGAGGAGCGCTTTGGGCTGCCCGCCGGGCGGCTGCGGTTCGAGCTCCAGATCGAGACCCCCCAGTCGATCCTGCTCACCGATGGCACCGTGTCCGTCGCCCGCATGATCCAGGCCGGTCAGGGCCGGGTCACCGCCCTGCACTACGGCACCTATGACTACAGCGCGGCCTGCGGGATCACCGCCGCCCACCAGAGCCTGGCGCACCCGGTGGCCGACTTCGCGAAGTCGGTCATGCAGGTGGCCGCGGCCGGTACCGGCGTGTGGATCTCCGACGGCGGCAGCAACATCCTGCCCACGGGCACCCCCGAGGACGTGCGTTCCGCGTGGAACCTGCACGCGGGCCTGGTCCGCCGCTCCCTAGAGCGCGGCTTCTACCAGGGCTGGGACCTGCACCCGGGCCAGCTGCCCATCCGCTACCTGGCCACCTACGCCTTCTACCGCGAGGCCTTCGCCCCCGCGGCCGCGCGGCTGAAGGCCTACCTCGGCCAGGCAGGCGGCAATGTCATGGACGAGCCCGCCACCGCCCAGGCCCTGGCCTCGGTCCTGGCCAGCGGTCTGCGCTGTGGCGCGCTCGAGGAATCCGAGGTCGTTGATGCCTCCGGTGCCGACGCCGGTACCATCGTCGGTCTGGCAACCCGCCGTGTCGGACAGGAGCAGTGAGTTGACCGAACACGCACTCGTCGTCCGCGCCCGCCGCGCCCTCACCCCCGAGGGTGAGCGCCCGGTGAGCGTGGTCATCGACGACGGACGGATCACCGAGGTCCTCACCGGGGACGACGCCCCGGTCCAGACCGAGCGCGAGCTGCGCCTGGCCGAGGACGAGGTGCTGCTGCCCGGGCTCGTGGACAGCCATGTTCACGTCAACGAGCCGGGCCGCACCGAGTGGGAGGGGTTCGCGAGCGCCACCCGCGCCGCAGCCCTGGGCGGGGTGACCACCCTGGTGGACATGCCGCTGAACAGTGTTCCGCCCACCACCAGCATCGAAGGCCTCAAGGCCAAACGCGCCGTGGCCGAGGGCAAGCTCGCCGTGGACGTGGGCTTCTGGGGCGGAGCCGTCCCGGAGAACAGCGGTGCCGGCACCACCGGCATCCTGTCCGACCTGTGGACCGAAGGCGTCTTCGGGTTCAAGGCGTTTCTTTCGCCCTCTGGTGTGGACGAGTTCGGCCACCTGTCCCCGGAGCAGCTGCACACCGCGGCCACGGCCATCCACGCCTTCGGCGGCAGACTGATCGTGCACGCCGAGGACCCCGCCGTCCTGGACTCCGCACCCGCCGCCTCCGGGCGCGACTACGCGGACTTCCTGGCCTCCCGCCCGGACGAGGCGGAGCACGCGGCGATCGCCCTGGTCATCGACACCGCTCGCCGCACCGGGGTTCGCGCGCACATCCTGCACCTGTCCAGCGCCTCCGCGCTGCCCCTGATCGCCCAGGCCAAACAGGAAGGCGTGCCGCTCACGGTGGAGAGCTGCCCGCACTACCTGACCCTGGCCGCGGAAGAGATTCCGGCGGGTGACACGAGTTACAAGTGCTGCCCGCCCATTCGCGACAGCGCCAACCGCGACCTCCTCTGGAGGGCGCTCCAGGACAGTCTGATCGACTGCGTGGTCAGTGACCACTCACCGAGCACCCCGGACCTGAAGGACCTGGACACTGGCGACTTCGGCACCGCCTGGGGCGGCGTCGCCGGACTTCAGGTAGGCCTGCCCGCCATGTGGACCGAGGCCCGTTCCCGCGGCATCGCCCTCGCCGAGGTCGTCCGCTGGATGTCCGCGGAGCCCGCCCGCGTCGCCGGCGTGCCCGGCAAGGGCTCGATCGCCCCGGGCCTGGACGCCGACCTCACGGTCTTCGCCCCGGAAGAGACGGTCCGCATCGAAGCCCGCTCCCTGGCCCACCGCAACCCGGTGAGCGCCTATGACGGCGCCGACCTGTTCGGCCGGGTCCGCCGCACCATCCTGCGCGGATCTGACATCGGACCGGAGAGCACCAACGGCCGGATGATCACCCGGGGCTAGTTCCCCGAACCGTTCACGGGCGCCCCGCCGATGTGGTGGGGTGCCCGTTCGGTTGTGCGGGGGAGGAGCTAGTGCAGGTGGGATAAGTCGTCAAAGTGCCGTCCTCCAAGCCCCGGAGCACGGTATCGGCCCCCTGTTCCGAAGATGATCTTGCTACCAGGAGCGAAATGGGCGCTGAACTTGCTACTGGTAGCAAGATCATCGGGGGATGGGGTGGTTTCGAGGCCCGGGCTTGACCCAGGGGGAGCACCGCAGAGGGCAACCATCGGGCGGCGGGAAATCGGGCGGCGGGAAATCGGGCGGCGGGAAACAGGTGAACGGGAGCGGGGAGCCCGAGAGCCCGGCAGCCAACCCGGACCCTCTGCGGCAGCCAAACCTGGGTTCCCCTTCATGTGTTTCATGGGGACACGTGGAGGGGCGGGCACGCTGACGCGTGCCCGCCCCGGTCTCTTGGCGCTGGTCAGACCTGGGCGGACTGCCAGCGGTTACGGAGGTCTGTTTCGCCCGCTTCGGTGAGGGAGCCGTAGACGTTCAGGCGGGCGATGCCGCCGTCGGGGAAGACGTCGGTACGGATGTGGGTGACGGTAGCAGGGGCATCCAGGACGAAGCGGTGGGCGCTGTCGGGCTGGAGCCTGGTGCGGCCCACGAGCTCGAACCACTCGCCGTCACCGTCGCGGCCCAGGATGGTGACCCAGCCCGCCGAGTTGCCCTTGAGGTAGGCGGTGTCCAGCTCGATGGCGCGGACGGAGGCCTGGGCGGTCAGGCGGAAGCGGACCCAGTCGTTACCGGTGTCGCGGCGGCGGCGGTTCTCCCAGCCGTCGTCCATCTTGTGCGACCGGCCGGGCTGGATGATGTTCTCCGGCGAGGAGTAGAAGCGGTCCGACGCGTCCTCGACGGTGCCGCCGTTGACCAGGGCGGCCAGGTCGAAGCTGCCCAGGGTGGAGAGCCAGGTGGGGTCCGCGACCGGCTCGCCGTACACGCGCAGGCGCGCTACGCCCCCGTCGGGGAACTGCTTGAGGCGCAGGTGGGTCCAGCGGCGCCGGACATCGACCTTGAACCCGTTCTCCGCGTGCCCGTACACCGGAGTGCGGGGGACGATCTCGGTCCACTCGGCGGCGAGGAGCTCGTCGGTGGTGGGGGTGCCCTCGACGTGCGCGACCTCGACGCTGACCTCGGTGGGGTGGTTGCCGCGGAAGTGCGCGGTGTCCACCACGAGGCCGCGGATGATCCCGGGCAGAGCCAGGCGGACCAGGGCCCAGTCGTGGTCCTCGGCGGTGGGGTGCGGCTGCTCGGCGCTCACGCCGCGGCGGCGGCGGGTCTCCCAGCCGTCCATGACCTTGCCCTTGTGCCCGAAGTGGTGCGGGTCGAACACCGCGGGCTCTGTGCGGAGCAGGTTCTCGCGCTCGGCGAAGAACTCGTCGTTGGCGGCCACGACACCGGCGCCCAGGCGGCGGTCGGCGAGGTCGACCAGCCCGGAGAAGTCCAGTTCGGTCTTCTTGAAGTCACCGTAGGGGTCCCCACCCGGGTAGGGCTGGGCGTTGTAGGCGCGGGGGTCGAAGGACGGGGCCTGGCTCACGTTTCTCCTGTCGGTCTCTGTGGTGGGACCTTTCCAGGTTCGCAGGAGAAACCGATTAATTCCAGCGAAAGTTTTTGATCACTATGTTCGCTTTGGCTGAACAATCGGGTTGCTCAGATGCGCGGCGGCCTCGGCCAGGGCCTGGAGGGCGAGGGCGATCTGCGGGCGCTGACCCGAGCCTGAGCGAACCGCGGTGACCACGTGGCGGCGCGGTTGGTCCGTGTGCGGGATACGCAGCGCGACCCCCGGTGTCTCCTGGGCGGCTGCCAACCGGGGGATCAGCGCCACCCCCATGCCCGCCGCCACCATGTCCAGGATCGCCCGCCAGTCGGAGGCCACGTGCGCCTGCTCGGGGGCGAACCCCGCCTGGGCGCAGGCCGCCAGAGTGATCTCCCGCCAGGGCCCCGACGCCCCGTAGATCCACGGCTCCTCGGCGAGGTCGCGCATCCGCAGCGCCGGGGTGGTGGCCAGCCGGTGCTGGGCGGGCACCGCCACGTCCAGGGGGTCGGTGAGCAGTTCGGCCCGGTCGTAGCGGCCGTCGGAGCCGGTCGGTGCCTGCGCGGCCAGGGACAGGCCGATGTCGATCTCCCCCGCGGAGAGCAGCTCGTACACCTCGGCCGCCTCGGCCTGGTGCACCCGGGTGCGCAGCCCCGGGTGGGCCGTGCGCAGGGCGTTCAACGCGGGTACCACCAGCCCGGGGATGGCGGTGGCGAAGGTACCCACGCGCACGCGCCCGGACTCGCCGCGCACGTACCCGTCCAGCTCGGCCTCGGCCCGCTCCAACTGGGCCAGCACCACGTCGGTGTGCCGCAGCAGCACGTGCGCGGCGTCCGTCAGCCGGACCCGCCGCCCGTGCGCCTCCAGCAGCGCCACCCCCACCTGCTGGGACAGCGACGACAGCTGTTGGGAGACGGCCGAAGGCGTCATCGAAAGGGCCTCGGCGGTGGCGCGGACGGTCCCGAGCTCTTCGAGGGTGCGGAGTACGCGCAGCTTGCGCAGGTCCCAGTCGGTCACCCTCACAGACATACCATTCACCTTCGCTTAACAGAAAGCGGGGCGGGCGCACGGTTACGGTGCGCCCGCCCCTGGGGGAGTACGGAGAGGTCAGGTCCGTTCGGGGTGCTCGGTCCCCTCGCGCCCGCTCTCCTGCGACGACGAACCGCGGTAGGTCGCGCCCGCCTGGTCGGTGTACTTGGCCTCACCGGGCCCGGCGCTGCCGATGTCCGCTTGGTCGATCTCGGCGGGAGAAGAGGCGGGGCCGCGGCCGATCACGTTGAAGCAGATGTTCAGCAGGATCGACACGATCGCCGCACCGATGATGCCCGAGTGCGCGATCAGCTCGACTGACTCCGGCAGGAACTTGTAGAAGGTCGGGTAGGCGAGCGGGATGATCGCCACGCCCACCGAGGCGGCCACCAGGATCAGGTTGAGGTTGTTGGTGAAGTCCACCTTGGCCAGGGTCTTGATGCCGCTGGCCGCGACGCTGCCGAACAGCACCAGGCCGGCACCGCCCAGAACCGGGGTGGGGATGGCGGCCATGACCCCGCCGAGCACCGGGAACAGGCCAAGGACCAGCAGGATGCCCGCGCCGGTGGCGACCACGTAGCGGCTGCGGATCCCGGTCAGCGCGAGCAGGCCGATGTTCTGCGCGAACGAGCTGGTGGGGGTGGCGCTGAAGATCGGACCGATGATCGAACCGCTGACGTCGGCGCGCAGACCGGCGGAGATGCGCTTGGCGTCGACCTTGGAACCGGTGATCTCACCGACCGCGATGATGTGCGAGGCGCCCTCGGTCAGGACCACGAGCATGATGATGCACATGGTGATGATCGCGGCGATCTCGAACTGCGGCGCGCCGAAGTAGAACACCGAGGTCGGGTTGAACACGAAGTCGGCCTCGCCCACCCGGCTGAAGTCGGCCATGCCGAGCGGGATCGCGACGAGCGTGCCCACGACCAGGCCGAGCAGGATGGACAGCCGCCCCCAGATGCCGGGGAAGAGGCGGGAGCCGACGAGAATGACGGCCAGGGTCAGCCCGGCCAGGGCGAGGTTGCCCAGGGGAGCGGCCGGGACCTCGCTGCCGTCCTCCAGGACACGGGTGGAACCGTCCATGATCCAACGGGCGGCCACCGGCATCAGGCTGACGCCGATCACCGTGATGATCGTGCCCGTGACGATCGGCGGGAAGAAGCGGATCAGCTGCCCGAAGAAGGGGGTCAGCAGCAGGGCGAACACACCCGCGGCGATCGACGCGCCGAAGGCCACGGGGAGGTTCTCGCCGTTCTGGCCGGCGGCCAGGGCGGTGATGGCGCTGACGGGGACGAAGGAGCAGGCCACCACGATCGGCATCTGCGCGCCGATCCGCTTGTGGCCGACGGTCTGCATCAGGGTGGCGATACCCGCCACCAGGAGTGCGCCGCTGACGAGGATTCCCATGGCGGCGGGGTCGTTCGCGAGCCCAGCGGCGGCGCCGATGACGAGTGCCGGTGCCACCGCACCGGCGTACATGGTGAGGATGTGCTGGAGCCCGTAGACGAGCATGAGCCGCAGGGGCAGCTTCTCGTCCTCGGGACGAGTGGGGGTCGTGGCGTTTGTTGTGGCCGAGTCCTTCGCGGACGGACTGTTCGACATGGCCAGTTTCCAGCCTTCGGGTTGTTGGCCACCACGGGGGTGACCGGGTTCTCCGGGCGGGTGCCCGGTGGTGTCGCGCCGGCCCTGGCTGATCGGAACGCCTGTTTTCAGGCATGCCAAAGGCCGGTGTAGCCCAGTTCTGGGTGGGCAGGCGAGGGAGACCTCGGGTGGGTGCCCCGGCCGCGGTCGATCCACGTTTGAGTCGGTTCCGGGGTAGAGAGTCCCGAAGACTTCGTGTATCCGAAGCCCTCGAGTTCCCGGAGTCTCGACCGATCACGGGTCCGACCGGTTCGGGGCGGAGAATCCGGGGCCCGGCCGCACGCACGGGCCCCGGTGTTCAGGGAGCTCGAAAGAGCGCGGGGGAGGGCCCGGGCGAGCGCGCGGCACTCACCGGGGCCATCACCCGGAAGGGGCTAGACGAAACCCGGAACGGCCTTCCAGGCGTCGCCCGCCTCGGGGGCGTCGTCCCGCTCGACCGTCGCCTCGATCTTGCCGTAGGGGCGGTCGGCGGCGAAGAAGACCTCGTTGGGGTTGTCCAGGTCGAAGGAGGACAGGTCGACCAGGAAGTGGTGCTTGTTCGGCATGGAGAACCGGATCTCGGCAATCTCCGGGTGGGCCTCCAGGACGGCGGTGCCCATCGCGTACAGCGTCTGCTGCAAGGCGAGGCTGTGCGTCTCGGCGAAGGCCTCCAGGCACAGGGCCCGGACGGAGGCGTACGACTTGTCGAAGTCGTGCTCGGTGCCGACGTAGCGCCAGCGGGCGGTGACGTCGGTGGCCAGGATCCGATCGTTGGTCTCGGGGAGCGTGGTGTACCGGGTCTTGGGGTACCCGTGGAACTCCGAGCCGGTGGACTTGAGGACGGTCAGGCCCTCGAAGCCGGAGACCACCCACTCCTTGTCGCCGTCCTTGTTGACGACGGTGGTGCGGGTCTCGGCGCCGTTGCGGGAGAAGGCGTGGTCGTGCGGGCCCTTCGCGGTGGCGATCCGGTCCCAGGAGTACTCCTGGATCTCCTGGCGGGCGCCGTACACGTACTCGTGCTCGTCCACGAAGTGGCGGGCCAGACGCAGCGCGAAGTCCTCGATCGCGCCGACGCCGCCCCACTCACGGGCCTTGGCGTAGACGGTGTTCTTCTGGGTGTCGGTCGGCAGGCACTTGCTGTTGTCGCCGACGGTGTGGACTTCCTCAAGGTCGCCGCGCAGCTGCGAGGTGACGTTGATGTCCTTGATCTGGTGGACGGCGGTGTCGCGCTTGACGTGGACGAGGCGGACCTCGGCCTTGCCGTACTGGTTGTCTCCGAGCTTGATGCCCATCAGGGTGAACTCCATCCGTGTGGATTCGGTTTCATCGCTTGCGCCGCGCTTTGCGTTCGCGTCGGTGCGCTGTGCGTATGAGGGAGGACCGCTGTGGTCATGCGGAAGGACCTGTCACGCACTCGAAGAGGTTGAGATGTTTCAGCTGGTGGTGGGGCCTTGGCTGCTCCTGGCCGATGGGGTGGGGTACCGGGCGCTCGCTGGCTGGGGACCGGCTACGAGCCCCGGTAGGTCGAGTAGGCGAACGGGCTCAGGAGCAGCGGTACGTGGTAGTGCTGGTCCTCCTCGGCGAGGTCGAACACGATGCTGACCTCGGGGTAGAACCCCTTCTGTCCGCTCGCCTCGAAGTAGGACCCGGTGTCGAAGACGACCCGGTAGTACCCCGCGGAGAGCTGCTCGGGCCCCAGGTCGGGCACGCGGCCGTCGCTGTTGGTGCGGCCCTCGGCGACGGTCTTCCAGGAGCTGCGACCGGGGTCGACCGCGGCCTCCAGACGGACCGGAACGTCGCGGGCGGGCTTGCCCAGGGCGGCGTCCAGGATGTGGGTGGTCACGTGGCTCATGCTGCCTCCAGGAGTTTGACCAGGCGGAGTCCGGAGATCTTGCGGAGCTCCTCGCCGACCATGGTCAGCTCGGTGTCGCGGTCGTTGTCCAGCCGGGCGACCAGGTCCGCGAGGAGTTCGCGGCTGCTGCGGCCGCTGGCGCAGACAAGGTAGATCTGCCCGAACCTTCCCTCGTACTCACCCTGCGCGAACGTGAAGATCCGCTGAACCCGGGCGGAGGCGTCGTCGGTGTCGGCGGCGAACGCCGACTGCTCACCGCGCGACCACGCCGACTCGGTGTCCTGTCCCTTGGCCTTCTCCCCGATACGGGGGTGGCGGGCCAGGGCGGTGGCGACCTCGTCGGAGGTGATTCCGCGCGCGTGGCTGTCGGCCCGCGCGATCAGGGTCTCGCGGTCGGAGTAGGGCGCCTCGGACGCGACGGCCTCCACCCAGCGGTCCACGTTCAGGCACTGCGCGAGTTCGGTGCGCAGGTCCTCCTTGGAGAGGGCGTTCAGACGCGCCAGACCCGGGTCGGGGGCGCCCCCCGGCTGGTCCGGGGTGGTCTCGGGCATGTGTTCTCCCGTGGCTCGGCCGGTGCTCGGGCTCCCCGCCGTGGAGGGCAGAGGACCGTCGAACCGGCCTGGGCTTTCGTAGTGCAGATAGCTGATTCCGTATTACGGATTGGAGGGACTCTAGTTGATGACAGTGTGACCTTGTCAACACTGGCAAGGGGGGATCTCGGAAAAACAGTCGAATCTGTGTCTCCGCACAAAGAAATCGCGAAGTTCCTGCGTGCTGGCGAGGTGTAGGGGGTGGTTGGGGCCGTTGCTGTCGGTTCGTGCAGGCGTCGCGCCGGGGTTCGACGCGTGTCCGGCGGGGGTCTGCTGGAGGTCCATCCGAACTTCGGTTCGGCCGGGTGGTTGACAAGCGGCGGTGGCCCACCCCACACTCAAGGCATTCCTTAAAGTGAAAACTACTTTCCGCAATACGGAAGTGGATGTCGGAGGCAACGCATGAGCCACACACTCGGGTACACGGTGAACTGCTCCCTGCTGTTCACCGAGCTCCCCGTCAACGAGCGCCCCCAGGCCGCACGCGACGCGGGCTTCCACGCCGTCGAGTTCTGGTGGCCCTTCGAGACCGCCACCCCGGAGCAGGCGGAGATCGACGCCTTCGTCACCGCCCTCGACAACGCGGGCGTGCGCCTCAGCGGCCTCAACTTCTTCGCGGGCCAGCTCCCCGGCCCCGACCGAGGCGTGCTCTCCCACCCCTCGCGCACCGCCGAGTTCCTCGCCAACACCGCGGTGGTCGCCCAGATCGCCGAACGCACCGGCACCACCGGGTTCAACGCCCTCTACGGCCTGCGCCAGGACGGCGTGGACCCGGCTGAGCAGGACCGGCTCGCGCTGGAGAACACCGTGGCCGCTGCCAACGCGGTCGCCAAGGTCGGCGGCACCGTACTCGTCGAGCCCCTCAGCGGCTCCGACGACTACCCGCTCAAGACCGCCGCCGAGGGCCTGGCCTTTGTCGCCAAGGTCAGAGAGGCCGGGGCCGAGAACGTCGCGCTCCTCGCCGACTTCTTCCACCTGGCCGTCAACGGCGACGACGTGGCCGCCGTGGTCCGCGACCACGCGGCCGAGTTCGGGCACATCCAGATCGCCGACGCCCCCGGCCGCGGCGAGCCCGGCACCGGCGAACTGCCCATCGACGAACTCCTCACCGCGGCTCAGGCCGGCGGCTATCGGGGCCTGGTCGGCCTGGAGTACAAGCCGACCGTCCCCAGCGCGCAGAGCTTCGGCTGGCTGAGCTGACCCCACGGGTCACAGCGGCCCGGCCGAGTCGCGGAGCAGCGCATCGCGTCGCACCGATGCGCGGTGCACCGCGCCGCACGGAAGGCGTAGCACACCGCGACTCACCGGGCCGCGCACACCAGCCGCACCCCGTGGCAGCCACAGCAACAACAGAGCCACAGCAACAACAGCAACAACACGCAGTACTGCGACCACACGCAGCACAGCCACACAGTCACACAGTTGGAAAGGGGCCGACATGGCCGCCAAGAAGATCGCCTTCATCGGTCTGGGCATCATGGGCCTGCCCATGGCCACCCACCTCGTCAAGGCCGGCTACACCGTCACCGGTGTCAACAAGGGCCGCGAGCCCGAGGACGCCCTGGTCGCCGAGGGCGGCCTGCGCGGCGGGAGCATCGCCGAGGCGGTCGCCGACGCCGACATCGTCATCACGATGGTTCCGGACTCCCCGGACGTCGACCTGGTCCTGCGCGGGGAGGGCGGCGTCTACGACAACGCCAAGCCCGGCACCCTCGTCATCGACATGAGCACCATCCGCCCCGACGTCTCCCGCGAGCTCGCCGCGGTCGGCACCGAGCGCGGCTTCCGCGTCCTGGACGCCCCGGTCAGCGGTGGCGAGGCCGGCGCGGTCGAGGCCAAGCTGTCCATCATGGTCGGCGGTGCGCAGGAGGACTTCGAGGCCGCGCGCCCGGTCTTCGACGTCCTGGGCACCACCCCGGTCCTGGTCGGCCCCAGTGGCTCCGGTCAGACCGTCAAGGCCGCGAACCAGCTCATCGTGGCGGGCAACATCCAGCTCCTCGCCGAAGCCCTCGTCTTCCTCGAGGCGCACAACGTGGACACCGAGGCGGGCCTTGAGGTCCTGGGCGGCGGGCTCGCGGGCAGCACCGTGCTCCAGCGCAAGGGCAAGGCCATGCGCGAGCGCGACTTCGCGCCCGGCTTCCGCATCGCCCTGCACGACAAGGACATGCGCATCATCACCGACTCCGCGACCGCCGCCGGTGTGGCGATCCCGCTGGGTTCGCAGGTGGCGCAGTACGTGGCCGCTCTCAAGAACCAGGGGCACGGCGGTCTCGACCACTCCGCGCTGCTCAAGGTCGTCCTGGAGCTCTCCGGCCGCGAGGCCGACTAGCCGGGAGGCAGTGGCCGGACCCCGGCCGCACCGCAGTACCCGTAGCAGAGCAACACCAGCGGTTTCCCCAGCCACAGCAGTCCGTATGACCGGGACGTCGCGTCGTCCCCGGGTGGTGGCCCACCCGGGAGGCAGACGAGCGCGCCGCCCCACCCCTAGCACTCATCTCTGGATGGCCGGGGGACGTCCACCCAGCCAGGACGCCCCCGGCACCCCAGCCACCCCAGCACTGAAGGGTTCGCTCCCATGGCGAAAATGCCCGCGATGAACGCCGTCGTGGAGGTTCTCAAGGACGAGGGCGTCGACACCGCCTTCGGCTGCCCCGGCGCCGCGATCCTCCCCCTCTACAAGGCGATGGAGGACGTCGGTGGTATCGAGCACCTGACCGTCCGCCACGAAGAGGGCGCCACCCACATGGCCGACGGCTGGTCGCGTACGACCGGCAAGGTCGGCGTGGCCATCGGCACCTCCGGCCCCGCCGGAACCAACATGATCACCGGCCTATACACCGCCATCGCGGACTCGGTCCCGATCGTGTGCATCACCGGCCAGCAGCGCACCGACCTGCTCGACAAGGAGGGCTTCCAGGCGGTCGACATCGTCGAGATCGCCAAGCCCGTCACCAAGTGGGCCGTGCAGATCAAGGAGGCGGCCACCGCCCCGTGGATCTTCCGCGAGGCCTTCCGGATCGCCCAGGAGGGTCGTCCCGGCCCGGTCCTGATCGACATTCCGGTAGACGTCGCCCAGAAGATCATCGACTACGACCCCGAGCTGGACGCCGCGCTCAAGATCAACACGGTCGAGCCGCACCTGCCCCGGGTCGAGAAAGCCCTGGACCTGCTGCTGGCGGCCGAGCGCCCGCTCATCCTCGCCGGCGGCGGCGTGATCCTGGCCGAGGCCTCCGACGACCTGCGCGAGCTGGCCGACCACCTCCAGGTCCCGGTCCAGGTCACCCTCATGGGCAAGGGCTCCTTCGACGAGGACTCGCCCCTGTACTCCGGCATGACCGGTGTCCAGACCTCCCAGCGCTACGGCAACGCCTCCTTCCTGGAGTCGGACCTGGTCCTGGCCGTGGGCGCGCGCTTCGCCGACCGCCACACCGGCCAGATCGACGTCTACCGCGGTGAGCGCAAGTTCATCCACGTGGACATCGAGGCCACCCAGATCGGCCGGGTCTTCGAGCCCGACCTGGGCGTGGTCTCCGACGCCAAGCTGTTCATCCAGGAACTGCTGGCCGCCGCCAAGCGCCGCAAGGCCACGGCGAAGGTCGGTGCGTGGATCGAGCGCGTCAACGAGCTCAAGTCCACCCTGACCCGCCGCGAGGACTTCGACACCGTCCCCGTGAAGGCGCCCCGCGTCTACAAGGAGATCAACGAGGTCTTCGACGAGGACACCTACTTCGTCACCGCCATCGGCCTCTACCAGATCTGGGGCGGCCAGCACCAGAAGGCGTACAAGCCGCGCCACTACCAGATCTGCGGCCAGGCGGGCCCGCTCGGCTGGGAGATCCCGGCGGCCATCGGCGTCAAGAAGGCGCTGAAGAACACCGAGCCGGACGCCGAGGTGGTCGGCATCGTCGGCGACTACGGCTTCCAGTACATGGTCGAGGAGCTGGCGGTCGCGGCGCAATACAACGTGCCGTACGTGATCATCATGCTCAACAACGAGTACCTGGGCCTGATCCGCCAGGCGTCCATCCCGTTCGACATGAACTACCAGGTGGACATCCACTACGACGAGTACGGCACCGACAGCGTGAAGCTGATGGAGGCCTACGGCTGCTCCGGCCGCCGCGTCTGGGAGCCCTCGGAGATCCGGGAGTCCCTGGAGTGGGCGCGCAAGCAGGCCCAGACCACCTCCCGCCCGGTGCTCGTCGAGATCATGATCGAGCGCGAGGCCAACACCCCGCACGGCCCGGCGATCAACGCGGTGAAGGAGTTCGAGCCGGTCCCCGGCGAGTAACTCGCGTGGTTCCCCGCAAAGTCCGGTGAGTTCATCGGGTCCGGGCGCATCATCGGGGCCCGGACCCGCCACAGACCGCCACGGGGTCGGACCTGCACCCCGACCCCGTGGCTCAGGCCCCCTCCGCGACCGGCAGGAGGGGGCCTCCACCAACCCCGAGGGGCGGTAACGTTCTTCGCTGGCTCAGTGCCGCCCCTCGGTTCACCCTTGCGGGACTCTCCGGAGCCCATGATCTCTGAAGAGCGGACGATCAGTCTGAGCGCGGCGCCCACCCCTTTCTGGGGCGGGCGCCGCGCTGTTCTTGTTAGCGGCTGGTACGGGTTTGCTCTCCTGAGCTCCCTGGGGGTGTCCTGATGCGCGGTTCAGGTCAGCCGCAGTAGGCCTCTTCCTCGCCGATGATGCGGTAGGGGCAGTCCGCGTAGTCGAGCAGGCGAAGGACGGCCTCCTCGTTGCGGGCGGTTTCGCGTTCGATCACCGACGAGGGCGGATAGAAGCCGCCGCCCCAGGGCGAGCAGGGGTACATCTCGTACGTGTAGTTCACGATGCCCTGGTCGCCCCACAGCCAGTCGTTGATCGAGCCGTCCGTGATGTAGAGGTCACTGGACTGCTGGGGGATGTAGCCGTTGGCCTCGGCCATGTACTCGCCCAGACTCTTGGCGGAGATCGAGGTAAGCCTCGAGACCTGCACGGCGGTCCACCTCGCGGAGAGCAGGCTTGAGAATCTGCGTGCTGGTCGCAGCGGCACGGTTCTGTTGGCCGAAGTGATGGCCGAGTACGACACGGAAGCCTGAGCTTCATGACTACGCCCGGTGTGAGCACGCCTGGACGTGACGGCCTGATGACGGCCCTCTCTGAGGTGACGCGCAAGAGGCAAGAGAAACGCCCGCCCCCTGGCTCCGGGGGCGGGCGTTGAAAAAGGATCTCCGTCGGCGGTACCGGCTCTGCGGCGGTAGGGCTTACCTGCCTGCCGAGGCCTCGGGTGTTGGCCGCACCCTGGGTCCCGCCGACGGCATCCGTATGACCCCCCTAGCACTGAAGGGTTCCCCTCCAGGGTAACCGCTCCCGGCTGTATCTTGAAGTCGAGGTACCTCTTTTGAACGATCATCTAAAATCCGCAGGAAGCGTGCGAATCGCCGCAGTTCAGCGAGGGTCCGTCCCATCATGTGGACAGCGGGTACCGGATTCCGTCGCAGGTCTGCTAGCGTAACGATCGTTATGCTGCGCGAGCTCCTCCTTCTTAGTGGCCGCGGCGGGGATCGTTAAAAGGTCGGCCCCTCGCCGCGGGACTTCGGCTTGCCGTGTCGACCACGACATCACGCGCCACACTTTTCCCGAGGAGCTACACCGTTATGGTGCCGCAGCAGAAGACCAGCCCCATGCCGTTCCACCGTTACGAGCCCTTCGCTCCGGTGGACCTGCCGGACCGCACCTGGCCCACGAAGACCATCACCGAAGCGCCCCGCTGGCTGTCCACCGACCTGCGTGACGGCAACCAGGCGCTGATCGAGCCGATGGACTCCGCCCGCAAGCACGAGATCTTCCAGCTGCTGGTCAAGATGGGCTACAAGGAGATCGAGGTCGGCTTCCCCTCCGCCAGCCAGACCGACTTCGACTTCGTCCGGTCGCTGATCGAGGACGACCTGATCCCCGACGACGTACAGATCTCCGTACTGACCCAGGCGCGCGAGGACCTGATCGAGCGCACCGTGCAGAGCCTGGTCGGCGCCAAGCGCTCCACCGTGCACCTGTACAACGCCACCGCGCCCACCTTCCGCCGTGTCGTCTTCCGGGTCGACCGCCAGGCCTGCAAGAACATCGCCGTCGAGGGCACCCGCCACGTGATGCGCTTCGCCGAGCAGTACCTGGGTGACACCGAGTATTTCGGCTACGAGTACTCGCCGGAGATCTTCGTCGACACCGAGCTGGACTTCGCCCTGGAGGTCTGCGAGGCCGTCATGGACGTCTGGCAGCCCGGACCGGGCCGCGAGATCATCCTGAACCTGCCCGCCACCGTCGAGCGCTCCACGCCCAACGTCTACGCCGACCAGATCGAGTGGATGAGCCGCAACCTGTCGCGGCGCGAGCACGTGGTCCTGTCCGTGCACCCGCACAACGACCGCGGCACCGGGGTGGCCTCCGCCGAACTGGCCGTCATGGGCGGCGCCGACCGCGTCGAGGGCTGCCTGTTCGGCCACGGCGAGCGCACCGGCAACGTCTGCCTGGTCACCCTGGGCATGAACCTGTTCAGCCAGGGCGTGGACCCCAAGATCGACTTCTCCGACATCGACGAGATCCGCCGCACGGTCGAGCACTGCACCCAGCTGCCGGTCGCGCCCCGCCACCCCTACGGCGGTGACCTGGTCTACACGGCCTTCTCCGGCTCCCACCAGGACGCCATCAAGAAGGGCTTCACCGACCTGGACGCCCGCGCCGAAGAGGCGGGCAAGGCCGTCGAGGACTACCCGTGGGACGTCCCGTACCTGCCCATCGACCCCAAGGACGTGGGCCGCAACTACGAGGCGGTCATCCGGGTCAACAGCCAGTCCGGCAAGGGCGGCGTCTCCTACATCATGCAGCGCGACCACTCGCTGGACCTGCCGCGCCGCCTGCAGATCGAGTTCTCCCAGGTCATCCAGGGCCACATGGACACCGATGGCGGCGAGTTCCAGGCCGAGAAGATCTGGGACATCTTCTCCGACACCTACCTGGCCGACCAGGGCCCCGTGGCGGTTCTGGCGCACCGCTCCAGCACCGCCGAGGACGGCACCTACACGATCGAGGCCGACGCCCGCGTCAACGGTGAGATCCGCGAGCTGAAGGGCACCGGCAACGGCCCCATCTCGGCCTTCGGTGACGCCCTGGCCGACGTGGACGTCAAGGTCCGGGTCATCGACTACGTGGAGCACTCCATGGGCGAGGACGGCAACGCCCGCGCCGCCGCCTACGTGGAGGCCGAGATCGACGGTAAGACGGTGTGGGGCGTGGGAATCCACAGCAGCATCACCACGGCCTCGCTGAAGGCCATGTGCAGCGCCATCGGCCGCGCCTGACCCGCACCACCTGAACCACACACCCGAATCGCGGCGATTGGCCCGCCGCGACCGGCTGCCCCTGGCACCGAACGAACGGGGCCCGCGACCACGGCTGGAGATCCAGCCCGCGTCGCGGGCCCCGTCCCGTGTCTTCGGGGGAATGAGATCACAGGTACAGGTAGAACCCGCCGCCCTCCCACTGCGAGTACCCGCAGGAGCGGTAGAAAGTGTGCACGTAGGCGTCCTCGGCGGCGAGGAACTGGATTTTGTAGCAGCCCTCCCGCTCGGCGGTCCGCCGCACCTCGTTCATGAGCAGGCGGCCCACACCCCGGCGCCGGTGGGACTCGGACACGATCAGGTTCTCCATGACCAGGCGCGGCCGACCGCCCCGGCTCAGGTTCGGCATGACCACACAGTCCACAGTGCCCAACAGATCACCCGAGTGGTCCTGCGCAACCAGCATGGATCTGCCGCTCTGCGCCTCGATCTCCGCCCAGATCCGGGCGGACCGAGCCGCTGACAGCACGGGGTCCTCCGGGTACATCTCACCGAGGAGTCGCAGGACGTGGGGTAGGTCGGTGCCGGTCGCGGGCCGGATCTCGATGCTCACCCGAAGCACTTTAGCCATCCGTTCTGTGGTGCTGGTCACCCGGCTGGCGGTTCCTTCTCGACCTGCTCCTGGCAATCACCGGCACACTCTCCTCGCCCCTTCGGGGCCGGGCGGTTCGTACCGGAGATGCCCGGCCGCCCGCCCGGCATGACGAGAGCGGGCCGCACCCCCATCGGGGATACGGCCCCGCTCTCGCTGTTCCTCCTGTGTCCCTGCCAGCCGGTGCTGACTACTCCCAGCCGAACTTCTGGGTCCAGGCGAAGTTGGCCTCGCCGACACCGATGGCGACCAGGCCGCAGTTGAGGATGTTGGCCCGGTGACCGGGGCTGTTCATCCACGCGTCCATGACCTGGTCGGCGGTGCGCTGCCCCTTCGCGACGTTCTCGGCGCCCCACGCGTCATACCCGTGCCTGCTCGCACGATCGCCCGGGCCCTCGCCGTCGGGGCTCTCGTGCGCCATGTAGTTACGGGCGTCCATGTCCTCGCTGTGCTCTTGGGCGGCAGCCGTCAGCCGGTCGTCCACGCGCAGCGGGCCGCAGCCGTTCGCGGCGCGCTCGCTGTTGACCAGGGTCACCACGGCCGAGGCGCTGGGACCGCCGGCGGCCTGGTTGCTGCCGCCCCCGCCCCCGTTGCCGCCGCCACCGTTCCCACCACCGGAGCTGTTGCCTCCGCCTCCGCTGCCGCCACCGCCGCGGCCGCCCGCGTCCTCCTCGACCCCAGAGTCTTCGGAGTCCTCGGCGGACGACGAAGCGGTGACCGCGGTGCTCTGCGGGCCGCTGTCCCCCTGGGGTTCAGCGGCTTCGGGCGCGTCGGTGGGCGGTTCGAAGAAGTCGTCGGTGGCCGTGTCGGGAGCGTTGGAGTCGTCGCTGATCGCGCCGCCCACCTCGCCGACACCAGCGGCGGTCGTGCCGTCCGCGGGGTCCGCGTCGTTACCGACTACGGAGAGCACCAGGGCCCCGGCCAGGGTCAGGCCCACCGGGATCGCGGCCATCGCGGCGACCAGCGGGACCTTCCTGGCCTTCTTACCCTTCCTGCGTGGTTCCTCGTGCTCCGAGCGCTGTTCGCGAGCGCTCATTCTGCGCCTGCCTCGGCGACCTCGCGTCATATCGCTCTGCCTTCCGTGCCGGGTGGGGAATAGTTCGGGCACCCCTGTGGGGTGGTCGGGGACCTGGGGTCCCGACGGGGTTCCGCCGCCGGGGTGGGTCTTCCCCGGGTCGGGTCTTCCCGTGCCCATGGCCACGTGAGAAATCAGTGGCTTCGTATCGATCGGGCCAGGTTTACGGTCTCGGTCGTCAGAGCCGCGGGGGAGGGGCGGCGGGACCGAAACCATCAGGCCCTAGCGCGTGAGAGTAGAGCAAATATCCGAAAAAGGGAATCCAAACCGTAATAAACCAGTTCAGGGTGGTGCGCGTCGTCGGGACACCGGGAAACCCGCGTCGGTGGTCCGTACCGGACCGCACGGGACGGTCGGTGCCATCCGCGACAATGGGACCGTGAGTCTCTACCGCGACGAAGGCGTAGTCCTGCGCAACCAGAAGCTGGGCGAGGCCGACCGCATCGTCACCCTTCTGACCCGCCGCACCGGGCTGGTGCGCGCCGTCGGCAAGGGCGTGCGCCGCACCAAGTCGCGCTTCGGCGCCCGGCTGGAGCCGTGCACCCACGTCGACCTCCAGCTGCACACCGGCCGGACCCTGGACGTCATCACCCAGGCCGAGACCGTGCGCTCCTACGGGGCCGCGGTCGTGTCCGACTACGCCCGCTACACCGCCGCCACCGCGATGCTGGAGACCGCCGAGAAGATCGTCGCCGTGGAGAAGGACCCGGCCCTACGCCAGTTCCTCCTGCTCATCGGCGCCCTGCGTACCCTGGGAGAAGGAAGCCACGACTCCCGGCTGGTCCTGGACGCCTACCTCCTCCGGTCCCTGTCCGTGGCCGGGTACGCCCCGGCCCTGACCGAGTGCGCCCGCTGCGGCAGCCGGGGGGAGCACCGTGCGTTCGCGGTCCACGCCGGCGGTATGGTCTGCTCGGTGTGCCGTCCCCACGGTTCCACGCACCCCTCACCGGACACGCTCCGACTCATGTCGGCGCTGCTCGGGGGCGACTGGGACAGCGCGGACGCCAGCGACGGCAAGTACCGCTCCGAGTGCAGCGGGCTGGTCGCGGCCTACCTACAGTGGCACCTGGAAAACGGAATCCGATCACTGCGCCATGTGGAGCGTTCTTGAGTCTGTTCAGCTTCGACAACGGTAAGCGGCGCGAGCGGGACTACACCCCGCCCGTCCCGCACCCCAGCGGGGCCCGGCCCCCGCAGCTCCCTGCCGACCTGGTGCCCCGCCACGTGGCCGTGGTCATGGACGGCAACGGCCGTTGGGCGAAGGAACGCGGCCTGCCGCGCACCGAGGGCCACAAGGCCGGTGAGTCCTCGCTCTTCGACGTGATCGAGGGCGCCCTGGAGATGGGCGTCCCCCATCTGTCGGCCTACGCCTTCTCCACCGAGAACTGGAAGCGCTCGCCCGACGAGGTGCGCTTCCTCCTCGGTTTCAACCGCGACACCATCCGCAACCGCCGAGACGAGCTGCACGCCCGCGGCGTGCGCGTCAAGTGGGCCGGACGCTCCGGGATGCTCTGGAAGAGCGTCATCAAGGAGCTCAAGGACGCGGAGGAGATGACCAAGGACAACACCAGGCTCACCCTCCAGTTCTGTGTGAACTACGGCGGACAGGCCGAGATCGTGGACGCCGCGCGCGAGCTGGCCAGGCAGGCCGCCGCCGGGCAGATCTCCCCGGAGAAGATCACCGAGGACACCCTCTCCCAGCACCTGTACGCCCCGGACGTCCCGCCGGTGGACCTGTTCGTGCGCTCCTCGGGTGAGCAGCGGCTGTCCAACTTCCTCCTGTGGCAGTCCGCCTACGCCGAGTTCGTCTTCCTGGAGACGCTCTGGCCCGACTTCGACCGCCGCGACCTGTGGCGAGCCTGTGAGATGTACGCGAGCCGGGACCGCCGCTACGGCGGGGCAGTACCCAACCCGGTGGAGGAGGAGAAGAAGTGATGGCCGAAGGCAACGGCTCGCAGAAGGCCGCGGACTCCACGGGGTCGGAGTCCCCGCTGATCAGGCCCGGGATGACGCTCGCCTCGCTCGGTGACAGCTTCACCGAGGGCGTGGGCGACCCCTACCCGGACGGCGGCGGTGTCTTCCGCGGCTGGGCGGACCGGCTGGCCGAGCACCTGGCCGACCACACGGGCGGGATCGAGTACGCCAACCTCGCCGTGCGCGGCAAGCTCATCCGCCAGATCGTCACCGACCAGGTCCCGCCCGCCCTGGAGATGGCCCCGGACCTGGTCACCCTGTGCGCGGGCGGCAACGACCTGCTGCGCCCCGCCGGCGACCCCGAGCGCCTGGCCAAGATCCTGGACCACACGGTGGGCCGCCTGCGCGCCAAGGGCAGCCAGGTCGTGCTCTTCACCGGCGTGAACGTGGCCACGGGCTACATGCGCGGCACCATCGGCCTGTTCGCGCGCTACTACATGAACGTGCGCGCGATCGCCGACAAGCACGACTGCTTCCTGGTCGACCAGTGGTCCATGGACGTGCTCACGGACTCCCGTGCCTGGGACGAGGACCGGCTGCACATGTCCCCGGAGGGCCACCGACGCCTCGCCCTGCGCGTGGCCGAGGTCCTGGGCGTGCCCACCGAGGAGCGCTGGGACGCGCCCTGGCCCGAGGCGGACCCGGTCAGCTGGACCGAGGCGCGCCGGGACGACCTGCACTGGGTCAAGGAGTCCCTGGGGCCGTGGATCGGGCGCAGGCTCACCGGTAAGTCCTCGGGTGACACGGTGACCGCCAAGCGCCCCGAGCTCACCCCGCTCACCAAGGACCGCTGACGCCGCTGCCACGTCTGGCGCGACGTTTCCGGGCACACCGCCCATGGTGTGAGCTCAGCCCCAAAAAGCGACAAACCATCTACCTACTGTCGCGTAACCAGGGCCTTGAGTAGCATCATCGAACACCATGAGCGGTGTGCCGACCGGATCTCCCGGTGACCTGAAAAGCAAGGACATTCTGTCCTACGTCGCCCTCGGGGACAGCTTCACCGAGGGCATGAGCGACCACTACCCGGACAGCGACAGCGTGCCCAACGGCCGCTATCGAGGCTGGGCCGACCGCGTGGCGGAACACCTCGCCGACCACGTGCCCGAGGTCCGCTACGCCAACCTCGCTATCCGCGGGCGCCTCATCGCGCAGATCCGCGACGAGCAGGTGCCGCGTGCGGTCGAGATGAAGCCCGACCTCATCACCGTCTGCGCGGGCGGCAACGACATCATCCGCCCGGGCAGCGACCCCGACCAGGTTGTCGAGATCTTCGAGTCGATGATCGGCGACCTGCGCGCCACCGGAGCCCGGGTGGTCATCTTCACCGGCTTCGACACCAACTGGCAGCCGGTCATGCGCCACCTGCGCGGCAAGATCGCCACCTACAACATGCACATGCGCGCCGTCGCCGACAAGTACGGCTGCGACGTCGTCGACGTGTGGAGCATGAAGATCTTCTCGGACGCGCACGCCTGGAACTGGGACCGCCTCCACCTGTCCTCGGAGGGCCACCGGCGCCTGGCCCTGCGCGTGTGCGAGGTCCTAGACATCCCGGTCGACGGCGACTGGAACGAGCCCTGGCCGCCCCCCGCGCCCCGCGACTGGCGCGCCGCCCGCCAGGAGGACCTGCACTGGGCCCGCGAGTTCCTCGTCCCGTGGATCCACCGCCGCCTCACTGGCCGTTCCTCGGGCGACGGCGTCCACGCCAAACGCCCCACCCTGGAACGCTGCGACCCACCGCAGAGCCGGGATCACCACTGACCACGCCGTGCGGCCCTCGACACCGGGGGCCGCACACGTGTGTAGGGCCGGGCCGACTCAGCTGGTCGGGGTCAGGTTCTGGGTGGTGGCCATGTTGACCTTGCTCGGCAGAGGGCTGACCGGCCAGTTGCGTGTGGAACCGCCCGCCGCGTGGATCGCCGTGCGGATGAGGTCCAGGCCCCGGCCCAGCACCCGGGTCGGATCCGTCTCGTCCAGGAGCAGGATCTCCACGGTGATGCTCCGCTCGGCAGCGTCGGTGCTCACGGTGGAGTCGGTGAAGTCGGAGTTCAGCCTTTCGAGTTCGAGCAGTCCGCGCATCACGGCCTCGCCGTGGGCGTGGAACATCTCCGGGGTGGTCGCGGGAGCCGCGGCCAGTTGGAACTGGAGGGAGAGCTGAGTGGCCTTCCTCGCGCTCACACGTCCTCCTTCTGCTCGGGCCGGCACACTCGTCTGACGAAGCGTACGGTCTGATTCCAGTAGTTCGGGTTGGCGGGTGTCAGGTGCACCTGTCTCTGGTGGTTACCGCAGGGGCACTTGATCGTGTAGTAGGTGGGCGGATTCTCGATCCGCCATCCGAGGTCCGAGATCTGCCGGAGCGCCTCCTCGCCCTCCTTCCTCGGATGCTTCCTCCAGTAACCCAACGGGAATCCTTCCCAGATTCGCTCATCGGCGGCGGTTCTGTCGAGAGTGACTGTGCGCACCTTAGCCTTCGTGTACAGAGAAACGGGACAGGTCGCCGGAAAAGGACGGAGGACCCCGCCGACGGCAGGGTCCTCCGGGCGTGCGTTCAGAGCCGGTCAGACGGCGGGGGCGGTGCCGAAGACCGGGTAGTGGTCGGAGTAGTCGTCGTAGGTGTAGTTGCGGCCCCAGGAGCGGACCGTCCAGGCTTCGCTCTTCACGGCCCGGGTCTCGTTGACGTAGGACTGTGGGGCCGCGCTGTTGCGGACGGGCAGGACGTGGTCCAGCTGCTGCGGGTCCCAGTTGGGGTAGTCGTAGCCGGCGATCGAGTTGGTGGTGGGATCCCAGGAGATCGCGTCGCCGGTGTAGGTCGGCTCCACGGCGTCGAGCCGCTTGACCGCCCGGTCCCATTCGGCGCTGCCGCCCACGATGTTCAGGTCACCAGCCACGTAGATCTGCTCGTCGTCGGGGATGGCCTTCTCGTCCAGCAGCGCGACGATCTGGTCCAGCTGGGCCTCGCGGACGCTCTCGTCCTCGCCGCCTGCGCAGGCGCTGTCCTCGGACTGCATGTGCGTGCCCACCACGTGCAGTGGGCCTTCGGGGGTCTCCAGCTCCACGTAGGCGAAGCCCTTGTTGGAGAACCAGTCGGCCCCGCAGGCGCGGGAGAACACGTGCTGTTCGGCGCGGAGGATCGGCCAGACGCTGTGCACGCTCACACCACCGTTGGTGACGGTCTCGTGCCGGAAACCTGTGGTGTGGTCCCAGCCGGAGGTGGAGCGGCCCAGGACGGGTGTGCCGTGCGGGTACTCCTCGGCCAGTCCCGAGCGCAGGCGTTCGGCGCTGGAGTTCTCGAACAGTTCCTGCAGGACCACCACGTCCTGACCGGAGAGGAGGCCGTCCTGGACGGTCAGGTCGGCGCGGATGTCCTGGCCCCAGTTCGGGTAGAGGGCCTTGGGCAGCAGAAAGGCGTTGTGGGTGACGATGCGGGGGTGGGCCGCGTCCTGTTGGACGGAGGGGCCTGGTTCGGCGGAGGCGGGGGAGGCGGACAGGAGCGGGGAGATGAGCAGCGCGGACAGCAGCGCCGCCGTTGTTCGTCTGTACACGAACACAAAGCCTGGACCAGTCACCGCACAGCATGACTACCAGCGGGTAACCATCGGGTGGAGGCCAGGTGCACGCCGATTTCCGTGCGTCAGGATCCCTGGCTCTGTGTAGTGCCCTCGTGCGCACCAGTCCCACGGGCCCACGCACGCTACAGCTATCACAGACGACGAAGGCCCCGCACACACCGTGAAACGAAAAAGGTGTGCGCGAGGCCCGGATGTCGTCGGTCAGGCCCGCTGCGCGGTGCGCAGGGTGCAATTGCCGCAGGTGCCAAATACCTCGACAGTGTGGGTCACCCCGGTGAATCCGTGCTGGGCCCCCACCTCGGCGGCCCACTTCTCCACGGTGGGGCCCTCGATCTCCACGGCCGTGGAGCACGAACGGCACACCAGGTGATGGTGGTGGCTATCGGTGTCGCACGCACGGTAGACGGCCTCGCCGTCGTCGGTGCGCAGCACGTCCACCTCGCCGGAGTCGCTCAGAGCCTGCAGCGCTCGGTAGACCGTGGTCAGGCCGATCTTCGATCCGTCGGCCCGCAGGTCCGCGTAAAGGTCCTGCGCGCTACGGAAACCGGAGGACTCGGTCAGCGCCTGGCGAACCGCATCGCGTCGTGTACTCATGGTGTCACCCTCCCCCGATCAGTCTGGGGCATCGTATCCGCCGGACCCTCCGCAACGGGATGCAGGGGTGCCGGTGGGCGCCGCTTGGTCAGGCGGCGCAGGACCCCGCCGACGAGCACGGCGAGGCAGAAGAACGCCAGGGCGAGCAGCACGATCGTGGCGCCCGGCGAGAGGTCGGAGTAGAAGGCCGTGGTCAGCCCGCCGAGCGAGGAGAGCAGTCCGATCAGGATCGCCAGCCCCATCGTCACTCGGAAGCTGCGGCTCAGCTGCTGGGCGGCGGCGACCGGGACGATCATCAGCGCGCTCACCATCAGCACACCCACCACCCGCATCGCGATCACCACGGTCAGCGCGGCGGTCACCGCCAGCAGGATGCTCAGGAAACGGACCGGGAGGCCGTGCGCCCTGGCCACCTCCTCGTCCTGGCACAGCACGAACAGCTCGCGGCCGAACACCGCCAGCACCGCGACCACGCCGACCGCCAGCACACCCACGATCCAGATGTCCTGCTCGCCAACGGTGCTCACCGAGCCGAACAGGTAGGAGGTCAGGGTGGCGTTGCTCGCCCCCGGGGTCATCCCGATGAGCAGCACACCGCCCGCGATACCGCCGTAGAACAGCAGCGCCAGCGCCACGTCGCCGCTGGTACGCGTGCGCACCCGGACCAGCTCCATCACGATGGCGCCCGCGGTGGCCACGACGGCCGCGGTGAGCACCGGCGAAGTGCTGGTGAGCAGGCCCAGGGCCACGCCGGTCAGGGCGATGTGGCCGATGCCGTCACCCAACAGGGCGAGCCGCCGCTGGACCAGGAAGGTGCCGATGATCGGGGTGACCAGGCCGACCAGCACCGCGGCGATCAGCGCGCGCCGCATGAACTCGTACTGGAGCAGCTCAGTCACGGCGGGGCACCTCGAGTCTGATCATCTCCGACGGCGCGGCAGTGGGCGCGGCGTGCGGATCGGGGTCGTTGGGGTCGGGGTGGGGGTGCTGGTGCTCGTGTCCGGGACGCGCGCACTCCCCGGTGGCCTCGGGCGCTGTGCCGTCGTGCACGATACGGCCGTGGTCCAACACCACCGAGCGCTCGATGACCTCTTCCAGCGGGCCCAACTCGTGCAGGACCAGGACCACGGTGCTGCCGTGGTCGCGCAGGCGGGCGATGGCCTTGGCCAGTGCGCGCTGGTTCTCGGCGTCCACCCCGGCCATGGGCTCGTCCATCACGAAGGTGTCGGGCCGCCCGGCGAGCGCGCGGGCGATCAGCACCCGCTGCTGCTGGCCGCCAGAGAGCTCGCGCACGGCGTTACCGGCCCGGTCGGACAGGTCCACGGCGGCCAGGGCCTCGTCGACGGCAGCGCGGTCGGCCCGGGTCGGCCAGGAGAGCCGGCGGCGCCGGGCGACCTGCCCGGAGGCGACGATCTCGCGCACGGTGGCGGGCACGGCGCCCCCGGCGGTGAGCCGCTGAGGCACGTAGCCGATCCGCTTCCAGTCCCGAAACCGGCGCAGCGGCGTGCCGTGTACGAGGATCTCGCCGGAGCTGAGGGGGACGATGCCGAGCATCGCGCGCATCAGGGTGGACTTGCCCGAACCGTTGGGTCCGAGGACGGCCATGGTCTGACCCACGGGTATCTCGAGGCTGAGGTCGTCGAGGACGGGAACGCCGTCGTAGGCGACTCGCGCGTCGATGGCCTGGAAGGCGGGCGGGGTCTCGGGGCTCAGGGCCCCGTCCTCCGTGAACTGGGCAGACACTGCTTCATTATCGCGAAAACGAAAATGGTTGTCAAAATTGACGGGGGTGTCCTGTCCCTCAGAGGCCTGTCCCTCAGAAACCCAGCATCCGGGCCATAGCCAAGACCAGCACCACCAGCATCATCAGCACGCGGGGCACCCGCTGCTGCCGGGCCAGGGAGGGCCAGGTGAGGTAGGCCAGCCACAGGAAGAACACCGCCACCAGCAGCAGACACAGCGCGCCCAGTGGGCCGGGGGCCATCAGCCCCGCGATGAACAGTGCTCCCAAGATCACCGGCGGTATCCACCGCGGCCGTTGGTGCAACCAGACCAGGGGTACCGCGCTGCGCTGCTCGACCTCGCGGCGCAACCGCCCGGCGCCCGGTGTGAGAAGGCTGTCACCCAGGGGAAGGGGGCGTCCCTGCCCGGCTCGCCGTCGTTCGTCCTCGTGCTCGGGAGAGGTCATCGCCGCCCGTTCCTCTTCCTGTGGCCCGGCGCTGTGTACTCCGCCCGGGGCTGATAGGGGCCCTCAGGTGTGCGAACCGTGCCCCAGCGCCTGTGGTAATCCTTGAAACGTTGGATCTGACCCTAGTGCAGGGACCTGGCACAGCGCCGGGCGAAGGCGCGGCAGCAGCGCAACACCGCCGCGCGATCCCCCCTCGCACCCGCATCCCCTTCTGTTCCGGGTTTGACACGCGACGGGTCAGGAACCGCCTACATTCAGTTACTGGCCGTCTGATCAACGCGGACCGTTCGCACCACGGTGCCCGCACGTCGTGCAAGCGACGAACCCTCCGGAGGGTGTCAACTTCCGTGCCCGAACCCACAGTTGTCGTGACGTTCGACGTCACCGAACCACACTTGCAGAACTGCCTCGACTCCCTGGCCCGTCAACGTGACGAGACCCAGGGCGGGGACGCGGCGCCCGGTGGTGCCGCACGGCCGGACATCGAGGTCGTCCTCGTCCCGGTCCGCACCACCAACGGCGCCCCGAGACCGGCGCTCGCCGAACCCGGCTCCGCTGATCAGGGCTTGAACGGAGCCAACGGCGACAACGGGGACGAGGAGGGAACCCTCCCCGACCCCGACGCGCCCCGCCCCGAGGAGAACGACCAGGGCGACGAGGCCGTCGAGTCCGCCCGCGAGGACGGCCTGGCCACCGCCGCGGCCTTCGCTCAGGCGCCGCCCGCCGGGCTCAGCGTCACCCTGCTGTCCGGCGAACCGGCCCCGAACCACCCCGAGGCGCGTTCCCTGGGCGGTGCCGCGGCCACCGGCAGCCACCTGCTCTTCCTCGCCGGCTCCGACGCGCTCACCGCCTACGCCCTGGCCTACCTGGTGCGCAGCGCCGCGGACACCCGCTCGGACCTGGTCGTCGGCAACGTCCACCAGTTCAACGAACTGGGCGCCGCGCCCTCCAAGGCGCACAGGAAGTTCGGCCGCCACCGGCTGGCCGAGGACCCCCGCTCCGTGCCCGGACTGGTGGCCGACGCCACCCTGGGCAACCGGCTCTGGCGCAAGGAGTTCTGGGACTCCCTGCCCGACCTCGACATCGCCCCGGAGGACACCGACCTCGCCCTCGGCCGGGCCACGCTGCTCGCCCGGGCCGTCGACGTCCTGCCCGCCCCAGTCCTGCTGATGCGCGAACGCGAGAGCGCGGGCATCCCCCTGGACAGCGCGGTACTCACCCGGCGCATCACTCTCATGCGCGAACTCTCCGCCGAGCTCACCAGCGCCGACCGCGAGCAGTGGGACCGTATCCGCCTCCAGGGCGAACTCCACCGCATGCTCCTACGGCTCGACGACGCCGACGAGCAGGTCCGCGAGACCGCCATCGAGCTGCTGAACACCTACCTCGACGAGGTCCCCAACGCCCTCCTGCGCAGCCTCAACGTGCTGGACCGCCTGCTGCTCCACCTGGTGCGCAAACGGCGCCTGGCCGACGTGCTGGAGGTCGCGACCTTCGCCAAGAGCGTGGAGATCAAGAAGGCCACTGTCGTCCGGCAGGGGCTGGGCTACTACATTCGCTACCCGTTCTTCGGCGCCAAGGACCCGGACAAGGCCGTGCCCCGGGAGATCTACCGCCTCGAGGACGAGATCAAGGTTCGGCAGAAGACCGAGGACATCCGCTGGGAGAACGGCCGCCTACACATCAGCGGCCGGTTCGGCATCCGCAACCTGCGGGCGCGCAAGCGCTGGCAGCAGCACGCGATCGCCTTCGTGGTCAACACCGCCACCAAGCGCCGAGTCCGCGTCCCGGTGCGCACCCGCCTGGCCGCCGAGTACCGCCTGCCCGACCTGCCCGACTCCGCCCGGCACGACTACGGCGGCTTCACCGTCGTCGTGGACCCGCGCCGCCTGCGCACCTCGGGGGGCTGGGTACCGGGCGAGTGGAAGGTCGAGCTCGTGGTGTTCAATCGCAGCCTGACCCGGCGCCGCATCGTGTCCAGTCCGGTGGCCGGGCCGCCCGAGCGCCCCGGATACCAGAGCGTGGGCGACGACGTGTGGATCCGCCCGCAGTGGAACAAGGACAAGCACCTGGTCATCGCGGTCGAACCGGCGCGTGTACGGGTCACCGAGCACCACTTCGACACCCGGACCGCTGAACTGTCCCTGAGCGGCGAGCTGCTGTCCGCGCCCGCGGCCGAGGCCACCGAGCTCCGGCTGGTCCGGCGCCCGGGCACGGCCCAGCTCAGCTACCCGGTCACCATCCAGGGCGGCCGCTTCGACTCCAGGATCAGGGGTGAGGAGCTCTTCGCCCGCAGCCTCAGCGAGTGCGGCGGGGTGATCCGGCAGGAGGAGTGGGACGCCCACCTGGTCACCGACGACCAGCGCACCCTCCCGCTCGTTCTGCCCGAGGACGTCGAGACCACCGCCTACGACTCCGAGGGCGCACAGCAGCAGCTGGCCGTCCAGCGCACCTTCACCGGCCACCTCAGGCTGCGCGCGGGTCGGGCCCGGCCGGTGGTCGACCGCGCCGAGTGGCAGGAGCGCGTCCTGGTCCTGGGCGGGGACTTCCCCTCCGGTGTGGACCTGAACATCGTTGCCAAGGCGCGGGGCCGGGACGAGGAGCACGAACTCACCGTGGAGCGTTCCGGAAACCGCTTCACGGCCCGGTTCGACCCCTCCCGCATCGCCACCCTGTCCGGTGAGCTCTCCCTGTCGACCGGCACCTACCAGCTGTGGGGCCGGGTCAGGGAGGAGCCTGCCGAGAAGACCAAGGGAGCGGAGGGCGCCGAGGTAACCGCCGCGGACGTGGCCGGCGCGGACGTGGGTGTGGAGTTCGACGACACCCTCATCCACGGGCTGCCGCTGGAGACCGAGAGCCCCGAGCGCGCCTACACGCTCTCCTACCAGGGGCGCGGCATCCCGGTGCTGCAGGTCTGTACCGACCTGCGCCCCGCCGAGCGCGGCACCTTCGCCCAGCGCGAGCTCCGGGAGACCTTCTACCCGGCCCAGCGGGCGAAGGAGATCACCGAGGGCATCCTCTTCGACACCTACACCGGGCGCCAGTACTCCGACAGCCCGCAGAGCGTCTACGCCGAGTTGCGCAAGCGGGACAGGTGGGCCGACTACCCGATGTCATGGCTGGTCGCCGACGGGCAGGTCCGACTGCCGGACGACCTCACCCCGGTCCGTCACAAGGGCGAGGAGTACTACCGGGAACTGGCCCGCAGCCGGTACCTGGTGAGCAACTCCCGCCAGCCTGCGTGGTTCCACCGCCACCCGGACCAGGTGGTCGTGCAGACCTGGCACGGTTCGATGCTCAAGCGGATCGGCTTTGACGTGGAGAACATCCGCGGCAAGTCGCGCGACTACTTCGACAAGCTCGCGTGGGAGACCCGGCAGTGGGACTACCTGGTCTCGCCGAGCCCCTGGGCGACCCCGATCCTGCGCAGCGCCTTCAGGTTCGAGGGCGAGGTCCTGGAGACCGGTTACCCACGCAACGACATCTTCTTCGCACCGGACCGCGAGGCGATCGCCGAACGCACCCGGCGCCTGCTCGGCCTGCCCGAGGGCAAGAAGGTGGTGCTGTACGCGCCCACCTGGCGGGACGACAAGTACTACACGCGTGGCAAGCACAAGCTTGATCTGCACCTGGACCTGCGCCGTATGTACGAGAAGCTCGGTGACGACCACGTGCTGCTGGTGCGCCGCCACCCGCGCGTGGTGGACAGCGTCCCGATCGTGGGGGAGGACTTCGTCTACGACGTGTCCCTGTACCCGGAGATCCAGGAGCTCTTCCTGATCACCGACGTGCTCGTCACGGACTACTCGTCGATGATGTTCGACTTCGCCAACACTGGTCGGCCCATGCTCTTCTTCACCTACGACCTGGAGAGCTACCGGGACAACCTGCGCGGGTTCTACTTCGACTTCGAGGAGACCGCGCCGGGGCCGCTGCTGACCCGCTCGGACGACGTCATCGGTGCCCTACTGGACATCGACGAGGTCGCGGAGAAGAGCAGCGCCTCGTATCGGTCCTTCGTGGACCAGTTCTGCCCCTTGGACGACGGTCAGGCGTCGGCCAGGGTCGTGGACCGGGTCTTCGGTAAGGACTAGGCCGAGCCGGTAGCGGTCCGGCCGTGGCCGCGGGCCGTCCCCGAGCATCATCGGGGGCGGCCCGCTCCGTCATCTGCGCCACAATGGTCCGGTGATCGTCATCACCCGATACTCCGTGCCCGAGGCCGATACCGAGGCCTTCCGAACCGACGCCGATGCCGCAGTGGAGGTCCTCTCCCAGCGTCCGGGCTTCCGATGCCACCGCATCGGACGCGCCGCCGACGAACCCACGCTGTGGACCGTGGTCACCGAATGGGACGGCGCCGGCTACTACCGACGGGCCCTGTCGAACTTCGACGTCAAGATCACCGCGGTGCCGCTGCTCTCCCGGGCCATCGACGAGCCCACCGCGTTCGAGATCCTTGCCAGCGGTGACACCAGCGCAGACGCTCCCTCCTGACGCCGGCTCCGCGGTGCGTACTACGCGTGCTCGGGCGGACTCCGGCTCCGAACAAAGAGTGCGCGCCCGCCTCCGGATTGCTCTAGCCTGGGGGGAAGCGGTCGCCCGGTGCGCCACATCCGTGGCTCCGCGTGCGGACCGCTTCCCAACAGACCCGACGATGTATCGCGAACAGCGATCCACCGACCGCCAGCCGGATGGAGAGTCACCCCATGGCCGCCAAGTCAGAGGCAATGGACGCACTGGTCAACCTCGCCAAACGCCGAGGTCTGGTCTACCCCTCCAGTGAGATCTACGGAGGTCTGCGCGCCGCCTGGGACTACGGCCCCCTTGGCGTGGAGCTGAAGAACAACGTCAAGCGTCAGTGGTGGCGTTCGATGGTGCAGGAGCGGGACGACATCGTCGGCCTGGACTCCAGCGTGATCCTGGCCCGCGAGGTCTGGGAGGCCTCCGGCCACGTCAAGGAGTTCGTGGACCCGCTCACCGAGTGCCAGTCCTGCCACAAGCGCTTCCGCGCGGACCACCTCATCGAGGCCTACGCGGAGAAGCACGGCAAGGAGCCGGAGGAGGGCCTGGCGGCTATCGCCTGCCCCAACTGCGGTTCCAAGGCCTCCTTCACCGAGCCGCGCATGTTCAACGGCCTTCTGCGCACCTACCTGGGTCCGGTCCAGGACGAGAAGGGCCTCGCCTACCTGCGCCCCGAGACGGCGCAGGGCATCTTCATCAACTACAAGAACGTCGAGCAGAGCGCCCGCCGCAAGGTTCCCTTCGGCATCGGCCAGATCGGCAAGTCGTTCCGTAACGAGATCACCCCGGGCAACTTCATCTTCCGGACCCGCGAGTTCGAGCAGATGGAGATGGAGTTCTTCTGCAAGCCCGGTACCGATGAGGAATGGCACCAGTACTGGATCGACCAGCGCCACCAGTGGTACCTGGACCTGGGCATCGCCAAGGACAACCTCCGCATCTACGAGCACCCGCAGGAGAAGCTGTCCCATTACTCCAAGCGGACTGTGGACCTGGAGTACCGCTTCGGCTTCCAGGGCAGTGAGTGGGGTGAGCTCGAGGGCGTGGCCAACCGCACCGACTTCGACCTGCGCACGCACGCCGAGGCCTCCGGCGTCGACCTGTCGTACTTCGACCAGGAGAACAACGAGCGCTACATTCCGTACGTCATCGAGCCCGCGGCCGGTGTCGACCGGGCGGTGCTCACGTTCATGCTGGACGCCTACAACGTCGACGAGGCGCCCAACGCCAAGGGCAAGCTGGAGAAGCGCGCCGTGATGCGCCTGGACCCGCGCTTGTCCCCGGTCAAGGCCGCGGTCCTGCCGCTGTCGCGCAACACCGACCTCTCGCCCAAGGCCCGCGACCTCGCCGCCCTGCTGCGCAAGCGCTGGAACGTGGAGTTTGACGACGCCGGCGCGATCGGCCGCCGCTACCGCCGCCAGGACGAGATCGGTACGCCGTTCTGCGTGACGGTGGACTTCGACACGCTTGAGGACAACGCGGTGACCGTGCGCGAGCGCGACACCATGTCGCAGGAGCGTGTGTCGCTGGACCGCGTCGAGATGTACCTGCTGGAGCGCCTCCCCGGCTGCTAGGGCAGAGCTCCTAGAGCAGAAGGTGTGAAAGGCCGCCCGTTCCCACGAGGGGACGGGCGGCTTTTGCATGTGCCCTACGTGCGGGTATGAGCTGGAGGAAGCCGGAAGGGAGCGGCGGTCCGCTCCGGGGACAACTCCGGATCTACCTGTTGCGGGAAATACGCGCCAGTTCCTCTCGGGCCTTTTCCATCACGCGGATCTCCTTCATGACTTTTTCGAGGGTCTGGGTAGCCTTTTCTAGCTTTTCCTTTGGGTTTCGCACGTGCTTGAAGGGATCCGTGATGTCCTTGAGGAGGACGTTGACCGCGTTGTCCGTCGTGCTCTTCTTGATGCCGACGATCACGGAGAAGACGACGAGAGCTGAGGGCAGAGCCAAGTCGATGCGCGGTTCCTGGCTGGGGTCGGCCCCCACCACGATCACCAGAGCGAAGGTGGCCACAGCGACGACGAAGCCGTAATCCCAGCCGTGGTTACCGATGATCTTGTTCGCCTCCCTGCGCGCTGGTACGAACTCCTCCAGCACCTTTCTCCGGTTGCTGAGTCGCTTGTCGCTGGTGACGACTTCGCTGAGCGTTTGGCAGAGTGCGCTGATCACCAGGTTTCGGCTCACACGCTCGCTGACCGGCATGTCGGGAGTGGGTTCGGTCGGAAGAGCCTGCTTCCACTGCTCGTTGATTAGCCCGTGCAGTTCGTTGCTCTGCTGCTCTGCCTGCTGCTCGCTGAGGGTGTAGAAGATAAACGTGATTTCACTGGCCTCGAAGTGACTCGTCCAGTCCTGCTCCCAATCCCCATGAGGGTGGTGCTCTTCCGTCCACCGGATATAGGGGAGACTCTCCGTCTTATATGCCCGCTGCGCTTCCCGGACGTCCTCGATGAGGCGGCGGTACTGGGCGCAGCCCTCACCTGCTGGGCAGAGATGTTCGGAGTTCTGGCACTTATGTGCGGCCATCACTTCCATGACCTCAAGGGTGTTGTTCCTGAATCCAGCGAGGGGGATGGGACTGACGAGGGGAACCCCCGGCTGATCTGGTGCCTCATGTAATGCGGACAGGCTCAGGTCGATATCTCCGTAACGCGGAGGCAGATCAGGGCGTGCCTGTGAGACGAAGAGAAGGACCGCCATCCTGGCGTTCTTGGGCTGCTTCCTCAACAGGCTCCGGTCGATCCGGGTTTCTCCAAGATCCTCGATAATCCAGCTGGCCAGGGCTGCCCGTTCGTCGCGGTTCGCGAACACCTCAGCTGCGGTGCTCGGTTTTGCCTGCATGCTTTCGGCGAGTTCGCCCACGCTGTGGTGGAGGCGACCAGCGAAATGGTAAGGAGGGGTCGTGGGGGCGGGGGGCGGCTGCAGCAGCTCGGGATCCGGAACCGGAGTCACTTCCTCCCGAAGCACCTTCGAGGTTTCCTTGCGGGTGGGGGGAAGTCCCTGCGCCTCCGTGGTTAGTTCACGGGTCGCCTTGAGGTTGCCCTGGGTCAGGGCGGTGTCCACGTCGGCGCTTTCTTCCGTTTGGCCTAGGAGGATGTTGAGGACCTGGTGGGCGGTCGGCCTTTGCTCGGGGTCCTTTGACAAGCAGCGGGTCACCAGGCCGCGCAGTTCATCGGGGACTCCGGAGCAGTCGGGTTCGTCCATCAGGATGCGTTTGATGACGGCGGTCTGGCGGCTGCCCGAGAACGCATGGCGGCCGCTGGCCGCGTAGGCGATGACGGCGCCCCAGGCGAAGACGTCCACGGCCGGGGTGAGGTGCGGGGTGTCGTCCAGCCGTTCGGGGGCCATGTAGGGGAGGGTCCCGATTCGGGCGGTTGCGGTGAACCGGGCCGTCTCCTCGAAGGCGCGGGCGATTCCGAAGTCGATCACCCTCGGCCCGTCCGGGGCCATCATGATGTTCTCCGGTTTGAGGTCCCGGTGCACGATGCCCGCGCGGTGGATCGCGGTCAGCGCGGTTGAGGTCGAGACGGCCAGGCGCTGCAGGTCGGCTCCGGTGCGGGGGCCGTCGGCCCGGACCTCTTCGGCGAGGGTGCGGCCCTCGATGTACTCGCTGGCGATCCAGGGCTGTTCGGCGTGTGGATCGGCGTCCAGGACCTGGGCGATGCAGAAGGGGCTGATCCGGCGGGCCGCGTCCACCTCGGTGGCGAACATCGTGGCGAAGCGAAGGTCGGTGTCGGGGGACAGGTGGAGCAGCTTCACGGCCGCTCGGCTGCCGTCGGGGGCCTCCGCCAGGTGGACGGTGCCGAAGCCGCCTCGACCGATCTCCCGGATCAGCCGGTACCCGCCGACCTCGGTGTGTTGTCCGCTTGTTTCGCCCATGAACCACCGCATCCGTCGAGTCCGGCTGTCCCAGACGTTTGTACCGTCTCGAAGGCCCGTGGTTAAGGGGTTTCGCGTAGAGGAACTGTGCGGGTCGGCCCTCGATTCGCGTGGAACCGACATGGCGAGGCGGCCGGACCCGGGGGGATGTGGTTTCCGACCGCCTCTTCGGTTTCCCCGCCGCACACGGCAGGGGAACCGATTCCCAACCTAGCGTCAGGCCTGAGGGAGTCTGGGGGAGTTTCACCCTCCTTGTCCTGCCGCGTGAGTAAATCGTGACGGCATCGTCTGCGCGGTTGCCGATGACATGGGCGCGGCGCGGGCCGATCGGCTGGAAGACCACTGGCCGATGGGTGCCCGGGCCTGGCCCGGACGGGGGAGTGCGTTTGCGCGCTCGGGATGCTTCCGTCCCGTTCGGCCCGGTCAGGTCACGGTGTAGACCACGAACGACACCGCGATGTAGTGGCAGACGAACGCCGCGATGGTCAGTGAATGGAAGATCTCGTGGAAGCCGAACCAGCGCGGGGCGGGGTCGGGTCGTTTGAGGCCGTAGACCACGGCGCCGACGCTGTAGAGCACGCCGCCCACGAGGATGAGGATCCAGGCGGCCGGGTGGGTGCCGTTGACCAGGTCCGGGATGAACAGGACCGCGACCCAGCCGATGGCCAGGTAGAGGGCGGTGGACAGCCAGCGCGGGGAGTTCAGCCACAGGAGCTTGAACGCCACCCCGGCGATGGCCCCGCCCCAGACCAGCGCGAGCATGGCCGTGCGCAGGGTGCCCTCCAGGACGAGCACGATGAACGGCGTGTAGGTGCCCGCGATGATCAGGTAGATGTTCGAGTGGTCCATGCGGCGCAGGACTTTCTGTGCGCGCGGGGACCAGCGGCCCACGTGGTAGACGGCCGAGGTGCTGAACAGCATCACCGAGCTGAGGGCGTACACCGCGCTGGCAATCATGGCGGGCACGGTGGGGGAGAGTACCACCAGGACGATGCCCGCGGCCAGGGCGATCGGGGCGGTGCCCAGGTGCAGCCAGCCGCGGAGGCGGGGTTTGACGGCCTCCAGAAGATCTCCGGCGGCAGCGGCGGCCCGTTCGGGGACGGAGGCCTCCGCGTTCCCTGTTTCCCGGTCCTTCGACAACCTTCGCACCCCTTTGGTCCAGTGAACCCCGCTCGGTGGCGGGCCACACCGCAAAGCCTAACTTACGGATGCGTAGGTTACTTCCTGGTAATGCTGTGTCGCGCCGCACAGTCGCTTGCCGGGAGGCCTGCGTGGCGGGGGAGTGGTTGTGTTCCTGGTTTTGGTTGGCGCTGTTCACTCTTGACCTACTGTTAGGTTGCGGTCAAGCGCCCGTGACCAGCGGTGTCGCCTGCCACATCGCTACCCCTGTGCCGTTTTGGCTCGTGGGGACACGTGTGCCCAAGCTGGACCATTGGTATAGACCTTTTTAACGCCTGTGAACAGGTGTTATGCCGTAAAACGGTGGTTCATGGAGGGTTACTTTTGCGGAGTGTGGATAGAGTCGCGCCCAACAGCTGGCCGACCCGACGCCGAGTCGCCGAGAGAGAACGAGGGAGCACCCCCGTGACCAAGTACGTCTACAAGTTCACCGAGGGCAACAAGGACCTGAAGGATCTGCTCGGTGGCAAGGGGGCCAACCTCGCCGAGATGACCAACATCGGTCTCCCGGTTCCCCCCGGCTTCACCATCACTACCGAGGCGTGCCGTCACTACCTGGAGAGCGGTGCCGTTCCCGCGGGCCTGGACGCCGAGATCGAGGCCAACCTCAAGGAACTCGAGAAGTCCATGGGGCGCAGGCTCGGCCAGCCCGATGATCCGCTCCTGGTGAGTGTACGTTCGGGTGCCAGATTCTCCATGCCCGGCATGATGGAGACCGTCCTCAACATCGGCCTCAACGACGAGTCCGTCGTCGGCCTGGCCACCCAGGGTGGTGACGAGCGCTTCGCCTGGGACTCCTACCGGCGCCTCATCCAGATGTTCGGCAAGACCGTGCAGGACATCGACGGCGAGCTCTTCGAGGACGTCATCGACGAGCTCAAGGCCGCTAAGGGCATCACCAACGACCTGGACCTGGACGCCGACGACTTCCGTCAGCTCGTGGCCCGGTTCAAGGAGATCGTCGCCGAGCAGACCGGCAAGCCCTTCCCGACCGACCCGCGCGAGCAGATGACGCTCGCGGTCAAGGCGGTCTTCGATTCCTGGAACGCGCCCCGCGCCGTGCTCTACCGCCGCCAGGAGCGCATCCCCGCTGATCTGGGCACCGCCGTCAACATCTGCTCCATGGTCTTCGGCAACCTCGGCATGGATTCGGGCACTGGCGTCGCCTTCACCCGCGACCCTGCCTCCGGCCAGCCCGGTGTCTACGGCGACTACCTCCAGAACGCGCAGGGCGAGGACGTGGTGGCGGGCATCCGCAACACCGTTCCCCTCGCGGATCTGGAGAAGATCGACGCCCGTAGCTACGAGCAGCTCATGGGCATCATGGACACGCTCGAGAACCACTACCGCGACCTGTGCGACATCGAGTTCACCATCGAGCGCGGCAAACTGTGGATGCTGCAGACCCGCGTGGGCAAGCGCACCGCCGCGGCCGCCTTCCGTATCGCCGACCAGCTCGTCGACCAGGGCATGATCACCCTCGACGAGGCGGTCCAGCGCGTCACCGGCGACCAGCTCGCCCAGCTGATGTTCCCGCGCTTCGACGACGTCGCCGCCGCCGGGGACGGCGTCCACCGCCTGGGCCGCGGCATGAACGCCTCGCCCGGCGCCGCGGTGGGCAAGGCCGTCTTCGACTCCTACACCGCCGTCAAGTGGTCGCGCAGCGGCGAGAAGGTCATCCTCTGCCGTCGCGAGACCAACCCCGACGACCTCGAGGGCATGATCGCCGCCGAGGGCATCCTCACCAGCCGCGGCGGCAAGACCTCGCACGCGGCCGTCGTCGCCCGCGGCATGGGCAAGACCTGCGTCTGCGGTGCGGAAGAGCTCGACATCGACACCAAGAACCGGCGTATGACGGCGCCGGGCGGCGAGGTGATCGAGGAGGGCGACGTCATCGCTATCGACGGCACCAGCGGCCAGGTCTACCTCGGCGAGGTGCCGGTCGTGGATTCCCCGGTGGTCCGCTACTTCGAGGGCGAGATCGACCCCGCCTCCGACCAGGCCGACGACCTGGTGCGTTCGGTGGACCGGCTCATGCACTACGTGGACGCCGCCCGCCGCATGTACGTGCGCGCCAACGCCGACACCCCCGAGGACGCGGCCCGCGCCCGCCGCATGGGCGCCCAGGGCATCGGCCTGTGCCGCACCGAGCACATGTTCCTCGGCGACCGCCGCCAGCTGGTCGAGCGCCTCATCCTGGCCGACACCCCCGACGAGCAGCAGGAGTCCCTGGACGCCCTGCTGCCACTCCAGCGCGCGGACTTCAACGGCATCCTCGACGCCATGGACGGCCTGCCCGTCACCGTCCGCCTGCTCGACCCGCCGCTGCACGAGTTCCTGCCCGACATCACCGAGTTGTCGGTGCGCGTGGCGGTGGCCGAGGCCCGCGGCGAGAGCCACGAGAACGACCTGCGCGTCCTGCAGGCCGTACACAAGCTCCACGAGCAGAACCCGATGCTGGGCCTGCGCGGCGTGCGCCTGGGCCTGGTCGTGCCCGGCCTGTTCACCATGCAGGTCCGCGCCATCGCCCAGGCCGCGGTGGACCGGATCAAGGAGGGCGGCCGCCCCCGTCCGGAAATCATGATTCCGCTGGTCGGTACCGTCCAGGAGCTGGAGATCATCCGTGACGACGCCCAGCGCGTGCTGCGCGAGGTGGGCGAGGAGAACGGCCTGGAGCTGGACTTCCCGGTCGGCACCATGATCGAGCTGCCCCGGGCCGCGCTCACCGCCGGGCAGATCGCGGAGAACGCCGAGTTCTTCTCCTTCGGCACCAACGACCTCACCCAGACCGTGTGGGGCTTCTCCCGCGACGACGTGGAGGCCTCCTTCTTCTCCGCCTACCTGGAGAAGGGAGTCTTCGGGGTGTCGCCGTTCGAGTCCCTGGACGTGGACGGCGTCGGCCGCCTGATCCGCATCGCGGTGGAGGAGGGCCGCGCCGCTCGTCCGGGTATCAAGCTCGGTGTGTGCGGCGAGCACGGCGGTGACCCGGCCTCGGTGCACTTCTTCCACAAGGTGGGCCTGGACTACGTCTCCTGCTCGCCCTTCCGGGTACCCGTGGCCCGCCTGGAGGCGGGCCGGGCCGCAGGGCGCTCCGCCCAGGGCTGATCCTGACCCGGGGCCGGATCTGAGCCGAACCGGGCCGACGTGGCGGCGCGCCTACGACAGGCGCGCCGCCACGGGCGCTTCACGGGTCCGGGGCGACTAGAATCGGGCATCACGGCGGAGGTCGACCGGAAAGTCGGCTGTGACCTGTTCGTGATATATTCTAGCCGTCGGTACGCTGCTCATACACGATGTCTGAATCCGCCATCCCACCGGCGGGAGCTCGGGCACGTTCGGCCACCTACCCCACGTCCACTCCCCTTCGCCAGCCGGGGATGCCCGCGAACCAGCGGTGGACACCGGGCGTCCCAGTGGGCGTACCGTGTCCAGATCAAACCAAGCGGAGGTGAGCCGGTGCGAACGGCCAGCGACGGTCGCGGCGAAGAGCCGTGGGAGGACCCCACCACAACTCCGGTCTCCGCTGACAACGAGGCCACCCAGGTCTTCTCCCGTGACGGGTTCTCCGGATCCGCCCCGGCCGCCGAGGCCACGCGGGAGTTCTCCAGGGCGCCCCAGGCCCCGGCCGATGGCGGTGCCACCCAGGTGTTCACCGGCGACGACGGCGCAGGGGACACCCGCGAGTTCAACCGCTCCGAGGCGGGCGACGAGAATAATGCGTTCACCCGCAGGTTCGTCCGGGACCGGCCGTTGCCGCGCGCCCAGGGGGACCGCCCCCTGTACCGGGAGGCGCAGGGTGACGCGGATCCGGCCGGCCGCGGTTCGGACGAGCAGGGTCACACGGACCCGGCGGGTGAACAGCCGTGGGAGGAACCGCGGGCGGACGAACCCCGCCGACATCGCGGCCGCCGCTCCGTCCCGCCCCGCGAGCCCCGGCCCCACCAGCCCAAGCGACGCAAACGACGCCGCTTCCGTGTGCGCTGGATCATCGCCCTGATTCTGGTCACCGCCCTGGCCATCCCGCCCGGCACCTGGGGTTGGGTCTGGTACACCGCCCGTCAGGACGACCGCACCGCCTCCGACGCCATCATCGTGCTCGGCGCCAGCCAGTACAACGGTGTTCCCTCACCCGTCTTCGAGGCCCGCCTGCGCCAGGCCCAGGTCCTCTACCTGGACGGTGTGGCACCCTACATCGTCACCGTCGGCGGGAAACAGCCCGACGACGCCTACACCGAGGCAGCCGCGGGCCGGAACTGGCTCGTGGAGGTGGGCATCCCCGCCGAACAGGTCATCGCGGTGGAGGAGGGCAGCGACACCCTCCAGAGCTTCCAGGCGATGGAGGAGGTCTTCACCGCCAACGAGTGGGAGACCGCCATCCTCGTCTCCGACCCCTGGCACAGCCTGCGCTCCAAGGTCATGGCCGCCGACCACGGCATCGAGGCGGGCACCTCACCCTCACGCTCCGGCCCGGCCGTCATCGAACGCCGCACCCAGCTGTGGTACATCACCAGAGAAACCGCCTCTCTCTGGTACTACTGGATTTTCAACGACAGCAGCGACATCCGCGTCAACGCGGCCTGACCAGGGCCAATGACGCGTTCTGTCACAGCCGGGAAGTAGGCTCGGGGCCATGACGACCACCCCCGGCGAACCCGTGCGCACCGAGAACACCGCACGACCCGAAAACACCGCACGACCCGAAAACACCGTGTCGGCCTACACCGCGCGGGACACCGAACGCCTGCACCAGGAGTCACGCAAGAGCCGCAGACGCGGACCCTTCGAACGGGATCGCGCCCGCGTCCTGCACAGCTCCGCCCTGCGCCGGCTCTCCGCCAAGACCCAGGTCGTCCAACCCGGGGTGAGCGACTTCCCGCGCACCCGGCTCACCCACTCCCTGGAGTGCGCCCAGATCGGCCGCGAACTCGGTCAGGCCCTGGGCTGCGATCCCGACCTCGTCGAGGCCGCCTGCCTGTCCCACGACCTCGGCCACCCGCCCTTCGGCCACAACGGCGAACGTGCGCTGGACGAGGCCGCTGCGGCCTGCGGCGGGTTCGAGGGCAACGCCCAGAGCCTGCGCTTGCTCATTCGGCTGGAGGGCAAGGTCATCGACCCCGACGGCCGCAGCGCCGGGCTCAACCTCACCCGTGCCACCCTGGACGCCACCGTCAAGTACCCCTGGCGTCGCGGCGAGGGCGGCGACACCCACAAGTTCAACTGCTACCCCGACGACTCCGAGGCTTTCGCCTGGCTGCGCGAGGGCGCGCCCGCCGGGCGCACCTGCTTCGAGGCACAGGTCATGGACTGGGCCGACGACGTCGCCTACTCCGTGCACGACGTCGAGGACGCCCTGCACGCCGGACTGGTCAGCATGGCCGCCCTGCGTGACCCCGGCCAGCGCGCCGAGGTCTGCCGCATCGCCGCCGCCCACTACTGCGACGCCGACGAGGCCGAACTCGACGAGGTGTTCACCGAACTGCTGGCCGAGCCCGTCTGGCCCAGCGAGTTCACCGGCGACCTCTCCTCCCTGGCCGCCCTCAAGAACCTCACCAGCGAACTCATCGGCCGCTTCTGCCGGGCCGCCGAACGCGCCACCCGCAAGGCCCACGGCCCCGGCCGCCTCACCCGCTACCGCGCCGACCTTGTCCTGCCCCGCCGCACCCTCCTGGAGTGTGCCCTGCTCAAGGCGGTAGCCGCGCACTTCGTCATGTCCCGCGAAGAGGCCCGGATCTACCAGGCCGAGGAACGCCGCACCATCACCGAACTGGTCGGCGCCCTGCGGCTCGGCGCCCCCGGTGCCCTCGACCCGCAGTTCCGCGACTCCTTCGAGAACGCGCCCAACGACGCCGCGGCTCTGCGTGTCATCGTCGACCAGGTCGCCTCCCTCACCGATACCTCGGCCATCGCGCTGCACGCCCAGCTCGTGCGCTGACCGATACAGCAGGACCCGGGACGGCAAGACTCGGAACATACGGAAAGTTCCGAAACTGGCGGCGTTTACCGGTCTTGACGGGCCCCGTGCCGGCGCACACACTGCTCAGTGCGCACGGCCACCACGAACGAGGGACCAGGGCATGCCCGAACGGCGCGGACGCAGCCCCGTCATGCACGACGTCGCCCGGCTGGTCGGCGTCCTCACCACCGTTCCCGACCACCCCGAGACCGCCCGCGCGTGCGCCAAAGCACCGGGCCGCCTCCCGCGCGCCGTCTTCGTTAGGCGCTCGCTGGCCCACTGGTAGCCGCGGATCCCCCGGAAGACCCGCCCGGCACCAGGGCCAGGGTCTGGCTCACACCGGGCTGCAGGACCCATCTTCGGCCGGGCCCGTGAGCAGGAGTACGGTCTCGCACCGGAAGGATCTCCCGGGGGAAGGAAATGGTCCTCTACGGCGGTATCCGGGCCCAACCCTCAGCTAGCGCCCAGATGTCCGGCAGATAGCGCGTCGGGAGAGCCCGGCCTGTGGACCCGTGGCCGGAAGGTCCCCGGAGCGAACTAGGCTGGAAACCGTGGCAGGCCGGATCAAAGACGAAGACATCGCCCTCGTACGCGAGCGCACCCCCATCGCTGACGTGATCGGTGAGTACCTCCAACTGCGCAACGCCGGCGGGGGCTCGCTCAAGGGGCTCTGCCCCTTCCACGACGAGAAGTCCCCCTCCTTCAACGTCACCCCCGCCAAGAACCTCTGGTACTGCTTGGCAGGCGAGACGCGGGTACTGACCCGGGACGGGGTCAGGCCTATCCGCGAACTGGCCGGGGGCAGACACACGATCCTCACGAAGAGCGCCACCTGGGTGGAGGCGCCCTTCTACTCCTTCGGCGTGCAGCGGCTGATGCGGCTGACCCTGAGCCGGAACGGCCAGCGCAAGGAGATCCACGCCACCCCCGAGCACCGGTGGTTCGTCCAGGCGGGCAAGGACAGCTCGAAGGTGCGCGAGGTCACCACCGAGGAGCTGCGCCCTGACCACCGCCTCGCCTACGTCTTCCCGCCCAAGAAGGTCACCGGGACCACGCCCTCACCGTTCGGGGTCGCGCACGGCATCACTTTCGGTGACGGCACTCGCCTGGGGCGTGGCAGCATGGCGGAGTTGGACATTGAGAAGGACCCCGGGCTACTCAAGTGGTTCCCCAATAGTGAGACCAGCCAACGTGGCCGTCAGATCCTTATTCACCACCTGCCCGGCTTCTTCAAGGACCTGCCGCCCCTGGACGAGTCCCATTCCTACCTCTATGGATGGCTCGCCGGGTACCTCGCCGCGGACGGACATGTCTCCAAGGACGGGACGGTCCTGCTCAATTGCGCCGACCGCTCCGTACTAGAGCATGTCCGCATGGTCGCGACCCGGCTCGGGATCGGCACCTACGGGATCACCGAACAGGTACGTGAGGGCTTCCCCGGGCGTGAGCCCTCCTCGCTCTTCCGGGTGCACTTCGTCAACGAAGACCTGACCGAGGAGTTCTTCCTCCACGACGAGCACCGGATGCGCTTCACCGGGGCTGAGAAGAAGTTCGCCCGCCGGGGCTGGACCGTGCGCTCGGTCGAGGAGACCGACCGCTGTGAAGAGGTCTTCTGCGCCGTCGTGGACGAGGGGCACGCCTTCGTCCTCGAAGACAACATCCTCACCGGGAACTGCTTCGGCTGTGGAGAGGGCGGGGACGTCATCTCGTTCGTGCAGCAGATCGACAGCCTCAGTTTCACCGACGCGGTCGAGTCGCTGGCGCGGCAGACCGGGATCGTGCTCCGCTACGAGGAGGGCGGGCGCAGTACCTCCCGGAGGGACGAGGGCAAGCGACAGCGGCTGCTGGACGCCCACAAGGCAGCGGCGCAGTTCTACTCCGAGCAGCTGCTGTCAGCCGAGGCGGTCATCGGGCGGCGGTTCCTGGCGGAGCGGGGGTTCAACCGGGTGCACGCCGAGCAGTTCGGGTTGGGCTTCGCGCCCGCCGGTTGGCAGAACCTCACGGATCACTTGCGTACCAAGGGTTTCACCGACGCCGAGATCATCGAGGGCGGGCTGGCCAGTCAGGGGCGGCGCGGGGCCTACGACCGGTTCCGGAACCGGCTGCTGTGGCCGGTGCGCGAGGTCACCGGGGAAGTGGTCGGGTTCGGTGCGCGCAAGCTGGCCGCCGAGGAGGACGGGCCCAAGTACCTCAACTCCCCCGAGAGCCCCATCTTCCACAAGGGGCGCCTGCTGTACGGGCTGGATCTGGCCAAGCGGGAGATCTCCCGGCAGAGCAAGGCGGTCATCGTCGAGGGCTACACCGACGTCATGGCCTGCCACGAGGCCGGGGTGACCACGGCGGTCGCCACCTGCGGCACCTCGTTCGGTGAGGACCACCTCAAGATCCTGCGCAGGATGTTGCTGGGCCGCTCCAACCACGGCAGCAAGGTCGTGTTCACCTTCGACGGCGACAAAGCCGGGCAGAAGGCCGCCGTGCGCGCCTTCGCCGAGGAGCACGGGTTCACCTCCGAGACCTTCGTGGCGGTCCAGCCGGACGGGCTCGACCCCTGCGACCTGCGGCTCCAGCACGGCCCGCAGGCGGTGGCCGACCTCGTGGACGGGGCCAGCCCGCTGTACGAGTTCATGATCCGCAACATCGTCGAGGGCTACGACCTGTCCAGCGCCGAGGGGCGCATCGCCGCCCTGGACGCGGCGGCCCCCGTGGTGGCCAGTATCCGGGACGAGGGAGTCCGACTCACCTACGGTAAGAACCTGGACCGCTGGCTCGGGCTCATGGACGAGTCCTTCGTGCTGCGCCGCGTGCGCCAGCACATGGGCCGGGGCAAGGGCTCGGGCCGCCCCGGACCACAGGCGTCGCCTGTGCCCACCCCCGACGCCCGGAGCGCCCCCTACGACCTGCGTGACCCCTCGGTGCAGCGGGAGCGGCAGGCGCTCAAGGTCGCGGTCAAGCACCCGAACCTGGCCCGGGGCTTCGACACCCTCACCGACGAGGACTTCACCGTCCCCCAGCACAGGGCCGTCCTCCAGCTCATTCGGGAACAGGGCGGGATCGCGGGCGTGACCGACCCGGAAAGCTGGGCGCTCACCCTTCGTGACGCCGCGCCGAATGATGTTCAGCGCGATTTCGTCACACGCCTGGGTGTAGAGGCGATCGAGTTCTATGGAGAACTTGACGAACATTTCGCCCAGCAAATGCTGGACACAATCAGAACTCATTCCATCAACCGGCGCGAGTCAAACCTCAAATCCGAGCTGCACCGGATTGACCAGGCGGCTCAGCCGGAGGAGTACAACCGGATTTTCGTCGAGCTTATGCAGCTTGGCCAGCAGAAACGAGCATTGCAGGAGTCCGACTCCGGGGGTATGTAGCACGGGGGTGACAATAATAGATCTCCCTATTGGGCTAGGGGTGTGGGCACAATGTAGTGGTGGCTCCCACCGTTGTTACCAGCGAAATACCACCTATTCGTCAGGTGGTCCGACTACTACCCGACTCTGGCCGGGGAACGATGAGTCGTGGGGAGGTCGCGTCGGCGTTGGAACGCCTGGACGCGTCCCCCGACTCCCTGGACCAGACCATCACCGACCTGGCCCGTGTCGGGGTCGAGGTGGCCGAACCCGAGGAGGCGGCCCCCGTCGTCGACCCGGGCCGCCGCACCGGCTCCGACCTGGTTCGCATGTACCTGCGCGAGATCGGCCGGGTCCCGCTCCTGACCGCGCAGGAGGAGGTGGACCTGGCCAAGGCCATCGAGGCGGGTCTGTGCGCGCAGCGCCGCGAACCCGAACCGGGGTACTGCACCGCCGAGGAGCTGGCTGACCTCGTGGAGGAGGGCCGGCGCGCCAAACGGCGCCTGATCGAGTCCAACCTGCGCCTGGTCGTGTCCATCGCCAAGCGCTACATGGGGCGCGGACTGCTCTTCCTGGACCTGATTCAGGAGGGCAACCTCGGCCTGATCCGCGCGGTGGAGAAGTTCGACTACTCCAAGGGCTTCAAGTTCTCCACGTACGCCACCTGGTGGATCCGCCAGGCCATCACCCGGGCCATCGCCGACCAGGCCCGCACCATCCGCATTCCGGTGCACATGGTCGAGACCATCAACAAGCTCGTCCGGGTCCAACACCAGCTCCACCAGCAGCTCGGCCGCGAACCGAGCGTCGCGGAGATCTCCTCCGCCGCGGGCTTCGGCGGGGACCGGGTCCTGGAGATCCAGCGCATCGCCCGCGAACCCGTCTCCCTTCAGGCGCCCATCGGCGACGAGGAGTCCGACTTCGGTGACTTCATCGAGGACTCCGACGCGGTGATGCCGGTCGAGGCGGCTGCCTTCACGCTACTCCAGGAACAGCTGCGGGTGCTCCTGGGTGACCTCTCCGAACGCGAGCAGCGCATCATCCGGCTGCGCTTCGGCCTGGCCGACGGCCATCCGCGCACCCTGGAGGAGGTGGGAAGGGAGTTCGGGGTCACGCGTGAGCGGATCCGGCAGATCGAGGCCAAGACCCTCGCCAAGCTCCGCCATCCCTCGCGGGCAGGCACCCTGAAGGACTTCCTGCGCAGCGGCTAGAGGTGGCCAGCGGTGGCTGAAGGCTCCGAACATCGGAGCTGAACCGGCCGGGTCTCATGTGTGACCGCGCCTATAACGTGTGAGACGGCGCGCGGGTTCCCGCACGTCCCGGAACGGCCTGATCTGGCCGACATGGGACGAACATCCCGCCCCGGTGCCGCCGTGCCCCTACCTTCGAGGTGTGAACGCCATTCCGACCCCGCCCACGTCCAGGACGCCCGTCGGACGGCGTCCGCTGCTGGTACTGGGCGCGGCCGCCGTCGCAGTAGCACTACTCGTGGGAACCTTTGTGCTCATGAACCAACGCGAACCCGAGCGGATCGGGTACTTCGCTGACTGGAACGTGGCCAACCGCGGCTACACCGTCAACGAGCTGCGCAACAGCGGAGCCCCCGAGCACCTCACCAGACTCATGTGGGCCTTCGGCAATATCGACCGCGACGGTCTGTGCTTCATCCCCGAGGACAGCCACGACCAGCCCTGGGAGCTGTACCAGCGCCGCTACGGCGAGGACGAGAGCGTCAGCGGCGAGGCCGACGAGTACGAGCAGGAACTGGCGGGTGGCCTCAACCAGCTGCGCCAGCTCCGTGCCGAGTACCCGGACCTGGGCGCGAGCCTGTCCCTGGGCGGCTGGAACTGGTCGGTGAACTTCTCCACCGCGGCCCGCACCGAGGAGTCCCGGGAGGCCTTCGTGACCTCCTGCCTGGACCTGTGGCTGCGCGGGAACCTCCCGGTGCGCGGGGGCGAGCCCCAGGGCGGCGAGGGCGTGGCCGCCGGGGTCTTCGACGGCATCGACCTGGACTGGGAATGGCCGGGCGGGCAGGGCAACCCCGACAACGTGGAGCACCCCGACGACGCGCGCAACTTCACCCTGCTGGTCGCCGAGTTCCGCCGCCAGATGGACGAGCTGTCCCGCGAGACCGGGGACGACTACCTCCTGTCCGTCTCCCTGCCCGGGGGAGTGGCGCACACCGAGGCCTTCGAGGCGGAGCTCTTTGAGTACGTCGACTTCGCCACCGTGCAGGGCTACGACTTCGCCGGGCCCTGGAACGAACGCACCACCCACCACTCCAACCTCTACGTCCCCGACTACAACGAGGACGCCAACAGCGTGGACGCGGCCATCCAGCGTTACCTGGACCTGGGCGCCGACCCCGAGCAGCTCGTGATGGGCATCCCGGCCTTCGGACGCGGCTGGCAGGGCGTGCCTGCCCAGGAGGAGGGTCGCTACCAGGAGGCCTCTGGCCCGGCCGACGACGACTACGACGGCCCCACCCGTCCCTTCGACCAGCTGGAGGAGATGGGCGGCCGCCGCTTCCTGGACGAGGACTCCGGCTCCTACTGGGTCTACGACGGCGACGAGTGGTGGACCTACGACAACCCGGACGTGATCGAGCTCAAGGGTCAGTACGTGCAGGACCACGACCTGGCCGGGATGATGGTCTGGAACCTGGACATGGACCCCAACGGCGACTTGGTCCGCACCATGCACAAGTCCCTGGACTGACCGTCCACACGGGCACATGACAGGAGCGGCCGCCGGACCCGCGCGCCGTGGTTGCCACGCCGCCACCGCCCGCGACACGCTGTGAGCATGGCCGACCCGCAGAGCAGCACCGCACGCCCCGACCTTCCCGCACTCCGCCGTGACCTCGAAGCCGGCGTTCAGGGAACCGTCGCCCTGGACGCGGGCACCCTCGCCCTGTACACCTCCGACGCCTCCAACTACCGCCGCGTCCCGCTTGCGGTGGTCATCCCCGAGACCGTTGACGACTGCGTGGCCGCCGTCCGCGCCTGCGCCGCGCACCAGGTGCCGATCATCCCGCGCGGCGGCGGCACCTCCATCGCCGGGAACTCCATCGGCACCGGCGTGGTCATCGACACCTCGCGCCACCTGCGCGCCATCATCGACATCGACCAGGCGGCCCGCACCGCCACGGTCCAGCCCGGGGTCATCCTCGACGACCTGCGCGCCGCCGCCGCCGAACACGGGCTCACCTTCGCCCCCGACCCCTCCACGCACAGCCGCTGCACCATCGGCGGGATGATCGGCAACAACGCCTGCGGCTCCCACTCGGTCGCCTGGGGCACCACCGCCGACAACGTCGTCTCCTTGGACCTGCTGCTCTCCGACGGCACCCGAATCACCGTCGGCTCCGAGCACACCGCCGAGGAGTTCGCCGAACTGGCCGCCCGCCCCGGCCGCGAAGGGGAGATCCACGCCGCCCTGGGCCGCCTCGTGGAGACCCACCGCTCCGAGATGCGCACCGCTATGCCCCAGTTCCGGCGCCGCGTCTCCGGCTACGCCCTGGACCGGTTGCTCCCGGAGAAGGGCCGCGACGTCGCCGCCGCCCTGGTGGGCACCGAGGGCACCTGCGCCATGGTGCTGGGCGCCACCGTCCGCCTGGTGGAGTCGCCGCCCGCCCGCGCACTGGCGGTGCTGGGCTACGAGGACGCCCCGGCCGCCGCCGACGCCGTCCCCGGGCTCCTGGAGCACTCCCCGCTCACCGTCGAAGGCCTCAACGACCGCATCGTGGCCGCCCTGGACCGGCACGGGTCCAAGACCCGGGTCCCGCTGCCGCTGGGCCACGCCTGGCTGCTGGTGGAGATCGCCGGTCAGACCATGGACGAGGCGGCCGTCGCCGCGCAGACCATGATCGACTCCCTGGACGAGTCCAGTAGTCCCCGCGACGCCGCCGTGGTCACCGACCCCGCCCACCAGAAGGCCCTCTGGCGGATCCGCGAGGAGGGTGCCGGTCTCACCTCCCGCACCCCCACCACTGCCGAGGCGTGGTCCGGATGGGAGGACGCCGCCGTACCGCCGGAGAACCTCGGCGCCTACCTGCGCGACTTCGAGGGCCTCATGGCCCGCCATGACCGCTACGGGGTCGTCTACGGCCACTTCGGCGACGGCTGCCTGCACGTGCGCATCGACTTCGAGCTCACCCACGAGCGCGGCCGCCGCGCGTACCGGGCCTTCATGGAGGAGGCTGCCGAGATCGTGGTGCGGCACGGGGGTTCGCTCTCCGGCGAGCACGGCGACGGACAGGCCCGCTCCGAACTCCTCAGCCGTATGTATCCCGAGAGCCTCATCCGCGCCTTCGGCGAGTTTAAGCGCGTCTGGGACCCGGACAATCTGATGAACCCGGGCATCATCGTCGACCCGCTGCCGCTGGACTCCGACATCCGGGTCGCCACCGACCTGCGCCCCGAGCTCCCGCTGCTGTCCCAGACCACTTTGGCCTACAACGAGGACGACGGCGACTTCGCCAAGGCCCTGCGCCGGTGTTCGGGGGTGGGCAAGTGCCGCCGCCAGAGCGGCCCGGGCGTGATGTGCCCCAGCTACCAGGTGACCCAGGAGGAGAAGCACTCCACCCGCGGTCGCGCCCACCTGCTGTTCGAGATGGCCAACGGCGAGGTCATCACCGACGGCTGGCGTTCGGAGGAGGTCCGCGAATCCCTGGACCTGTGCCTGTCCTGCAAGGGCTGTCTGAGCGACTGCCCGGTCAACGTGGACATGGCCTCCTACAAGGCCGAGTTCCTGCACCAGCACTACAAGGGCCGGGTGCGCCCGGCCGCGCACTACTCGATGGGGTGGCTGCCGGTGCTGGCCCGCCTGGCCGCCCTGGCCCCCGTGGAGGCCAACCGGCTGGTGCGCTTGCCCGGGGTGTCCACACTGGCCAAGAAGATGGCCGGTGTGGCTGCCCAGCGCGACCTGCCCGCCTTCGCCCGCACCACGTTCACCCACGCCTTCCGCCGCCGCCTGAACCGGGGTGAGGGCCGTCAGGGCGGTCCCAAGGTGGTGCTGTGGCCGGACACCTTCGGCAACCTGCTCAACCCGAACGTCCTCGTCTCGGCCGTGCGGGTGCTGGAGGACGCCGGTTTCTCCGTGGTACTGCCCAAGGGGCAGGTCTGCTGCGGGCTCACCTGGGTCTCCACCGGCCAGCTGGACGTGGCCCGCGCGGTGATGCGCCGTGCAGTGACCGCCCTGGCGCCGCTGGTCTCCCAGGGGCTGCCGGTGGTGGGCCTGGAGCCGAGCTGCACGGCGGCGCTCAAGCATGACCTCGTGGAGCTGCTGCCGGGGGAGGAGAGCAAGCGGGTGGCGGCCGCGGTGCACACCTTCGCGGGCTTCCTCAACGAGTACGCCCCGGACTGGCAGCCGCCGCGCGTGGCTGCCTCCGCGCTGGCCCAGGTGCACTGCCACCAGCACGCCGTGACCGGCTTCGACGCCGACCGGGACCTGATCGCCAGGGCCGGGATCGACGGCGAGGTACTGGACTCGGGCTGCTGTGGGCTGGCGGGCGACTTCGGTTTCACCGAGGGGCACTATGAGGTGTCCTCGGCGATCGGCGAACGCGAACTCCTGCCCCGGGTGCGCGCCGCCGACCCCGACACCCTGGTCCTGGCCGACGGCTACAGCTGCCGCACCCAGATCGAACAGGGCACGGGGCGCAAGGCCCTGCACCTGGCCGAGGTCCTCGCCCAGGGCCTGGACAAACGGAAGTAGGGGAGCGCGTTCACACGCCCATCTGTTCGCGGATCAGGGCCAGGGCCCGGGAGACGGCCGTGGAGAGGCGCGGGTCCTCCGGGTCCAGGTCCTCGCCCAGGTGCACCCGCCAGTCGATCTCACTGCCCAGCGGGGCGCGCCGGGCCACCAGTCGGAAGCCGGTGGTGGACTCGGTGGAGGGGAAGGGGACGAAGCGGTTCACCAGGATGGTGGAGGTGACCCGTTCGGAGACGGTCTCGGCCATGCGCCGGTAGTCCACCGGGTCACCGGTGAGTTCTGTGCGCAGACGCACGGTGTGCTCGCCCACGCCCTCCTCCACGAAGGTGAGCGCGTCGGGGCTCCACCGGGCGCGGTCGATGTCCTGCCAGAGCACGGCACGCCCCTCGGGCAGGTACAGGGCGCGGGTGGTCGCGACCAGGACGGCCCCGCCGGGGGCCGGGGAGTCCCCGGCCGGGGCGGCGACGGGTGCCTGTGCGAGCACCCGTTCACCGCGCTCCAGCCGGGAACGCACCTGTTCGGGGAGGTGGGGTCCGAACAGAGCCATAGTCAGAAGTCCCGGTCCTCGGGCCTGCTGTCTCCGGTCCGGCCCTTCTCGGGGCTGTGCCCGGGCCGTGTCCCGTTGGCCACGCTGGTCTCCCACTCCATGAGCTGGACCTCCTCGTCGGTGGGGCGCGCGAGGAAGTCCCGCACCGAGGTGACGGGCATCTTCTCCACGGCCTTGTCGTAGACGGCCCGTCCGGCCTTGCTGGTCTGGGCGCCGACGACCCCGGCCACCTCCTGGACCAGCGGGCTGTCGGCCACCTTGCGGGCGGTGCGGGCGAGCTGCTCGTAGCGGGCCCTGCCCGCCTTGGCACCCAGCACGTATCCGATGGCGAGTCCGGCGACGAACGTGATCCGGTAGCGCATGGCTCCCTCTTTACGGACTTGGTGACGGTCGGAGTGCTGCGTGCCCGACGTTACCTTCCCGTGGTTGGGGCCACACGAGCCGACACCGGTCACGAGCACTCTCGAAGCGCGCTAGTCTATTCATGTCGCCGAGGCCGCAGGGCTTCGGGGCGGTGTCGATCCCGCGTAGCTCAATCGGCAGAGCAGCCGGCTGTTAACCGGCAGGTTACTGGTTCGAGTCCAGTCGCGGGAGCAGTAGAGAAAGGGCCCATCGGAGAAATCCGGTGGGCCTTCTTCGTATTGGGAGCCCCCGGCCCGCGGGTGGCCTGTAGGGGATGGTCCGCGGGGCGGCGGGCAGGCTGACGGGTTGCGTGCACGTGAGTGTCCGGTGGGGTGAGCTGGGCTGCACAGGGCGAAAAGGCGTCGCGAGCACCCTCGTGGAGGCGCTAGGATTGTGCATGTCGCCGAGGCCGCAGGGCTTCGGGGCGGTGTCGATCCCGCGTAGCTCAATCGGCAGAGCAGCCGGCTGTTAACCGGCAGGTTACTGGTTCGAGTCCAGTCGCGGGAGCCACATCAGGGCCCTACTTCTCCAAGTGGGGCCCTTTGCCGTGGATGCTGCGGGTCTCGTCGTGGGTGAAGTCCGCGAAGGGGAGGCCGGAACGGACATCCGGATGCCCGGGACCGACGGCCTCGCCGCCACCCGGGAGATTACGGCGGACCCTGCCCTGGCGCAGACCAAGGTCGTGGTTCTGACCCCCTTCGAGATCGATGACTACGTTTACCAAGCGTTGCGGGCCGGGGCGAGCGGCTTCCTCGGCAAGGGGGTGGAACCGTCCGCTCTGGTGGACGGTGTCCGCGCGGCCGTGCGCGGGGACACCCTGCTGTCGCCGGCGGCGACCAGGGGGCTGATCCGGCGTTTTCTGGAGTCTTTGACGCCCGTAGCGACCACGGCGCATCCGGGGGTGGCGGAGCTGACCGCGCGGGAGCGGGAACTGACCGCTCTGGTGGCGGAGGGCCTGTCCAACGCGGAGATTGCCGACCGACTGTTCCTCTCACCTTTGACGGTGAAGACTCACGTCAATCGCGCGATGACCAAGCTCGGATCGCGGGATCGAGCACAGTTGGTGGTGGCCGCCTACAAGTACGGGTTGGCCGAACCGTTGGTTTGACGAGAACGCCCCATCGCGGCTGCGGGGGTCGAGAGCGGCGCCGGGGCGAGTTCGGGTTCAGGGGCGACCCTCGCCCGCTGCCGGGCCCGGGGGCTCCAACGCGGGTACGAGGGTGGGGCGAGCTCAGATGCGTCCTATGCCGCCGATGATGAGTTGCTGGTTGCGCTGTGGCATCGCGTAGCTCCCGGGGACGGGGGGATCCACCTGCAGGGGGTGCCACTTCTGGGTCTGGAGCAGGCCCGGGGTCACCGTCTCCCAGCCGTCGAAGAGTGAAGCGATCTCCTTCTCGGTCCGCCAGTAGCCGTGCCCGAGGTGTTCGGTGAACAGGCGCTGGAGCTGCTCCGCCCGGAGCGCGCTCTTGGGGCTGCGCGCGGAGTCGGGGCGGCAGTAGTGGCTGAGGGCCATGTGGCTGCCGGGGGCCAGGGCCTCGCGCAGTTCCGCGATACCGCGGGCGGCCGCCTCGAAGTCGCTCAGGTGTGAGACGGCGCCGGTGAGCAGGAGCCCGATCGGCTGGTCCAGGTCGAGCAGCTGGCTGCTCTCCGGGTCGTGCAGGAGGCTGTGGGTGTCTCCCAGCCCGCCCCGCACGGCGGTGGTGGTGCGTCCGTCGCGGATCAGTGCGAGGTGGTTGGTGAGGACCACGGGGTCGTCGCTGGCATAGACGACCCGGGCGTCGGGGATGCTCTCGTGGGCGATCTCGTGAGGATCCCCGGGCGCGGGCATTCCGGACCCCACCTGGAGGAACTGGCGGATGCCCACTTCCGCGGCCAGGTGGCGTACTGCCCGCTGGAGGAAGGCGCGTTCCCCCAGGACGATGTCGACGAAACCGGGCACGGCGCGCTCGGCTTTGACGGCCAGATCACGGTCGACCGCGAAGTGGTCCTTCCCCTCGAGGTGGAAGGAGCGCAGTCGGGTGATGCTGGCGCTGACCAGGTTGACGGGCGGCGGAGGTTTGGCCCTGACGTGTTTGTCCCCCGCCTGCCTCAGGAAATCGGGGGAGGTGAAACGAGACATCGCCGTCCTCTTGTCTGAGGTGGGGAAGTGCGGTCGACTCCCAGGTTTCTGGGAAGGTCCCGTGCGGGACCGCGTCAAGGGATTCTATTCCGCGTTGGCGCGGTTGTTAACCGACTCCAGGATACAGGTGGTAAAAAACGTTGCCTGAGGTTGCCCTTGAAGGTGCGCGCGCTACGTGTTAAGGCGGCCTTGAGTGAACACGCACTTATACACCCAATGTCCATTATGCGAGGAATGGGGTCAGAGTCACCGGCCCCACCCCGGGACCGGTGAACCACCCGAGCCACCTCGGAGGCTCGAAACCTCCCCGCTCTTCGGGCTTCACCGGGGGAACCGGCCGAGCGGCTCCACCCGGCGGCCCCGGCCGGGGAGGTCCTCCTGTACCCCCCGCGAACCCCTCCGAAGGGCCCGGGTCGTGGGTCCCGAACGGTCGCGGATGCCGAAACAGCCGCGGTCGCCGATGGCGAAATCGGCGCGTATTCTCCCTAACGGCACCGCTGCCAGCGACAATCCCCGCCGAGCGCGGTTAAGCCATTCACGCACTTCTCCAGTGGTAGGCCCCGGAAAAGGAAGAGCGTGGGGAAGAGAACACGCGCCCGCGCACGACCTCGGACTTCACCCGCGCGAACGCCGTTAACCTGGGGGCATGGACCGTCCCTACACCATCCTGAGCTGCGCGATGTCGATCGACGGACGCATCGACGACACCAGCCCCGAACGCCTGCGCCTGTCCAACGAGGCCGACTTCGCCGAGATCGACGAACTACGCGCCGGATGCGACGCGATCCTGGTCGGCGCGGGCACCCTGAGGGCCGACAACCCCCGCCTCCTCGTGCGCTCACCGGTCCTGCGCGAACGCCGCCGCGAACAGGGACGTACCGAGAACCTGCTCAAGGCCGTGATCACCCGGGGCGGCGACGTGGACCCCGGCGCGCGCTTCTTCTCCACCGGCGACGCGGGCGCGGTCGTCTACACCGGCGGGCCCGGCGTGGCCACCGCCACCGAGCGCCTGGCCGGACGCCCTGACACCGACCCGCCCGCCGAGGTCGTGGACGCGGGAGACCCGCCCACCGCCGAGGCGATCCTGAACGACCTGGCCGGCCGGGGCGTCACCCGGTTGCTGATCGAGGGCGGCGGACACATCCACACCCTGTTCCTCACCTCTGGCCTGGCCGACGAGCTCCGGCTGGCTGTCGCCCCGTTCCTCGTGGGTGAGGAGGACGCTCCGCGCTTCGTCATGCCGGGCGCCTACCCCTACTCCCCGCAGACGCCCATGCGCCTCGTGGAGGCTCGCGCCTTGGGCGGGATCGCGGTGCTGCGGTACGCGCTGAACCCGGGGGAGCGGTGATGGACCCGACTGGGAGAACCGGCGGCCCCCGGCCGGCGGAGGGGGCGGCCGACCGCTTCTGGCTGACGGCGGCGATCCAGTTGTCCCGCTCCTGCCCGCCCTCGAGCACCGCCTTCTCCGTCGGTGCCGTCGTGGTCTCCGCGCAGGGACAGCTCCTCGCCGAGGGCTACTCGCGCCGCGACGACCCGCATGACCACGCCGAGGAGGTGGCCTTCCGGGGGATCGATCCCGAGGACCCGCGGCTGAGGGAGGCGACCGTCTACACGTCCCTGGAGCCGTGCAGCTCACGGGCCTCACGCCCGCGCTCGTGCGCTGAGCTGATCCTCTCCACGCCCGTTCCGCGCGTGGTCCTGGCCTGGCGTGAACCGGCCCTGTTCGTGGACTGCGACGGCGCCGAACGCCTGACCGCCGCCGGACGCACCGTGGTCGAACGCCCCGACCTCGCCGAGGGCGTCCGCGAGGTCAACGCCCACCTGCTGAACTGACCGGGGGACACTTCACCCCACCGGGTTATCCACAGGAGGGCGGCTCCGCACTGGCGCGAACGCCTCGCCCCGGTGTCCCCTTGTACTGGGGGAGCCTTCCGCCTCGCCCACCTCAGCACGCCCAGAAACCTCGGAAAACGCGGACGGGGCCCTCCCCGCCCCAGATGCTGTTGCCGCATCTGGGTGGGGTCCGGGGGTGGTTTCCGGCAGTGGGTTCGGGGGCTTGGGGGTGGGTGGAGGTGTCCGAAACCCGGGCTGGCACGTGTCTGTTGCTTCCGTAACCGTCAGGTCCTCGGTGATCTTGCTACCAGGAGCAAGTTCGGCGCCGAACTTGCTCCTGGTAGCAAGATCACGCTGAAAGGAGGGGCCGAAACCGGTCCGGGTCCGGCCGGGGTGGTGCTTCGATCGGTCTGTCCACCGGGCCGGGTAGGGGTTCCCGCCGGGGCGGGAGCGGTGTCTTCGCTGTTGCTGTTCGTTGGGGTGCGTGACCGGACGCGACACGGCCAGGCCTTGCGCGCAGGCCGGTGGAGGGTACCGCGCAGTTGCCGTTGGGCCCCTTCGGGGCCCGTCTGTCACCCAGACCACTCCTCCCCCGTTTCCCGATAGCTGCCCACCGCTGTCGCAGCGAAGCGGGTCAAGGTGGACACGGCGAAGCCGCGACGGCGACGACCTTGACGCGCGCAGCGCAGACGGCAACCACCAAGCGGCGGGCAACGGAGCCCCAACCCGAACCCCAGCCCGGACTCCCCCCGGATTCGCCAACAGCATCCGCCCCGGGAAGGCCCCGCCCCGCACCTCCGGCTCGTCTAGAGCCGGTTCACGTCCGTCACGTGTACCACTGCGCGCCCCTCGGCGTTCGACGCGGCCAGGTCGACCTCCGCGCTGATCCCCCAGTCGTGGTCACCGGCCGGGTCGGCGAGGATCTGGCGGACCCGCCACATGTCGTCCTCCTCCTCGATGAGGAGCATCTTCGGACCGCGCGCGTCCGGACCGGTACCGATCTGGTCGTGCTCGGCGTAGTACGCCTCCACGGCCTCGGCCCACTCCTCGCCGCTCCACTCGTCGTCCTCGGAAAGCTTGCCCAGGTCGCCGTAGCGCCGCCGGGAGGCCAGCTCCACGCGGCGGAACATCTCGTTGCGGACCAATACCCGGAAGGCACGGGCGTTCGCGGTGACCGGGCGGACCTTTTCCTCGACCTCCGCGCCCTCGGCCTCCTCCTCCGGGTTGGTGAGCTGCTCCCACTCGTCCAGGAGGCTGGAGTCCACCTGGCGCACTAGCTCGCCCAGCCACTCGATGAGGTCGCGCAGCTCCTCGGTCTTGGCGTCGTCCGGCACCGTCTGGTTGAGCGCCTTGTACGCGCTGGCCAGGTAGCGCAGCACCAGTCCCTCGGAGCGGGCCAGCTCGTAGTAGCCCACGTACTCCACGAAGTTCATCGCGCGCTCGTACATGTCACGGGCGATGGTCTTGGGTCGCAGCGGGTGGTCGCCCACCCACGGGTGGCCGGTCCGGTAGACCTCGTAGGCGTGGTTGAGGAGCTCCTCGAGCGGCTTGGGGTAGTCGACCTCCTCCAGCAGCTCCATGCGCTCCTCGTACTCGATGCCCTCCATCTTCATTTCCTGGACGGCTTCGCCACGCGCCTTGTTGAGCTGGGCGCCGAGGATCTGACGCGGGTCGTCCAGGGTGGACTCCACCACGGTGAGCGCGTCCAGCGGGTAGGTCGGCGACTCCACGTCCAGCAGGTCCAACGCGGCCAGCGCGAACGTGGACAGCGGCTGGTTGAGGGCGAAATCGGCCTGCAGGTCCACGGTGAGCCTCGCGGTGCGGCCCTGCTCGTCCGGTTCGGGCAGGGTCTCCACGATCCCGCCGTCCAGCAGCGACCGGTAGATGGAGACCGCGTCGTGGATGTGGCGGCGCTGTGTCTTGCGGTCGTCGTGGTTCTCGGTGAGCAGGTACTTCATGGCGGTGAAGCAGTTGCCCGGCCGCCCGATCACGCTCAGCAGCATCGCGTTGCTCACCCGGAACCGCGAGTTCAGCGGCTCGGGCTCGGACTCGATGAGCTTGCGGAAGGTCGCCTCGTCCCAGGACACGAACCCGTCGGGGGCCTTCTTGCGCACCACCTTGCGCCGCTTCTTGCTGTCGTCGCCCGCCTTGGCCAGCGCCTTCTCGTTCTCGATCACGTGCTCGGGGGCCTGGGCGACCACGTTGCCGACGGTGTCGAACCCGGCCCGCCCGGCACGCCCGGCGATCTGGTGGAACTCGCGGGCCCGGAGCCTGCGCACCCGCACCCCGTCGTACTTGCTCAGCGCGGTGAACAGCACGGTGCGGATGGGCACGTTCACGCCCACGCCCAGGGTGTCGGTGCCGCAGATGACCTTGAGTAGCCCGGACTGGGCCAGCCGCTCGACCAGGCGCCGGTACTTGGGCAGCATTCCGGCGTGGTGCACGCCGATGCCGTGCCGCACGTAGCGGGACAGGTTGCGACCGAACTTGGTGGTGAAGCGGAAGTTGCCGATCTCCTCGGCGATCTTCGCCTTCTCTTCCTTGGTGCACATGTTGATGCTGGTCAACGACTGTGCGCGCTCCACGGCCTGCGCCTGGGTGAAGTGCACGATGTACACGGGCGCGTGACCGTCGCCGAGGAGTTCCTCGAGGGTCTCGTGCAGCGGGGTGACGCGGTAGTCGTAGTAGAGGGGGACCGGGCGCTCGGCGGAGGCGACCACGGCGGTCGACCGTCCGGTGCGCTTCTCCAGGTCCTCCTCGAACCGGCTGACGTCGCCCAGGGTGGCCGACATCAGCAGGAACTGCGCCTGGGGCATCTCCAGCAGGGGCACCTGCCACGCCCACCCGCGGTCGGGTTCGGCGTAGAAGTGGAACTCGTCCATGACGACGGTGTTGATGTCGGCGTCCTTGCCCTCGGCCAGGGCGATCTGGGCGAGAACCTCCGCCGTGCAGCACACGATGGGAGCGTCGGCGTTGACGCTGGCGTCACCGGTCATCATGCCGACGTTCTCGGTGCCGAAGATCTTGCACAGGTCGAAGAACTTCTCCGACACCAGCGCCTTGATCGGCGCGGTGTAGAACGCGCACTCGTTCCGTGCCAGGGCGGCGAACAACGCGCCGGTGGCGACCAGGCTCTTGCCGGAGCCGGTGGGGGTGTTGAGGATGACGTTGGACCCGGAGACGACCTCGATGAGGGCCTCCTCCTGGTGCGGGTAGAGGGTGATGCCCCGCTCCTCGGCCCACAAAGCGAACGCCTCGAAGAGGGAATCGGGTTCTGGTTCGGCCGGAAGCACATCGATGAGACTCACGGTCTCTATACTGCCCGCTTTCCGCACCCCTTCGGGACACGGCGGGGGGTTCGTCCGCTCACCAGGGCCTTGTGCGGTCGCGAACTCCCACACACGCGAAGGGCACGCCCCCGTGAAGAGGGCGTGCCCGTGACAGCCACGCGCTGCGGACCTACGAGCGGACCCGCTGACGGAACTGCTAGACGAGGCCGAGCTTCTTGACGGTGTCGCGCTCCTCGACGAGCTCCTGCACCGAAGCGTCGATACGGCCGCGGGAGAACTCGTCGATCTCCAGGCCCTGCACGATCTCCCACTTGCCGTCCTTGGAGGTGACGGGGAAGGAGGAGATGAGGCCCTCGGGCACGCCGTAGGAACCGTCGGACGGGATGGCCGCGGAGGTCCAGTCGCCCTCGGGGGTGCCGTTCACCCAGTCGTAGACGTGGTCGATGGCGGCGTTCGCGGCCGAGGCGGCCGAGGACGCGCCACGGGCCTCGATGATCGCGGCGCCGCGCTTGGCGACGGTCGGGATGAAGTTGTTCTCCAGCCAGGCCTGGTCACCGACGGCCTTGGCGGCGTTGGCGCCGTTGACCTCGGCGTTGAACAGGTCCGGGTACTGGGTGGCGGAGTGGTTGCCCCAGATCGTGAGCTTCTTGATGTCGTTGATCGACACGTCGAGCTTCTTGGCGAGCTGGGTCAGCGCGCGGTTGTGGTCCAGACGCGTCATCGCGGTGAAGCGCTCGGCCGGGACGTCCGGGGCGTGGCTCTGCGCGATGAGGGCGTTGGTGTTGGCCGGGTTGCCGACCACCAGGACGCGGATGTCGTCGGCGGCGCCGGCGTTGATCGCCTCACCCTGGGGCTTGAAGATGCCGCCGTTGGCCTGGAGCAGGTCACCGCGCTCCATGCCCGGGCCGCGCGGACGGGCGCCGACCAGCAGGCCGACGTTGGCACCCTCGAACGCCTTGTTGGCGTCGTCGAAGATGTCGATGCCCTGGAGCAGCGGGAAGGCGCAGTCGTCAAGCTCCATCGCCGTGCCCTCGGCGGCCTTGACGGCCTGCGGGATCTCCAGCAGGCGCAGCTTCACCGGGGTGTCGGCGCCGAGCAGCTGACCGGAGGCGATCCGGAACAGGAGGGCGTAGCCGATCTGGCCGGCGGCGCCGGTGACGGTGACGTTGACGGGTGCTTTGGACATGCGTGAACTCTCCTGACGACGATGTGCGACCCGCGATGTTACCAACGGGTTCGAGGCGGCTCCGGTGCCGGGCCCAGGGGGTACGGCCAGGCGCGCGCCGCACCATCACACCCTAGACCGCTCCCCGGCGCCGTCCGTGACCAAGGTGCGGTCTAACGCTTCGCGCGTCGCCGCCCACGGCCTCACGTGCGTCGTTGTCCGGCTCGTCTCCAGTGTTGCTCCCGGGTGTGGGCAAGCCCTGCGGCGCAACGGATTTACCGCGAGGAAACGGCGGACACACCCTGTTAGGATGACGTTTGCTGGCGACAGGGGGCCGGTAGCTCAGTTGGTTAGAGCAGGGGACTCATAATCCCTGGGTCGCGGGTTCGAGTCCTGCCCGGCCTACACCTCTCACCTGTGTGGAAACCCCCTCCACGCGGCGCCGACGGCACTCTTGGGCCGTCGGCGCACCCACCCCTTCAATTCCTGAACCGGGGTGGCGTGCGCGGACTATCTCGCTTTTCGTGACGTTTGTCCGAATGGTTCCCTTTTCTGGTTTTCCGGTGGCGCGTGTCCAGCGAAGACCGTGTTCTCCGCCGGAAACGGACAGCACCGAAACCTCACCGCCCGGGGCCCGTTCGTTCGGCGGGCTCCCGGGGTGATCGACGCGATGGCCACGTGGTCAGTCGTCGCCCACCATCTGTTTGACGAAGGACCGGTAGTCGCGCAGGACCAGCCGCAGCGCCTCGGTGTCGGCCTCGTTGTCGTTCCAGACCGAGCGCAGAGAGGCCCGGCGCGCCTCGATCTCGGCGATCAGGGCGTCGGCGACCTCATCGGCCAACGCGTCCGCCTCGCGCACCGAGCGCGGGGGGTCGTCCACGAACTCGCCCTGGGCTTCGGTCCAGCGCTCACGCACCTCGTGTGTGACCAGGCCGCGGGGGCGGAGGCGCCAGGTTCGGGAGGGGTCGGGGGTTCGGCGGGGTCTGGCCTGCTGGGGCACGCGCACCTCGGTCGTCTCGGTCACGTCGGTCGTCGTGGCCTTTCCACCGGTCTCGGCTTCGCCGCCGGTTCCGACTCGCCCGGCGGGCTCGGTCGGGGCGGCAGGCTCGGGGGCCGACACCGGTTGCGGGGGCTTCAGTTTCTCGACGGGCTCGGGGTCGATCCGTTTCGCGCCCGGCCGGTGCCGGGGCCGCACTGGGCGATCCGCCATGTCAACCTCCCTCGTGATGGCTACTCCGTCTGTTCCGCCTGCGCGGTACGGGGTGTTCCGGTCTCCCGGCCGTTGCCCTTCCTGCGCTCCTTGGGGAGTCCGCCGAGCAGGGCTTCCACCAGGTCCCGGTAGGCCAACAGCGCCTCGCGCAGGTTCTCGGTGGCCGTCTGGTCCGCCTCGGCGAGGTGCCCGGCCGCCCAGGTGGCGCGGTAGCGGGCGACCGCCTCGGGGTGGTCCACGGACAGATCCTTGGCGCGTCTTTCGAAGCTCGCGTCGTCGTGGACACCGCCCTCGGCCATCGGGCCGTCGGGGTAGCCCAGGTCCCGCATGATGCTGTCGGTGAGGCTGCGCGCGCTGCGGACCGACCCGACGGGGTCGTCCACGAACTCCCCCTGAACCGCGGCCCAGGCGTCGGCGTGTGCCGCGGCCTCCTCCCGGGTGAGCTCACGAAACTCGGTGCCCCCGCGCTCACGGAGCCGTTCGGTGAGGTCCCGCTCGGCATCCGCCCTGTCGCCGTACGCCTCCAGAGCGTGGTCGTACTCGGGGCCGAAGCGTCTTCTGAGGCGGCTGGTGCGAAGGGCGGGGAGGAGCACCAGCTGAGCGGCGGCCGCGGCTCCTCCGGCGATGACGATCACGACTATGACGATGATGACGATCGTTCCGGTCTCCACGGGGGGTACCTCCTGACCGCCCTTTTGCCCTCAAGGGGCGGGTACGAAACGCGACGTTCCGTGTGCCTGCGGACTTTCCGCAGGTCGGGGCGGGTGCGAAGAGATCACCGGGTTTCCCGGGGGTGGTTCCGGAGTGTCGGAGGGGGCCGTTGGGTCGGGGCCGAAAGCGAATGCGAGGCCCCTCGAACACGGGGTCGGCACCCCCGTTCTCCCCTAAACTGGCGGCCGGTCGGCGGCCGCCATGTCCCATGTCTCCCGCGTCCGGTGCAACCACCGCGCCGGGGTTCGTTGGACCAGTGGGTGTCTCAGACGTGTACGGGAGCATCCGCCGCCTCCGGTGGATGCGGACATCGGAGTGCACTCGGGGCGGCCGGGAGGAACAGACGGGGAGGAAGGCGTGTGGTGGACGGGGGGCGAACAGGCACGGGCGCCGCGAACCCGAAGGCCACGGTCTGGGACCACGTCCTGCGGGGCGTCTCCGTCCTCGCGGTGTTCCTGCTTGTGCTGACCGCCTTCAACACCACGGTCACCCCCGACGTCACCGCGCACCCCGCCGACGAACCCGTCGCGCAGCCGCTGTCCGCCCTCATCGATCGGATCGGGATCTCCCCGGACGGCTCCGCCGGCGCCGGGGACCTCGACCACGCGGGCAACAGCCTGTCCGCGCGCGGCCTGGCCGCGGCCGGCTGGCACCCTGGCGGAGAGGTCATCCTGCTGGACACCCCGCTCGAACTCCCCGTCTACGGTCCTGGACGCCCCGACCACGTGATCTCCGACGGCCAGTCCGTAGCGCTCACCGCCGAACCCGCCGAGTTCCAGTCCGTGACCTTCCTGGCCACCGGGACCCGGACCGACGGCACCGGCGAGGACGTGCGGGGCAACGGCCGGGTGGTCTACTCGGACGGCACCACCAAGGACTTCCCGTTCTCGGTTCCGGACTGGGCGGCGGGCCCGGCCGGGGACGCGGCCCTGTCCCTGCCCTACGCCAACTCCGCCACGGGTTTCGGGCAGGACACCATCGGCTCGGTACGCCTGTACGCCCGTTCCGTGCCGCTGGACCCCGACCGCGAGGTCGACCACGTCATTTTGCCCACGGTCCTGGACGACGACGCCAGCCTGCACGTGTTTTCCGTGGGCGGGCGGTCCGCGGCGCAGTCCTGGACCGGTACCTGGGCCCGCGCCACCTCCGGGTACGCCGAGGTGGGCCCGTGGGAGGACCAGACGCTGCGCCTGACGGTGCGCACCACCACTGGCGGCTACAAGGCCCGGATCCGGCTCGACAACACCTTCGCCTCCCGCCCGGTCGCCATCGGCGCGGCCTCCATCGCCCTGCGGGACGAGGACACGTCCACGCACGGCGCGGCCATTCGCGGCGCGGCGGTCCCGATCACCTTCGACGGCGCACCCGGAGCGGTCATCCCGGCCGGGGGCAGGCTGGTCAGCGACCCCGTCGACATCCTCCTGCCGCCGCAGACACAGCTCCTGGTCAGCTTCCACCTGCCCGAACGGGTCACCGCTGCGCCGGTGCACTACGCCTCGGTGGACACCAACTACACGAGCGTGCCCGGCAGCGGCAACCAGACCATGGACGGCACCGGCGAGCCGTTCACCGGGCTGGTGGACCGGTGGCCGTTCCTCACCGGGATCGAGATTTCGGACGGCCCGGGTGCGGTGGTGACCTACGGCGACTCCATCACCGACGGCCTGCGTTCGGGCCGGGACGCCTACACGCGCTGGCCGGACGTGCTCAGCGCGCGGCTGCACGCCAGCCCTGACCTGCCCAACCCGGGGGTGCTCAACCTCGGGGTGGCGGGTAACCGGATCACCTCGGACGGCTACCCGGGCGAGGGCGTGTCCACCTACGCCAGCGGAGTGAGCATGCTGCACCGCGCCCAGCGGGACGTCTTCTCCCAGAACGGGGTGGACTCGGTGGTGGTCTTCGCCGGGATCAACGACCTGCGTTGGGGCGTACACCCGGACGAGGTGGTCGCGGGGCTGAGGCGGTTGGCCAACACCGCCAACGAGCACGGAGTGCGGGTCTTCGTGGCGACCCTGGTGCCCTGCGCGGGGGAGGCCCGGTGCACTCCGGAGGTAGACCAGGGGCGTGAGTACGTCAACGCCCACCTGCGGGAACAGGCGCAGGACCCGGCCTCCTCGGCTTTCGACGGGGTGTGGGACTTCGACGCGGTGCTGCGCGACCCGATGGCGCCGGACCGGCTGCGCTCGGAGTACGACTCCGGCGACCACCTGCATCCCAACGACGCCGGGCTGAGGGCGATCGCGGAGTCGGTGGACCTGTACGAGCTGATCGGCGGCTGACAGCCCTTCCCGCCGGTGCGGTCAGCGCGGGTACTGGAGGTGGTGGTGGATCACCAGGTCGACGTAGACGCCGCCGAGATCGCTGAGGCTGAGTCCGGCCTCGGGGTCGTACCAGTGCAGCAGTGAGTCGAAGGTGTCCAGGACGGAGTCGGTGGCCTTGCCGGTGTCGCGGATGGGGAACTGTCCGGCGGCCACCCCCGCCACGATGATCCCGTGCACGTGCGCGCGGAAGGTCCGGTGCAGCGAGCTGATCTCGCGGTGTCGGGCGGGGTTGATGGCCCGCAAGGTCGGCAGCAGGTCCTGGCTCAGGGCGATGGCGGCACGGTGTTTCCAACCGGAGCTCACCTGCCTGCGGACGAGGTCGGACATGCGTTCGGTGGGTGGCCGTTCGGGGGCGTCGGCCGCCAGCTGGGTGTTGACGCGTTCTCTGGTGGCACGTAACACGACGGCGTAGGTCAGGTCGAACCTGGTGGGGAAGGCCCGCCTGAGGCATGCCGCGTCGGTGTCGGTCTCGGCCGCGATCCGGTGGGTCAGATCGGACATGGCCATGCCGCGGGAACCGTGCTCGGCGAACAGGCGGGCCGCGCAGTCCAGGACGGGGGCTGTCGTGCGAAGCACGTGAGGGGAGAGGTCGGCCGTCATGCGTGGGTTTCTCGTCGGTCGGTGTGCACCGCAAAGGGGAGGGAACTCCAGGGTATCCGCGAGCGGGTGACAAAACGTGTGGAACAGCGGAACTCATTGACCAAAGCGGATTTTGTGGTGCGCATGGTGTTCATGTGCGCAATGACATTATTTATGGGTGTCGTGTGCTGTTTCTCCAGGGCGGCCAGTGGGCCGTGGTGGGCCCCTGGTCTGCTGTCTCAGTACCTCCTCAGGTCGCTCCGGTGGGCGGGTTCGTTCCCTGCGCGACTCCGTGGAAGGAGCCCTGGGCGGCGCTTTGTTCCGCGTTGTGAACGCCGTTGTGGGCGGCGTTGTTAATGGCGTTATGGTGCGTCCCCTGGTGCGCCTCGTGCGGTGTCACCGATGGCCGCTGCGGAGTTCCCGGCACAACCCCCTGAGGGGTTTCCTGGGAACGGCCTGAAGTCAGCGAAACCAGGTCGTCGACGCGTTCGGTGGCCAGAGCGTCCACACCCATGCCGATGAGCCGCGCCATCTCCGGGAACTCGTTCACCGTCCAGGCGACCACCCGATAACCGTGCCGGTGTATCTCACCGATCCTCTCCCGGTCCAACAGGGTGTAGTGCGTCCCCAGGAACGTCGGCCTCAACGCGTGTGCCACCTCCTGCGGAGGCGGTCCGGGCTGCTCCCAGGCCAGCATCAGCCGCACGCCGGGGCTCCGGGCGCGCAGGGCCTGTAGGGTCTCCAGCGGCCCGGTGAACAGCGCCTGGTCGCCGAAGCCGTGCTCACGCAGGACCTGGTCGGCGGCGAGCGCGGCCTCCGGCGAGGTGACGTCAATCAACAGGGGCGAGGCGTCCCGGCCGCAGAACTCGGCCAGCACCTCCATCAGTGTGGGTACGCGCTGCTCCACGTCGTCGCGGGTGGCGGCAAGTTCGGCCAGGGTCAGATCACCGACCTGGCGGGGCGGGGAACCCGGGGCGGTCACGACACGTTCGTCCACCAGGACCGGGTACCCGTCCGAGCTCAGGTGGACGTCGATCTTGACCAGGTCCACTCCGGCGCGCAAGGCTGAGCGCAGGGCCGGAAGCGTGTTACCCGGGAATCGTGCGGTGTCTCCGCGTAGTGCGATGGACATCGTCATGCAGTCAAGAGTCGCAAAAAGCAGCGCGTCACGTGGCGCAAACAGGAAAAACGCCCACCAAGGCGTCCGGGCGGGGCCCGTGCGAGCGGTGCGCGGCGCCGGTACGTACGGTGCTGAGGTCCGGTCGCGGTGGGATTGCGAGCGGACTCACGTCGTCAGGACACCGTCCTGGGTACAGCTACCTGGGAAACTTTGTTAATGGGTGTCGTGATGGCACGGCGCCCCAAGGCCGGCCCCCGAGTGTGAGGCGAACGATGATCCCGGACCAACGGCGAGAGCACATCCTGAAGCTCCTGCAGGAGCGGCACGTGCTGAGTATCAACGAGCTCACGTCGATGCTGTCCGTGTCCCACATGACGGTGCGTCGCGACATCCAGTCCCTGGAGAACGACGGCAAGGTCCTGTCGGTCACCGGCGGCGTGCGGCTGGCTGCCCGGCTCAAGAGCGAGCCCTCCTACCTGGCCAAGGCCCAGCTGGAGGTGCCCGCCAAGCGTGCCATAGCGCGCGCCGCGGCCGACTTGGTGCGCGAGAACTTCACCATCTACCTGGACGCGGGCACAACCACCCTGCAAATGGTGCCGCTGCTCACCGACAAGGTCGGGCTGACCGTCATCACCAGCGACTTCAACGTCGTCGGCCACCTGATGGAGTACCCGGGGATCGAACTGATCCACACCGGGGGTGTGGTGTCGCACTCCGACCACTCCTCCGTCGGCCAGTTCACCGCGGACTTCCTCCGCCAGGTCAACGTCGACCTCGCCTTCATCGCGAGCAGTTCTTGGGACGCCGAACGCGGCTCGACTACCCCCTCCGAGGCCAAGGTGATCGCCAAGCAGGAACTGCTGCGCATCGCCTCCAAGAGCGTTCTGGTGGTGGACAGCACCAAGTACGGCAAGTTCGGCACCTTCCGGGTGGCCCGCCTGGAGGAGTTCGACCTGATCATCACCGATGACCGCCTGCCGCGCTCCGCGGTGGACGAGCTCGGCGAGCGCGACATCCGCCTCAAGACCGTTCCGGGCGAGTAGCCCCGCTCCTCCTCAGGTTTCCCAGATTCCCCGCGCAGAGCGCTCTTTCCTCGCAGGGAGCGCTCTGTCCGGGGGACTCAGTCCTCGCCGGTGTCGGGGTCGGCGGGCACGAACAATGCGAGTTCGGTGCCGTCGGGGTCCTGGAAGACCAGGGTCGAGCCCTCCGCGGTGTGGGCCACCGGGGTGTGTTCCACATCCATCCGGGTGAACCGGTCCTCCCAGGCTTCCAGCACGCCCAGGTTGGCCACGGCCAGGGTCAGGCGGCCCAGGCCGCAGCGACGGCTGTCGAAGCGGCCCTTGAAGTTGTCCCGGTGCTGGGCGAGCTCGATCACCAGACCACCCGGGTGTCGGAGCACGGTCTGGCGCAGGCCGTCCCGGTCGTCGGGGCGCTCCGGCCGGAACCCCAGCACGGAGCGGTAGAAGTGCGCGCTCACGTCGTGGTCGCGCACGGACAGGGTCACACGCGCGATTCCGGCGAGCGGAGGGGACGGTGGGGAAGCCACACGGCGCAGGCTGGCACGGGGTGCGAGCGCTTTGAACAGATCAAGCACGGTTGCCAACCCTAGGCCCGACCCCGCCTTCCTGTCAGGTTCTTGACGCGGGCTTAACGCCCGCATCACAGGGGTTGCGGCGCCGGACCAGATCAGGCCCCGTGGGTGGCCCCGGTGGTCTTGGCCACGGGCGCCACGGCTATCGGGGCGGCGGTGGCATCAGGGCTGTGGGAGCGCTCGTACCAGCGCCCGCGCAGGACCAGCGTGGTCACCGCGAACGAGATCAGCCCGCCAGCCGTGGCCAGCGCGAACGCCCCCTGGTGGCCGTAGGTGTCGGCCAGGGCGCCGGAGGTCATGGAGCCCAGGGACTGCCCCAGGATCAGGCTGCTCAGGATGATCGCCATCGACTGGGAAAGCCGGCTGGGCGGGGCCGCCCGCTCGATCAGCCCGAACAGACTCACCAGGTGCGGGCCGATCGCGATACCCAGCACGAAGATGGCCACCGCCAGGGTCGCGGGCCCGTGGTTCAGGTACAGGGGGAGGGTGAGCAGGGCCAGACCGCCCGCCGCCACCCGGGTGCGCGCGGTCAGCGAGAAGCCCACCGGCAGCGAGGCCATCATCAGTCCGGCCACGGCGCTGCTGGACCCCATCACCGCGTACATCAGTCCGGACAGGTCACCGTGTCCGGCGTTGTCCGCGAACGCGGTCACCCCCGTGGACATTCCGCCGAAGAACAGCCCCTGGCAGAACATCGGTACGGCGAGCAGGAGCAGCGCCGGACGGGCGATCCGGCCCTCGGTGCCGCGCACCGGGACCGACCCGGGCGGAGCGGTGGGGTGCAGGGCGAACACGGTGCCGAACACACCGATCAGCACGGCCGCGCCGAGCACGCTCGCGGTGGGTGAGAGGGTGAGGGTGAGGATGCCGACCAGGGCCGGGCCCAGGACGAAGGAGGCCTCGTCCAGGACGCCCTCCACCGACATTGCCGCCGAGACCGAGCGTTCACGCTCCGGTCCACGGTCGGGCCCCTTACCGATGAGCACCACCCAGCGGGTGCGCGCCATCGGGCCGACCTGGGGCATGCACAGACCGCCGACGGCGGCCAGCGCCACCAGGGCCGGCAGCGGGGCGTCCGCCGCGACCGCGGCGACCAGCAGGACGATCAGGGCCGCGTCCAGGAGCGCGGTGACCAGGACGGGGACGCGCTGCCCGTGGCGGTCGGCGAAGCGGGCGATGATCGGACCGCCCACGGCCTCACCGAGCGCGAACGCCCCGGAGACCAGACCGGCCGCGGCGACGCTGCCGGTGGTACTGGTGACCAGGGTCAGCAGCCCGATGAGGGTCATCGATACGGGGAGCCGGGCCAGGAAGGTGGCGAGGAGCAGCGGCCAACCGGCGATCCGGTTCATCCGCCGCAGGGTCTCCAGAGGTGACATACAACCTCGTTCTGTCTCGTAGTGCCGCACCGTCGCCCCCGGCCGCAAACCATCCCATGATAGGTGGACTGTCCCAGGCCGGGGACACGGCAACCGTCCTGGGGCGAGGGCGCAGGACGTCAGGTGACGGAACAGGGCAACCGCCATCGGACAGGGGCAGGACCTGACTTTCGTGGGTGACCGGAGCCGGTCCCGGCTGTGTAGGTTCCTCCCCATGGACTTCGCCGAACTGTTCCGGGGTGCGCGTCGGGCGCTGACCCCCGCCCCCGGGTGGCCCGCCCGGGGCGCCGCCGTGCGCGACCTGCTGCTGTGGTTCGGGCTCAGCCTGATCCTGCTCTCGGAGTCTTACGCCTTCTCACTCGCCGGACACGACGGCATGTCGCTCCTCCCGGTCCTCACCGCGGCGGCGGGGCTGGTGATCGTGCTCAGCCGCACCTACCCCCTCCTGGCCCCCTGCCTGGCCGTGTACGTCTGTACCTGGTCCCAGGCCTTCGTGGTCCCGCTGATCGTCGTGTCCTACCTCGCGGGCCGCCGAACGAGGCGCACCCGGCTCGCGATCGCGGTTTTCGCCGTCCTGTGCCTGGTGATGGCCTGGTACGTACTGGACAGGATCGAGGAGACCCCGGGCCTGTGGATCACCGTGGGGTTCGCCCTGGTGATCTGCACGGTGCTGCCCTGGCTGGTGGGCGTCTACCGGCGCCAACAGGTGGAACTGGGTGCGGCGGGCTGGGAGCACGCCCGCCAGTTCCAGCTCGAACAGCAGCTCACTGCGGACCGCGCCCGGATGCGCGAACGCGCGCGGATCGCCCAGGACATGCACGACTCCCTCGGCCACGAGCTCAGCCTCATCGCCCTGCGCGCCGGAGCCCTGGAGGTCTCTCCTGACCTGGCCGACCGCCACCGGGAGGAGATCGCGCAGCTGCGCGCGACCGCCGTCTCGGCCACTGCCCAGCTGCGCGAGATCATCGGGGTCCTGCGCCCGGACGCCGAGCCGGAACCCGCGCCCACCGCACCGGCCGGGGAGAGCGTCTGCGCCCTGGTCGAACGCGCCCGCGACTCGGGGCTGGACGTCACGATCGTCCGCGAGGGGCCGCTGGAGGAGCTGCCGCCGATGGTGGACCGCGCCGCCTACCGGGTGGTGCAGGAATCCCTGACCAACGCCACCAAGTACGCGCCGGGTGCCCCGGTGACGGTGTGGTTGACCGCGGACGGCACCCGGGTGGAGGTCCGGGTCACCAACGCCCGCACCGGGAAGGAGGGACAGGCGCCGGGCTCCGGCGGCGGGCACGGGCTCACCGGCCTGCGCGAACGCGTCCGGATGGTCCGCGGAAGCCTGGCCGCCGGTCCGCACGGGGACGGCTGGGAGGTGTGCGCCACCATGCCGCTGGACGGGGAGCAGGTGACCGAGGGGGAGGGCGACGGCGACAGCACCGAGGTGATCGAGCAGCTCCAGCGGGCCGCCCGCCGCCGGGTCCAGCCGTGGACCCTGGCTCTGGTCGCCGTTCCGGTGGGCGTGGTCCTGGTCGTGATCGCCGCCGTCTACGCCACTCTCGCTAGCGTCCTGGCAGACAGCACACTGCCGCCGCAGGAGTACGCGTCGATCCCTGTGGGCGAGCACCGGGACGAGCTGGAGGAGCGGCTGCCCGACTACCCGATGGGGCTGACCGTGGCGCAGCTGGAGAGCTTCGAGTCGGCGGACCCCGGCTGCGACCACTACCGCAGCTCGGCCAGGATGTTCGACGGGGACGTGCTCTTCTACCAGCTGTGCTTCGAGGAGGGGGTGCTGGTGAGCAAGGAACAGCTGGAGTCCCGATGAACCCGCAAACCCGACGGGAACGGCGTTGTGGCATGCTTCCCCAGACAATCCGGACAGGAAAGAGGTCACGGTCGTGATCAGGGTGCTGCTCGCCGACGACGAAGCGATGATCCGCGCGGGTGTGCGGGCGATCGTGCAGAGCGATCCGGAGATCGAGGTGGTGGCGGAGGCCGCCGACGGCCGCGAAGCGGTGGAGCTGGTCCTCTCCCACCGCCCCGACGTCGCCCTGCTGGACATCCGGATGCCCCGCATGGACGGGCTCGCCGCCACCGCCGAGCTCCGCAAGGCGGCCCCGGACACCAAGATCATCATCCTCACCACCTTCGGCGAGGACAGCTACATCTCCCAGGCACTCGGCGACGGTGCAAGCGGCTTCCTGCTCAAAGCGGGCGACCCCCGCGAACTCATCTCCGGGGTACACGCGGTCGCCGACGGCGGCGCCTACCTGTCCCCGCAGGTGGCCCGGCAGGTGATCGCGCAGTTCGGCGGCGGCCGGGCGGCGAAGCAGGCCGCCGCCGCGGAACGGGTGGCCGACCTCACCGAACGGGAGCGGGACGTGCTCGCCCTGGTGGGCGCGGGGCTGTCCAACGCCGACATCGCCGAACGCCTCTTCCTGGTGGAGGGCACCGTCAAGAGTTACGTGAGCAGCATCCTCAACCGCCTGGGTATGAGGAACCGCGTGCAGGCCGCGATCCTCGCCTACGAGGCCGGGCTGGTGGAGGGCGCGGACTCCTGACCGGGATTCTCTCCCCTCGCCCTGGGGAAGGGTGGTCACATGACGAGCTTCGAGGACCGGCCGGATCGTTTCTTTCCTCTGCAGGAGGAGGACGCGATCCTGCTCGCCGACTCCTGGAGGCGCCTGGCCGGGGAGGGCTACGAGGCCCGGGCGGCGGGGGAGGAGCTCCTCGGCCGCTGGAGCGAGTCACACCGCCGCTACCACACCGTCTCCCACTTGTGGAGCACTCTGCGGGCCGTGGACGTCCTCCAGGAGGAGGCCCGTGACCCCGACGCGGTCCGGTACGCGGTCTGGTTCCATGACGCCGTCTACGAAGGCCGTCCCGGCCGGGACGAGGACGAGAGCGCGGCCCTGGCCGAGCGCCTGCTCGCGCTCATGGGCAAGGAACCCGGACTGATCGCCGAGGTGGTGCGTCTGGTGGGGGTCACCAAGAACCACCGGCCCGAGCGCTGGGACGCCAACGGCGCGGTGGTCTCCGACGCCGACCTGTCCACACTCGCGGGTCCCGCGGACGAGTACCTGGCCTACACCGCTGCGGTGCGGGCCGAGTACTGGCACATGGCCGACAAGGTGTTCCGGGCCGGACGCCTCCAGGTCCTGCGCTCCCTGCTGGAGGCCCCGCACCTGTTCCACACGCCCTTCGGCCGGGCGCACTGGGAGCCCCGAGCCCGGTCCAACATCCTCGCCGAGGTCGACCGGCTCACACAGGAGGTCCCGGAGGAGCTTCCGCCACCCTGACCGGCGGCGCTTCCCTGATGGCGGGCGGGGCGGGCCGCGGGTGCTTGGGGCGGCGCAGCCCCGACGCGCGCAGCCGACGGACCAGCTCGCGCCCGCTGACATGCTCGGCGCCCAGGTCCAGCGCACGGGCGTGCAGGTGCTCGGGGACGTCGTAGTGGTCCCGTTCGAAGGCGTGCTCGGGGACGCCCAGCTCGCGTGCGAAGGCGTGGAGTTCGTCGAAGGAGCTGTCGCTCGCCAAATGCGCGAAGCTCCAACCGCGCGGGCCCGGCCAGACGGGGCTGTCGATCAGGACGCTCACTGCATCCCCGGTGCGGTCACCGCGCGCCAGGGCACCGGGCTGGACAGGACCATCGTGCTGGAGGGGCGGCCGTGCTCGGCGAGCTGGTCGATGACCTCCTCGAAGTGCTCCATGGAGCGCACCGCGATGAGCAGTATGCAGCAGGCGTCCCCGGTGACCCGGTGCACCTGGAGGATCTCCGGCAGCTCCAGCGAGGACTGCTCGCGCAGCAGGCAGTGGGCGCCGAAGCACTCCATGCGCACCAGAGCGGTGACCGGCAGTCCGGCGGCCGCCGGGTCGACGTGCGCGTGGTAGCCGGTGATCACCCCGCGGTCGGTCAGGCGGCGGACGCGGTCGGCCACGGCGGGGGCCGAGAGGTTCACCCTTCGGGACAGTTCGTTGAAGGACAGCCGCCCGTCCTGTTGGAGCTCCTGGAGGATGCGCTGGTCAACGCTGTCCAGCGGGGTTGCCAGTCGTGAGGTCATACTTTGTGATCCCAAGGCCGATGGTTGTTTCTCGTTATGAATGTTAGGTCAATGACCGACTTGTGTCGTCGACGCCCATTCCGTATCGCGGGAATATGTCCGAGTATGTGAGCTCACGTTCACGACGCCGTGCACGGGGGACTTTTCGACTACGGCGCGGTGCGTGCCACGACCGAAGCCGCGCAGCAAAACGAGGGGTACACCCGATGCTCTCCACCACGTCCGCCCAGCAGTGTCCCTACGCTCCGACCGAGGACGTCGGCGCGGCGGAGGCCCGCGCCAGCAGGGCGGAGAGCAACGGGGGAAAGCCGACCCTGAGCTTCGACAAAAACACCCCCTACGTCGACTACGCCGGGATCGACACCCTTCTGAGTCTGCAGAACCCGCGCACCAAGGAGCCCGCCGAGTCGGCCTTCATCATCGGCACCCAGGTGATGGAGTTGGTGTTCGCGCTGATCCAGCAGCGCTGGGAGCAGGCCCGGGACGCGCTGGAGGTCGACGACGTGCCCGGCGCCGTAGCCTGGTTGCGCAGCGCCTGCAACGCCCAGGACGTGCTCAACAGCACCTGGGGCCTGTTCTCGGACATGACTCCCACCCAGTTCAACCGCTTCCGCGACTCCTTCGGCGAGGCCTCGGGCTTCCAGTCCTACAGCTACCGCAAGTTGGAGTTCCTGCTGGGTCACAAGTCCGCCGCCATGATCCGCCCGCACAAGGCGATGAGCGGGGTCGTCACCGACCTCACCGACCTGATCGAGCGCCCCAGCCTCTACGACGCCGCGCTGCGCCTGCTGCACCGCCGCGGCCTGCCCGTCCCGGACACCAGCGCCGAGCGCGACTGGACCGAGGACTACGAGCCCTCCGCCGAGGTCGAGCGCGCCTGGACCGAGATCTACGCCGACGACCGCCCCGGAAACGAGCTGTACCTGCTGGCCGAGGCGTTGGTGGACGTGGCCGAGCGGGTGACACGATGGCGTCAGCTCCACCTGGTCGCGGTCAAGCGCACGATGGGTGGCAAGCCGGGAAGCGGTGGCTCCAACGGCCTCAACTGGCTGGCCCGCAACGCCGAGAAGGACGTCTTCCCGGAGCTGTGGTCTCTGCGCAGCACCATCTAGAGACACCGCGCAGCGCCCTCCGGGCACACCGCATCCAGGAACATCGCGATGCCGAACAGTCACCACACACCTCACAGCACAGCCTTCGCAAGGAAGCAGGACCCGATGACGCCCACCACCCGTGAGGAGTGCGCCGCCCTGGACGCGGCCGACCCCCTCGCCGCCCTCCGCGAGGAGTTCGTCCTCCCTGAGGGCGTGATCTACCTGGACGGCAACTCGCTGGGCGCGCTGCCCCGCTCCACCCCCGCCCGGGTCGCCGACATGATCGAGCGCGAGTGGGGCCAGGACCTCATCCGCAGCTGGAACGACGCCGGCTGGTGGGACAAGCCGCGCACCCTGGGTGCCAAGGTCGCGCCCCTGGTCGGGGCAGACGCGGACGAGGTGATCGTCGGTGACGGTGCCTCCGCCAACCTGTTCAAGTGCCTGGTCACGGCGCTGCGCCTGTCCGACCGCTCCGTGGTGTTGGGCGAGGCGGGCAACTTCCCGACCGACCTGTACGTCACCGAGGGCGCGGTCGGCCTGGCAGGTGCGCAGCAGCGCCGGATCGACCCGGACGGCCCCGAGCTGGCCGGGGCCCTGGCCCGTGAAGACGTCGCTGTCCTGCTGCTCAGCCACGTGGACTACCGCAGCGGGGTGCTGCGTGATATGGCCGGGATCACCCGCCTGGCGCACGAGCACGGCACCCTGGTGATCTGGGACCTATGCCACAGTGTGGGCGCGGTGCCCATCGAGCTGTCCGGCAACGACGTGGACTTCGCGGTGGGGTGCACTTACAAGTACCTCAACGCCGGTCCGGGTGCCCCCGCGTTCCTGTACGCGGCCCGCCGCCACCACGCTGCCGCCGACCAGCCGCTCAGCGGTTGGCACGGGCACGCCCGCCCCTTCGACTTTACGCCTGACTACGAACCCGCTCCGGGGGTCTCGCGCTTCCTGAGCGGATCGCAACCGCTGGTGGCCGACGCGGCCCTGGAGGCCGGACTGGACGTGTGGGCCAAGGCCGACCTGGCGCACGTGCGGACCAAGAGCCTGGCCATGACCGACCTGTTCCTGGCCAAGGCGGCCTCGGTGGGCCTGGCCTCGATCACCCCGGCCGAACACGAGCGGCGCGGCAGCCAGGTCGCCCTCATCCAGCCGGAGGAGGGTGCCGGTTACCCGATCGTGCAGGCGCTGATCGAGCGCGGGGTGATCGGTGACTTCCGTGCCCCGGACGTCATGCGCTTTGGGTTCACCCCGCTCTACCTGCGCTACGTGGACGTCTACGACGCCGCCACCGCGCTCGTCGAGGTCGTGGAGTCCGGCGAGTGGCGTGCCGAACGCTTCAACCGCAGGTCACAGGTGACCTGATCCGCGAGCACTCCCCGGTCGGGCAACCTACCGGGGAGTTCTTTGTACCGGCTGGGTCTTGGGCGCCCTGCCGTGACCCCGGCCAAGACCACGCTTACGTGGCCTTTACCACGAAAGCCCTTCGCGCGGCTTCCCCGCCCTACCCCTGACCCGCTCCGGAATAGGCCCGGTCCCGTGACCTTCCGGTGCGTATGTGGCCCCCTGTCCGCTTCCGGCTCGTCCCGCGGACACGTGTACCGGTTTATGACGAGGGCCACGCGCGGGCCTGTCCGCCGTCCTCGGACAGGCCCGCGAACCCCTGCTGACAGGGGTTTTTCGTGTTTTCAGGGCAGGTTTCGGGCTGCGTCATTTTGTATTTGTGTAAACACGCACTGTCATTTTACTCGGAATCCTTCGGTACTTTGCCAAAGCCTGGGTTAGTGTCCTTCGTGACCGGCTCGTTATGAACCTTTAACGCATCGGTGCCGAGCCCTTGACCGGCCTGCGGGTCGGAAGGGAATCGAGACCTTATTTCTCTCGGGAACGAGCAGCGCGAATCCACGCGCAGCTGTCCGGCGGAGCCGATCCGGCCCCCCGTTCCCACCCCGCCACTCGCCGCCAGCGACGCGGGACGCCCCATGGCATGACACCAGCCCGGAGTGCAGACCTGTGCACCCGTGTGCCCTGACGAGTCATGCCCCGGTCTTCTCGGCCTCTGACGTCAACCTGGCTAATACTTCATGAGCAACGAAACTCCCATTCAGTACGGCGAAATGACCGCGACCTATTTCTGGGACGACGGTTCCGGCATCAACGGTGACACCGGGCTGCCCGCCAGTGGTGAACCCATGCAGAAGGGGCTCTTCTCCAGCCCCAGCTGGCCGTTGGGCACCGAGGGATTCATCGTCCACGAGGGCGAGGAGTACGAGTTCTTCATCGGCGACCGCGGTCCCGGTGTCCCCTCCCACGACTGCGACGTCCTTCTCGACATCGACGGCAAGACTTTCGCCGACATGATGGGCGAGACCTTCGACGACCAGACCCTCGTGGTCAGCGGCGGCAACGGCCACGCCGAGGTCGAGTACTTCATCACCAAGTGGGGCGACGGCCACGGGGACGAGGGCACGCCCTACCCGTTCCAGCAGCCCGAGAACAAGTGTGAGAACGCCGTCTCCGAGATCCCCGCGGAGTACCTGCCGCAGGAGGAAGAGGAAGAGGAGGCCGAGGAGGAAGAGGCCGCCGAGAACGCCTCCGAAGAGACCTCCGAGGACGCCGAGGAGCAGCAGGACGACGCTCCCGCCGCCGAGGAACAGGACGACTCCGACACCGGCGTCACCGCCGAGACCGCGACCAACGACCTGTCCGGCTTCGGCCTGATGGGCGCCGAGGGCACCCCCTCCGCCGCCGGTCTGCTCACCCTGGCGATCATCCCCGCGATCCTGATCGCGCTGTTCTTCGCCTGGACCCGTCGCCCCGCCGGCGCCCACGCCGGTGCCGACGACGACAGCGGCAAGGGCCTGATGGCCGAGAGCGACGGCCGCCACGGCATCGCCTCGTTCTTCGACAAGCTGCGCGGCAAGTAACTCCGACAGCACCAAGAACCACCCCCGGGCCCACCTCAGGTCATCCGTGACCTCGGGAGTCCGACATGCCAGGTGTTCCTCCTGGCGGGGGGAACAAAGGAGACTTCCGGAGGGAACGGACCCTCGGAGAGTGGGTAGGGCCAGGGGCCGCGATCGACGATCGCGGCCCCTGAGCCGTGGTCAGAGATCCCCGAGTAACAGCTGAGGGCGTTCCACGCAGTCGGCGACCCAGCGCAGGAAGCCGCCCGCGACGCCGCCGTCGCAGACGCGGTGGTCGAAGGTCAGTGTGAGTTCCGTGACTGCACGGGGCACCACGTCGTCGCCGATCACCCACGGGCGGCGCAGGATGCGACCCATCCCCAGGATCGCCACCTCCGGGTGGTTGATGATCGCCGCCGAGCCGTCCACCCCGAACACCCCGTAGTTGTTCACCGTGAAGGTTCCGCCGTCCAGGTCAGCGGGGGCGAGCTCACCGGCACGAGCGGCTCCGGCGCGCTCGCCCAGCCGGGCGGAGAGTTCTCGCGTGGTGAGCGTGTGGGCGTCGCGGACCACCGGGACCACTAGGCCGCGCGGGGTCTGCGCGGCGAACCCCAGGTGCACGGCGTCGTGGCGGACGATCTCCTGACGTGCGGGGTCGAAGTGCGCGTTCAGTTCCGGGAATCGAGCCAGGCCCATCAGCGCGAACCGCGCCACCAGCCCCAGTACTCCCACAGGCCGGTCCGGTGCGGCCTCGTTGAGCTCCCGGCGCAGCTCCAGCATCCCGGTGGCGTCGGCGTCCACCCACACGGTCGCCTCGGGGATCTCACGGCGGGACCGGGACAGGCGTTCGGCCATCACCCGGTGCGCTCCGCGCAACGGGATGCGACGGGTTCCGGGAGCGTCGGCGGGCTCCGGCGCGGCCGAGGCTCCAAGCGAGGCCTCGACGTCGCCGCGCATGATCAATCCGCCCGCACCGCTGCCGCGCAGCGCGGTGACATCGATTCCGTTCTCTCGGGCCAACCGCCGAACCAGGGGAGAGATCACCCTGGTCACCGAGGAGGCCGGGGGAGTGGTGGAGGTTGTGGGCGGGCCGCCGGTCGCCGTTGACTCGGCTGGCCCGCCCGCCCCGTGGACACGGCGGCGCGAGGGCCGCGTGCCCTGTCCCGTGCCGTAACCCACCAGGACCGCGCCCGAACCCGCGTCTTTGTCGGCGGCGCCGTTGCCGCCCGCAGGGTCGGAACCGTCCCGTGTGTTCGGCACGGTGGTCTGTGTCGTGCTGCCTGTGCTGCTGTTGGTTGTACCGCTTGGTCCGGCAGCGGTTCGAGTATCAACGGTGATCAGGGGTGCGCCGACCGCGACCACCTCGCCCACCGCCCCGTGGAGTTCGGTGACGGTCCCACCGTAGGGGGAGGGGAGCTCCACCGTCGCCTTCGCGGTCTCCACTTCGGCCACCGGTTGGTCGACGGAGATACAGTCCCCTGCCGTGACCAGCCAGGACACGATCTCCGCATCGGTCAGCCCCTCACCCAGGTCGGGGAGGGCGAAGGTGGCGGTCCGGCGCTCTTCGGCCTGGCGCTCCTCGTTCACTCGCGCCCCTCCACCCACTCGGACTCCCATTGGAGGCGGTCCACCGCGGCCAGGATCCGGTCCACCCCGGGCAGGTGGTGCTCCTCCAGCTTCGGTGGCGGATACGGGATGTCCAGCCCGCCGACCCGTAGCACCGGGGCCTCCAGGTAGTGGAAGCACTGCTCGGTCAGGCGCGCGGCCACCTCGGCGCCGTAACCGCCGAAGACCGAGGCCTCGTGCACCACCACCGCACGTCCGGTCCGGCGGACCGAGGCGGCCACCGTGGCGTCGTCGAACGGAGCCAGTTGGCGCAGGTCCACGACCTCGATGTCCCGCCCCTCCGAAGCGGCCTGCTCGGCGGCCTCCAGAGCGGTCTCCACCATCGGACCGTAGGCGATGAGGGTCACGTCCGTACCCGGTCGGCGCACTATGGAGCGTTCCATCGGCTCCGTACGCACCGGCAGGTTCACCGTCTGCCGGGACCAGTAGCGCCGCTTGGGTTCCAGGAACACCACCGGGTCGTCGCCGGCGATCGCCTCGCGCAGCATGGAGTAGGCGTCCGCGGGGGTGCCGGGCGTGACCACGCGTAGCCCTGGGGTGTGCGTGTAGTAGGCCTCGGAGGAGTCGCTGTGGTGCTCGACCCCGCCGATCCCACCGCCGTAGGGCACCCGGATCACCACCGGGAGGGTGACGGCGCCCCGGGTACGGTTGCGCATCTTGGCCAGGTGCGAGACGACCTGCTCGAAGGCGGGGTAGGCGAAGGCGTCGAACTGCATTTCCACCACGGGCCGTAGCCCGTACATGGCCATGCCGATGGCGGTGCCCACGATCCCGGACTCCGCCAGCGGTGAGTCGAAGCACCGTTCCTCACCGAAAGTCGAGGTCAGACCGTCCGTGACCCGGAAGACCCCGCCCAGCGGGCCGACGTCCTCCCCGTAGACCACCACGTCGGGGTCCTCGGCGACGGCGTCGTGCAGGGCGCGGTTGAGCGCCGCGCCCATGGTGACCTCGGCCGTCTCGGTGGTGTCGGTGCCGGAGGCGGTGGGTTTGGAGGTGCGTGTGCGCGCCATCAGACCCCCTTCAATTCCTCCGCCAGCCCCCGCCGTTGCTGTTCCAGAGCCGGGGGGACGGCGGCGTACACGTCGGTGAACAGGGAGTCCGGGTCGAGTTTGTCCTCCCCTGCCATGCGTTCGCGGACCGCGGTGGCGACCTTCTCGCCATCGCGCTCGTAGATCTCCAGGAGACCGTCGTCCACCACCTGCTCGTTGCGCAGCAAAGCCTCCATACGCGCCAGCGGGTCGCGTTCGGCCCAGTACTCCACCTCGGCGGCGTCCCGGTACCGCTGCGGGGCGTCCGAGTTCGTGTGCGGGTCGATGCGGTAGGTGAGCGCCTCGACGATCGCGGGGCCGCCGCCGTCGCGGGCCTCGGCCAGGGCGTGTTTGACCACCGTGTGCACCGCGGCGGCGTCGTTACCGTCCACGTTGTACCCGCGCATGCCGTAGCCGACGGCCTTGTGCGCGAGGGTGGGCGCCGCGCTCTGCCGGTGGACCGGGACGCTGATCGCCCAGTGGTTGTTCTGGATGAGGAAGACCACCGGGGTGTTCCACACGGCGGCGAAGTTGTACGCCTCGTGTGCGTCGCCCTCACTGGTGGCGCCGTCGCCCATGAGCACCAGGGCGGCCACGTCGCGGCCCTTGCGGCGGGCGGCGTAGGTCAGGCCCACCGCGTGCGAGGCGTTCGTGGCCAACGGCGTGCACTGGGGTGCGCAGCGGTACTGGTGCGGGTTGTAGCCCGAGTGCCAGTCGCCGCGGAAGAGCGTGAGCGTCTCCACCGGGTCCACGCCGTGCGTGACCATGGCGACGCTGTCGCGGTAACTGGGGAAGAGCCAGTCCCGTTCCGACAGCGCCAGCACCCCGCCGACCTGGGAGGCCTCCTGCCCCATGGAGGAGGGGTAGACCGCGAGGCGCCCCTGTCGGGCGAGGGTGCTGGCCTGCTGGTTGAAGCGTCGTCCGATGACCATGGCCCGGTGGAGCTCGGCGAGGACTGCCGGGTCGGGAGCGGTGAACGAGGAGTGTTCGTGACGTCGGCCGTGCCGGTCCACCAGTCGCACCGGTTCCTGGGATGGGAGAGGAGGAACCGGACGAGATCGCTCATCGGTGTACTTCATGTCTTGAATATGAGCTGAATCACCCCATATTGTCGATGGGCCCAGGGCGATACTGGACGAACTGCTCGGTAGGGCGTCTTCAATCGCAAATCATCTAACTTGTCCACCATGCGGACGGTATGAGGTAAGACACATGGCCGTGCAGCTGGACGACACCGACCGTCGGATCATCGCCCTCCTGCGCGACGACGGCCGCATGTCGATCCGTGCCGTCGCCGAACGCGCGCACATCTCCCGGGCCAACGCCTACTCCCGTCTCGAACGCCTGCGTGACGAGGGTGTGATCAGGGGTTTCACCGCCGTCATCGACCCCGAGAAGTACGGCACCGCGCTTTCGGCCTACGTCTCCGTGCGGATCGAACAGCATTCCTGGGAGAGGTTCCGTGGGTACCTGCGCGACATCCCCGAGGTCGACCACGCGGCCTTGGTCTCCGGCGACGTGGACCTGCTGCTCCTGGTCCGGGTGGCCGACGCCGCGGCCCTGCGCACCTTCGTCCTGGAACGGCTCCAGCGCCTGCCCGAGGTGAAGAGCACTCAGACCATGTTCATTCTGGACGAGCCTCACCTGCAGTAGGGGTGGCAGTAGGGGTGGCAGTAGGGTCCACTTCACCCAAAACTGGCCCTTGGTCACCCCAGTCCACTTGGCAGAATGGGCCCATGCCCGAGTACCGCGTCGTCGACGCCTTCACCGCCGAGCCCCTGTCCGGCAACCCCGCCGCCGTCCTCGTCCTGGACGACACCTACCCCGAGGCCTGGGCGCAGGGGGTCGCCGCGGAGTTCAACCTCTCCGAGACCGCCTTCGCCCGCCGGATCGAGGGCCCGGACGCGGACTTCGAACTGCGTTGGTTCACCCCGAGGGTCGAGGTGGACCTGTGCGGGCACGCCACCCTGGCCACCGCGCACGCCCTCACCGAGCTCGGGGTCCAGGGGCCGATCCGCTTCAGCACCCGCAGTGGGATCCTCACCGTGGAGCGCAGGGACGGCAGGCTTTGGATGGACTTCCCGGCCCGCCCTGCAAGCGAGGCCGAGGAACCCGAAGGGCTGGCTGAGGCCCTCGGCGCCCGTCCCCTGTGGGTCGGCCGCGGCGGTACGAACGATCTGCTCGTCGAGCTCGCGGACGAGGCCACCGTTCGCTCCCTTGACCCCGATCAGGCCGGACTGGCCCGGATCCCGGCTCGCGGCGTTATCGTCACCGCGCGTGGAGACAAGGGGGCAGAGGACGGCCCCGACATCGTCTCCCGGTTCTTCGCGCCCAACGTCGGTGTCCCCGAGGATCCGGTGACGGGCAGCGCGCACACCGTCATCGCCCCGTTCTGGGCCGAGCGCCTGGGCCGCACCGACTTCCTCGCCCACCAGGCCTCCCCACGCGGCGGTGACCTGCACCTCCAGCTGACCGGCGACCGCGTCCTCATCGGTGGCGACGCTGTGACCGTCGCCACCGGAAACCTGAACCTCTAGAAGGGATCCCCATGGAGCAGTGGGCCACGAAGGAAGAGATCAACGCCGCCCGCGAGCGGCTGGAATCAGGGCACACCGGCTATCAGCGCCCGGTGGCCTACGCGGTGGGGGTGTACCGCGACGGAGAGACGGCCTTCGGACTGACCAACGTCGGTACGAGTCCTCTGCCCGCGATCGTCCTGGCGATCGAGTGCGGCCACACCTGCGGCACGGCCACCTACGAACTCACCCCGGCCCGCCTCGCCTCGGCCATGGACGCCCTCGCACCGGCCGAAGCCTGCGTGGAGCTCAAGCACCCCAACCTCGTCGAGTGGAAGCGGCTGGCGGCGGAGCTCGAGGACAAGGGCGGCCAGCCGGTGGCCGTGTTCGTCGGGGACCTGTCCGACAGCCCGGTGGACCAGCACGACCGGGCGTTCCGGGCGGCTATCGCCTGATTCGCATCACTCGCGCGTAAGCGTATTCCCTCGGTTTCTCGGTTTTCCCCGTACGGCCTGCCCCGGTCCGGTAAGAATGGTTCCACGACACCCCCCACCCCCTCCGAGGAGGTGTCGGGACACGGCCTGACCGGGGCGCCCCTTGTTTCCGGACGGGCCGAGTCCGCCCCGCCGGTCGGCGTAGGCCCCCTCCTGCCTGACCGACGTCCTCTGGAGGTCGGGCCGCGAACCCCGTACCCGGCCCGGCCCCAGAGGCCCGGGCGTACAGGGCACGAGCGCTCTCAGAGGATCTCCGCACCCGGGTTGCGCAGTATCAGGGGAAACAGCGCCTCGATCTCGGCAACGCTCATCCGGTTGATGCGGTCCTTCGCCGCCTGCGCCTGACCAGTGCTCGGCAGGTCGCCGGACAACAGCTTCGGCAGGAAGAGCCGCCGGACCAGCACTTCCTTTTCGGAGATCCCCTGCGGGCGGCGCACCACCGAGACGCTCACCCGAACCGCGTGCTCGTTCCCCGGCCTGGCGCCCGGCCGGTCCGTCTCCACCGCCGCATACCTGAACCCGTTCGCCAGGTCGCAGGCACCGCATCCCACCGGTCCGCGACTCAGCGGCCCACCGCACTCCCAACACACCACCCGGTCCAGCGCCGCGTCCACGACCCGCCAGTCGTGGCTGTCCGGCTCCTCGACGACCAACTCGGCCACCTCGGGCTCGTCCGCCAGCGCCTGCCGTGCGAGGAACGCGCCCCACTCCGCTTCCAGGATCGCGTCCACCAGTGCCCGGCACCGCGCACAGTCCGGCGCCCCGCTGTACTCGGGCCCCACACACCCAGAACAGGCCCGCAGGGGATCACCCATACTCGGCCGCACCGGCCTCACCTCCGAATCCCCATTCAAGCTCCCCGGCACGGCCCGCCTCCACCCGTTTTCCGAGCCCCGACAACCCGGCGCAGGACACCCGCCTCAGAGCCAGGGCAGTTATCCACAGGGCGGGGAGGTGCGGCGTGTGGTGGATCGGGGTGAGTCCGCATTCTCGATACATGGGGAAGCTTCGTTCCCGCCCGCTTCGGCATGCCCGAAAGCAAACAGCAGCGAGGCCCCTGTCCTCCCCCAAGGCAGGCAACGCCCCGCATGACGCGGCTGGTCAAGCGTGCCACCGGAACAGCGGCAGCGAAGGTGCCGGGCTCCCCCCGGACTCCGCGTTTTGTGTGCGTTTGCCCCGTTTCCCGCCGCTCGGCGCAGGGCTGGGGAACCTGGCGTCCTCGCTGTTGTTTGTCCGTCGACCGGCAGTATTCGGGACGCTTGGTCGGGGTTGTGGCACGGGGTCAGGAGGGGGCGATCAGGGAGTGGATGTGGTCGGCGGCGTTCCTTGCTCCGTCGATGTCGGCGAGGCGTTTTTGGAGTTCGACGGCGCGGGTGCGGAGCAGGGGGTCGTGGAGGAGCGTCTCCAGGGCGCGGCGCAGGCGTTCCCCCTGGGCCTGGTTGGGGGAGAGCCCCACCGCGTTGCCGAATGCGGCGCAGTCGGCGACGTTCCAGCGCTGCTCCAGTTGGAGGCCGATGCCGAGGAAGGGCTTGCCTGAGGCCACGGCGGTCTGGACGGTGCCCTCGCCGCCGTGGATGACGGAGGCGTCGATGAGGTCGCCGAGTTTGTGCGCGGGCAGGAGGTCGAACACGTGCACGTGGGGGCCCAGCTGATCCCCGGGCTCCAGATATCGGGCGACCGGGGCGATCACAGTGACGGGCAGCCGGGAGAGTTCGTGCAGCACGCGCAGGACGATCTCCCGGTTGGCGGAGCTGCCCATCGCGCAGTAGACCACCTGTCGGTCCGCCTTCCTAGCCTTCTTGACCAGGCGGAACACCGTGGCCGGAATCTCCTGGTCCAGGCGGGCGTAGACCGGCCCCACCCAGCGGTAGTTCGGCGGGAGCCGATAGGGCCGCAGGTAACCGGAGATCGAGGCGACCAGGTTGAGGTCGCCGTCCAGGGCCTCGACGGTCCGACGGGGCAGCACCACCCCGTACTCGCGGGCGACCCTGGCGAAGCCGCGCGGTTTGAACGTGGTGTACCGGGCGGCCTCGCGCAACAGCAGCGCCGCCCCGGTGTTGACCACTCCGCTCAGGCAGCCGGCCCTCTTGAACAGCGGGATGGAACGCGCCTGGCGCAGGTGCGGCCATGAGTAGGCGAACGGTTTCACATAGACCAGTGGAACCCCGCTGACCCGCGCGCTGATCAGTTGGCTGAGCGTGGTGCCGATGACGGTCGCCGCCGGGCGCAGCAGGGTATTGAGTTCGAGCTCGCTCTCCACCCGGGCCCGCACGAGCTCCTCGGTGAACGGGTGGCTCACGCTCCGCCCCTGGTCGAAGCGGATCAGCTGATCGGCCTGGGCGTCGGTGAGCTCCGGAAAGAGCGGGTGGTACTCGAACCCCGCCTCCTCGACCAGTCCCGCGTACCGCTCCGAATACCCGGCGAACACGCACTCGTGTCGGTTCCTCAGCTGTCGGGCGACCTCGATCGCGCGCGTGGTCTCGGCGAGGTTGAACGTCTCCGGGGCGAACAGGACCGTGCTCATGAGCGGACTCCTCGACAGAGGGGGCTCTCCGAAACGTAGTGCCCCGAGGACGCCCCGGGCAAAGGACTTTCCCGGCGGGCCGCTGAATGTCGTACGTCACCCGCCCTTGCGCTGGGGGCTCCCCCGGGAAGAGGAGGCCGGTTCCGTTAGGGCCACAGCAGGACTGGAGGAGGAGACCTGAACCAGACGGACGGCCGCCGCGCCAAGGGCGAACTGCGCCGCAAACCCCTGATCGAGGCCACCCTGCGCGTCATCGAACGCGACGGGGTGGCCGGGGTCAGCCACCGTACGGTCTCCCAGGAGGCGGGCCTGCCCACCTCCGCCACCACGGACTACTTCACCGGGCTCGGCGACCTGCTGACCGCCGCCCTGACCAGGGTGATGGACGAGGACTCCGAGCGGATGCGCCGCCTGTCCGGCGGCGGTGACCGCCGCCGCGACCTCGCCGAGCTCCTGGCCAGGGTCGCGGCCGAACCGGGCCGCCTGCTCGCCGAGTATGAACTCTTCCTCCTCGCCGTGCGCCGCCCCCACCTGCGCGAGTCCACGGACGCCTGGCTCGCCGCCGTGGGGGCGTTCGCGCGCTGTTACACCGACGACCCGGTCCGCGCGCGTGGTGACCGCGGTGATCGACGGCGTCCTGCTCCACACCCTGCTGGGGGAGACCAAGCCGAGCGCCGACGAGTTCGAGGCCATTCTCACCGACGTCCTTCCCGAAGCTCCTGCCCCTGACCCGTGCTGAACTGGGGAGACACACTCGTCCACAGGGCCTGAGCGGGATTCGCGCAGAAGTCCTAACCTGGGCGTGCAGTGACGTTCAAACGATTCGGGGGTATCGATGACGGGGCAGCGGGGGAACGGTGGCCAGGGACGCCGTTACGGCGGCGGGGGCCGGGGCGCTGGTGGCGGCCGCAGGCCCGAGCCCGAACCCATCCGCGGCAAACGCGACGAGGCGCACCTGTCCGAGGAGCTCCTGAAGATGCACGGCGCCTCCTACGGGCGTTACAAGGCGCTCAAGGGCGACTGGGATTTCGGCGACTTCACCCTCACCGTGCAGCGGGTCCAGGCCGACCCCTTCGCCCCGCCCTCGCGCATCCGCCTCCTGCGGCCGGACGCCGGGATCCCGGACAGCGCTTACGCGGACCCTGTCCGGCGCCGGGCGACCGCCGACTACCTGGGCCGACGCGCCCGGCGGCTGCTCAAGGGTTCCCTGCTCAAGATCGACACCGGCGGCCAGGAGGTTATCGCCCGCTCCTCCTGCCAGGTCACCGAGGAGGGGGCGCTGGACCTGCGGATCGGGCTGGACCTGCCCGGGCAGGGTCGCCGGATCGACGGCCGCACCGCCGAGCGGGAGCTGTGCCGTACCGTCCCCGAGCTGATCGACGACCTCGACTGGGACGAGATCGACCGGGAGGAGGCCGAGGCCTTCGCCGACAGTGTGGTCGACACTGTCGCGCTGCGCGCGGGCCTGGTCGAGCGGGACCTGGTCGCCTTCGTGGCGGACGGGGCGGTCCTGCCCCGGCGCAGCGGGGTGAGTGACGAGCCCATGGCCGGGCGGGGCGTGGTGCCCTTCGCCTCCCCGGAGAGCCTGCGGGTGAGCGTCGACCTGCCGCACCAGGGCACGGTCACCGGTATGGGAGTGCCCGAGGGCATCACCCTCATTGTCGGCGGTGGCTTCCACGGCAAGTCCACCCTGCTGCACGCCCTGGAACGGGGGGTGTACGACCACGTGCCCGGCGACGGCCGTGAACTCGTGGTGACCAGGCAGGACGCGGTCAAGATCCGTGCTGAGGAGGGTAGGGGCGTGGAGCGCGTCGACGTCAGCCCTTTCGTGCGCAACCTCCCCACCGGGGCCGATACCAGCGACTTCCGTACCGAGAACGCCTCCGGTTCCACCTCGCAGGCGGCCAACATCTGTGAGGCGGTGGAGGCCGGGGCGCGCACCCTGCTGGTGGACGAGGACTCCACCGCCACCAACCTGATGATCCGCGACGAGCGCATGCAGGCCCTGGTGCACGGCGACCGGGAGCCACTGGTGCCGTTCGTCGACCTGGTGCGCCCCCTGCACCGCGAGCAACGGGTCTCCACGGTCCTGGTGATGGGCGGCAGCGGCGACTACTTCGACGTCGCCGACCAGGTGATCATGCTGGACGCCTACCACCCGCACGACGTCACCGAACGCGCCCGGGCCCTGGCACATGAGCGCGAGGACGCCGAGTTCACCCTGCCCAGGGCCCGCGTGATCGATCCCCGCTCGGTGGACGAGAACACCGCCAAGGGGCGCAGCAGGCTCAAACGCCGCGACATGGACGTGCTGGTCTTCGGCGAGAGCGACATCGACGTCCGCTCGGTGGAGCAGTTCGTGGACCCGGGGCAGATCACCGGGGCCGGGTTGGCCCTGCGTGCGCTGGTCCGGGGGCGGCACCTCGACGGGACCCGGACCCTGGCTGAGGCGCTGGACTCTCTGGAGGAGGCGCTGGACGAGAAGGGGGTGACCCTCTTCGGCGGGGACTTCGGCGGGGACTACGCCCTGCCTCGCAGGCACGAGATCGCCGCCACCCTCAACCGCCTGCGCTCCCTCACCGTCATGAGCCAGCGCTGAGGACCACTGACGTACGCGACAGCGATGTGGCCGTGCTCACCTCCGGGGCCGGGGGTCCGGTCCCACCCGTGCCGGGTCGGTATTGTGGAAAAGCAGGGCACAGCGACCCCGTCGAGGGGCATATCGGGCCTTTCCGGCAGTCCGGAGCGGGTGTGTCGCGCCCCCTGCGACCCCGACCAGTTTTGGAGACGAGAACCCGGTGCGTGACCCCGCAGATCTGTACGAACTCCACCCAGGCTTCGACGACGTCGCCGGACTGGTGATGCTCGTCTGTCTGGACGGCTTCGTCGACGCCGGAAACGCAGGCCGCCAGATGGCTGAGACGTTGTTCGAACGGTTCACCGTCGAGGAGATCGCGACCTTCGACACCGATCGCCTGGTGGACTACCGCGACCGCAGGCCGCCGATGACCTTCGTCGAGAACACCTGGACCGAGTACACCCCGCCCAAGCTGGCCCTGTACCGGATGCACGACGACGAGGGCAGTCCCTTCCTCCTCCTGCACGGCCCGGAGCCGGACCGCGAGTGGGAGGCCTTCGTTGCGGCGGCCACGAGCCTGGTCGAGCGCTTCTCCGTCTCGCTGTCCATCAGCGCCAACGGCATCCCCATGGCGGTCCCGCATACTCGGCCGGTCACGGTCACGCCGCACTCCACCCGGCCCGAGTTGGTCGCGGGGCACACCCCATGGATCGGCCGGGTCGAGGTGCCCGGGAGCGCGGTCTCGCTGCTGGAGTTCCGCCTGGGCGAGAGCGGTCACGACTTCCTCGGCTACGCCATCCACGTGCCTAGCTACCTGGGCCAGTCCACCTACCCGCGGGCGGCTATCGCCGCCGTGGAGTACGTGGCCGGGGCGACCGGCCTGGCCGTGGCTACGGAGAAGATGGAGGAGATCGCCGCCGCCACGGACGTGGAGATTGCCGAGCAGGTCGCGGCCTCCGAGGAGATCCAGCGCGTGGTCGCCAACCTGGAACGTCAGTACGACGACATCATGTCCTCGCGCTCGGAGGAGGGCGGCGGCCCCGCCCCGCTGTCCGACGACGCCGCGGGCCTGCCCACCGCCGACGAGCTCGGCGCGGAACTCGAACGCTTTCTCGCCGAACGCGAGGGAGACGGAAACGGATGACCGTGTTCTACCAAGTCCTCTTCAGCTCGGTCCTGCGCCACATGGACGCGGAGAAGGTCCACAAGCTGAGCTTCGCCGCCCTGCGCGGCGTGACCGCCGTACCCGGTGTGGCCGAGACCATGGAGCGGGTCCTGGGACCGAGTGAGCCCGAGCTCACCGTGCAGGCCCTGGGCCGAGAGTTCCCCGGCCCGCTGGGCATGGCCGCCGGTTTCGACAAGAACGCTGAGAGCCCGCGCGGTCTGGCCGCCCTGGGCTTCGGCTACGTGGAGGTGGGTACCGTCACCGCCCACCCCCAGCCCGGAAACCCCAAGCCGCGCCTGTTCCGGCTGGTGGCCGACCGCGCCATCGTCAACCGGATGGGCTTCAACAACGAGGGTTCGGCGCTGGTCGCCGAACGCCTGCACCACCAGCGCAAGGGCCCGCTGGTGGGGATCAACATCGGCAAGACCAAGGTGACCCCCGAGGCCGAGGCGCCCGCCGACTACGCGCTCAGCGCCCTGCGGCTGGCACCCTACGCCGACTACATGGTCATCAACGTCAGCTCGCCCAACACCCCGGGCCTGCGCAACCTCCAGGGAGTGGAGCAGCTGCTGCCGCTGGTCACCGCGGTCCGCGAGTCCCTCGCCGAGGCGGGCCGCCCCGAGCTGCCGCTACTGGTGAAGATCGCCCCGGACCTGGCCGACGAGGACGTGGACGCCGTCGCCGACCTCGCGCTGGCCGAGGGCCTGGACGGGATCATCGCCACCAACACCACGATCTCCCGCGCCGGGCTGGACACCCCCGATGTCGAGGTCGAGGAGGCCGGTGCCGGCGGCCTGTCGGGCGCCCCGCTCAAGGAGCGTTCGCTGGAGGTCCTGCGCCGTCTGCGCGCCAAGGTGGGTGACCGGGTGACCCTGGTCGCGGTCGGCGGGATCGAGACCCCCGAGGACGCCTGGGCCCGGATCCGCGCCGGCGCCACCCTGGTCCAGGGCTACACCGGACTGATCTACGGCGGTCCGTTGTGGCCGCGCCGGATCCACCGCGGCCTGGCCAGGCTGGTGCGCGCCGCCGGTTACCGGTCGATCCAGGAGGCCGTGGGCTCCGACGCCCCGGCCCCGGCGCTGAAGGTGGTCCAGGAGCCCTCCGAGGCCAGCTAGCCGATCCGGGAACGAGAAGGCGGCCGGTGCGGAGACTTCCCACCGGCCGCCCTTGCGTGTCCAGGTCGCCGCCCCTTACCAGTCGCCGTCCCAGCCGTCCGGGTAGACCCGGCCCGGCTCGGGGCCGCCGAGCGCCTGGGTGGTGGTCACGAACACGTAGTCATCGTCCTTCAGCTGCTCGATGATCTCCGGGACCGCGGCGAGCGTGGCGGGCTGGGGGTCGTGCAGCAGTACCACCGCGCCCGGGTCCATCCGGGAGATGACGTTGTCCACGATCTCGTCAGGACTGATGCTCTCCCAGTCCTGGCTGTCGATCGTCCACGCGATCTCGGCCATCTCCTGGGCCTCGACCTCGTCGTGCACGTCGTCGTTGGTGGCGCCGAACGGCGGCCGGAAGAGGTCCACGGTGTACCCGGTCTGCCTGCGGATCATCGCGCTCACCGCCGCGGTCTGCCGGGACAGCTCGTCGGCCTTCATCCTGTTCATGTGCTCGTGCTCGTCACCGTGACTGGCGATCTCGTGGCCCTCAGCGTAGGCCCGCCGCAGCACGCTCGGCCGGGTCAGGGCCGGGCCGCCGTTGAGGTAGAACGAGGCCGTCACCTCCTCCTCGGCCAGGATGTCCAGCAGGTGCGGGGTGGCCTCGACCGGACCGTCGTCGAAGGTGAGCGCCACGCACTTGGTCTCGCCGTCGTAGCAGTTCACCCCGGGCTCCCCGGCGGTGATCACCCCCGGCACCGGACCGGGGTCCTCCGCGTCCTCGTCCGCCTCAGTCTCGGGTAGTTCCAGGTCGGGCTGGTCCACCATGGCTGCCTCCCGGGCCCGCGTGCCCAGGTCCGACAGCAGCGTCTGGGCCCGCTCGTGCTCGACCACCACGGTCTTGCGTCCGGGCTCGCTGTCCGGGACGTGCCCCTCGACGATCGGTGACAGGTGCCCGTCGCTGAACTCCACGACCAGGTCACCCGCGTCGTTGAAGCCGATCGAGTCGTAGGTCCGCTGCACCGGCCACAGTGCCTCCGGGTCCACCTGCTCGTCGTCGGCCAGCTCCTCGCGCGCGATCGTGTTGAGCTCGGTCAGTTCCTCCTGCCCGGCCAGTAGCTCGGTGGAGTAGGCCGCGGCGCCCGCCCGGGCGTCGTACCAGTAGGTCGAGTAGCCCTCACGCAGACCGTGCATGTCCAGTTCGGTGCGGAGCAGCCGCACACCCAGTACACCGTCCCCGGCGGCGACCAGCTCCCAGCTGATCTCCAGGCTCACCGGGTCGCGGGTCCCGGCCCGGAAGTCCTGGACCTCCTGGTCCACCTGCGCGGCAAGGGCCTCAGAGAACGCCTCGGCCCCCTCGAACTCCGGGTAGGCGACGCTGACCTCCGCCCCCTCCGGCTCGTAGTGGTGGCCGGTGAAGTCCCCGGCGTCCCCGCGCCACTCACCGAAACCGTCCTCGACCTCGTCCACCAGCATGGTGAGCTCTTCGGGGTCGCCCCCGCCCACGATCTCGTTCTCACAGGCGGCCAGGGGCAGGAGCAGCGCCACGGCCACCGCCCCGGACCAGAACGGGTGGCGGCCCGCACACGGCCGGGGAGCGGTTCGGTCCGGTTCGATTCTCCTCGACGACAAAACCCGACTCCCTCGTCCCTAGGGCAGGTGCTCACACGGCTGCTGGGAGCAACATAGGGGACGACGTCCCTGGTCCCGGGGCAGTGTCCACATGTGGACACCGCCCCGGGACGGGAATGTCCCGGGGTTACCCCAAGTCGTCCGAAGCACCTTCCTCGGAGGTCTCCTCCGTGCCTTCCTCTTCTTCTGTCACAGGGGGTTCGGGGACGCCGTCGACGTAGGTTCCGCCGGGCTCCGTGGTGCCCAGCAGTTGCGACACCGTGACCATGGTGTACCCGCGTTCGTCCAGTTCACGGATGATGCCGATGGACGCGTCGATGGTGGTGGAGTGGATGTCGTGCATCAGGATGATGGCGCCGTCGGCCGCGCCGTCCAGCGCGCGCTTACGCACCACGTCGGCCTTGCGGTCCTTCCAGTCGTTGGTGTCCACGCTCCACAGGATCTGCGCCAGCCCGAGCTCCGCGGTGATCTCGGCGACCTTGTCGTTGGTGGCGCCGTAGGGCGGGCGCATCAGATCCATCGTGTAGCCGGTTTCCCGGTACACCAGGGCCTGGGTGGCCTCCATGTTGGCGCGGGCCGCACCTGCCCCGATCTCGGTCAGGTTGGGGTGGCTGAGCGTGTGGTTGGCCAGCTCGTGGCCTTCGGCGTAGGTGCGCCGCAATACCCACGGTTGCTCCATGATCGGGTACCCGGTCACGAAGAAGGTGGCCTTGGCGTCGTGTTCGGCCAGGGCGTCCAGCAGTTCGGGGGTGCGCCCGCCGGGGCCGTCGTCGTAGGTCAGGGCCACGCACTTGGTGTCGGGGTCGGCGCAGTCGACGGAGTCGTCACGCGGGGGCAGCACGCCGGGGGCGGCCGCGCTCGAGCCGTCCTTGTCCGCCTCGGGGGCCCGGTCGATGGTGAACTCGTTGACGCCGGTGGTCGCGGCCTCGCGTACGCGCAGTCCGAATTCGGACAGCAGGGCCTCGGCCTCCTCCCGGGGGATCACCGCGTGGATCCGGCCCGCCGAGGCCGGGGCGACCTGGCCGGAGTCGAACTCCACCACGAGGTCGCCGTCGGGGTTGAAGCCCACGGAGTCGTAGAGGGAGCTGATCGGGTGCAGCGCGGACGGCACGGCGTCGGTGTCCGACACGGCCTCGCGCACCCGGTCGTTGAGTTCGGTGAGCTCGGACTGCCCGGCGATCAGGTGGCTGGAGCCGTGGACCGTACCGTCGCCGGTCTCGTACCAGTAGGTGCTGTGGCCCTCGCGGGTCTCCTCGGAGTCGGTCTCCTCACTGGTCAGCCGGACCCCCACGATCCCCTCCTGCGCGGCGGTCAGCCCCCACTCGCCGACGAACGAACGAGCTCCGGGGTTGGCTGCCTCGAAGGCCTGTACCTGGGCGGTCAGGGTGCGGTCCAGGAAGTCCGACAGCGGGGTGGCGTTGGGGATGACCGGGTAGGCGACGTCGGTGTCACTGTCGCCCTCGAAAGCGATTCTTGCCTCCTCGATCCCGGGGAGGGCGTCGGGGGCGACGGTCGTCAGGCGGTCGGGTTCACCGGTGGCCGGAAGCCGTTCCTCGTCCGCCGCGGACTGCTCGGCGGAACTGTCGGCGCTGGCGCTGTCCGGCAGCAGACCGGGTGGTCGGGCGGCCGACAGCACCAGCCCCAGCAGGACGACCATCGCGATCGCGACCGTGAGGAAGGGCCGGTCGGGGGCCAGGGTCTGAGGGTTCTGCTGCTTCACCTGGGGTTCTCCACGTTCATCGTCAGACGAACGTTCGCGGGGGAGGCGGGGGCGCGCTCTCCCACGTAACGCTGATGTCGGGTGTGATGCCGAGCACACGGCGGAGGTTCGCTTCGTGCGGGCGGGGGCCACGCCGGGTTCAGGGGCGGAGGGGGTGCTCCCTATACTTGCAGGCGTGGAAGGTACACGCTCCACCATTTCGACCCTGGAAGCCCTTCAGGGCGGGAGGTGCGTGTCGAAAGAGGGAACCCGGTGCGAATCCGGGACTGCCCCGCAGCGGTGAGTGGGAACGACTGTCGCCATAAGCACTGGTGATCCGACCGGAAAAGTCGGGAACTGGGAAGCGGTGACCGGTAGGAGACCCGGCGGCCACGCCGGAAGCGCCCACGAGTCCGAAGACCTGCCTCCACCCGGCGGTGCACCCGTGCCGCCGGTGGTCCCGCGCCCCGAGGGAGGGCCGAGGGCGGGCACAGCCGTGCGCCGAACCGGCGCTCCCCGGCATGCCCGCGCCCTCGCTCGCCTCGCGGCCGGTACCCGGCTTTCGACGAGGGAGAGAAGCTCTTCATGCCTACGACCCCGGCCGTCCGGCCGTCCGTGCGGTCCACCGTGCACGGTTACCCGCGCATCGGCCCCGACCGCGAACTCAAGCGCGCCAGTGAGTCCTACTGGAAGGGCGGCACCACCGCCGCCGAGCTCGACGCCGTCGCCGCCGAGCTCCGCAAGGGCGTCTACGCTCAGCTGCGCGAGGCCGGTGTGGACGACCTGCCGTCCAACACCTTCTCCTACTACGACCACGTGCTGGACACGGCGGTCCTGTTCGACCTCGTGCCCTCCCGCTTCACCTCCCCGGCCCAGGCCGAGGACCGGGACGAGCAGCTGCGCCGCTACTTCGCCCTCGCCCGCGGGGTGCAGGGGGCCACTCCGTTGGAGATGACCAAGTGGTTCGACACCAACTACCACTACCTCGTCCCCGAGCTCTCCCCGAGCACCCGCCCGCGCCTGGTCGGTGACAAGCCCGTTGCCGAGTTCCGCGAGGCCGCCGAGGCCGGTTTCCAGACCCGTCCCGTGCTGGTCGGCCCGCTGACCTTCCTCCTGCTGGCCAAGGCCGCTGACGATGCCCCCGAGGGCTGGGAGCCCATCGAGCTGCTCGACCAGCTCCTGGACGCCTACGCCAAGCTCCTAGGCGACCTCAAGGCCGCTGGTGCCACCGAGGTCCAGCTCGACGAGCCGATCCTGGCCACCGACGAGGGCCGCGCCGCCGTCGGCCGGCTCGAGCGCGTCTACCAGCGCCTGGGGTCCCTCACCGAGCGCCCCTCCCTCCTGGTCTCCACCTACTTCGGATCCATCGGCGCCGCCGCCCTGCGCGTGCTCAAGGACTCCCCGGTGGAGGCTGTGGGCCTGGACCTGGTCACCGACTCCGAGGGTGTCGCGGACCTCACCGCGGTCTCCGGCCTCGGCTCCACTCGCCTGGTCGCGGGCTTGGTGGACGGCCGCAACGTCTGGCGCACCGACCTGCCCGCCGCCGTGGCCGGGCTGGGCACCCTGCTCGCCCTCAGCGACGAGCTCACCGTGAGCACCTCCTGCTCGCTGCTGCACGTGCCCATCGACCTGGACGCCGAGACCTCCCTGGCCCCCGAGCTGCGCGGAGCGCTGGCCTTCGCCAAACAGAAGGCCAAGGAGGTGGCCCTGCTCGGCCGCGTCCTGACCGAGGGCGAGGACGCCGAGTTCGACGCCGCCAAGACCCAGAACCCGTCCTTCACCGACGCCCGCGTGCGCGCCCGCCTGGACGCCCTGGGCCCGGACGCCTACGAGCGCCCCGAGGACCGCGGCGCGCCCACGGACATCACGCTCACCACGACCACCATCGGGTCGTTTCCACAGACCCCGGAGCTGCGCCGGGCCCGAGCCGCGCATCGTCGGGGCGAGCTGCCCACGGAGGAGTACAACCAGACCCTCCGTGCGGAGATCGACCGCGTCATCGCGCTCCAGGAGGAGATCGGCCTGGACGTGCTCGTGCACGGCGAGCCCGAGCGCAACGACATGGTCCAGTACTTCGCGGAGCAGCTGGAGGGCTACGCCACCACCGAGAACGGGTGGGTGCAGTCCTACGGTTCGCGCTGCGTGCGTCCCCCGATCCTGTTCGGTGACGTCTCGCGTCCCGCGCCGATGACGGTCGAGTGGATCACCTACGCCCAGTCGCGCACGGACAAGCCGGTCAAGGGCATGCTGACCGGTCCGGTCACCATGCTGGCCTGGTCGTTCGTCCGTACCGACCAGCCGCTCGGGGAGACCGCCCGTCAGGTCGGTCTGGCCCTGCGCGACGAGGTCGCGGACCTGGAGAAGGCGGGTATCCGCCACATCCAGGTGGACGAGGCGGCCTTGCGCGAGCTGCTGCCCCTGCGCGAGGAGCAGCGTCAGGCGTACCTGGACTGGGCGGTCCACTCGTTCCGTCTGGCCACCTCGGGCGTGGCGGCGACCACCACGATCCACACGCACATGTGCTATTCGGAGTTTAACCAGATCGTCGGCGGCATCGAGGCGCTGGACGCCGACGTCACCAGCGTCGAGGCGGCCCGTTCGCGCATGGAGCTCGTGGAGGCCCTGGGCCGGCGCGGCTACAAGCGGGGGATCGGCCCGGGCGTGTACGACATCCACTCGCCGCGGGTGCCCTCGGTCGAGGAGATCGAGGCCTCGCTGAGGTTGGCGGCCTCGCACATCGATGCCGGGAACCTGTGGGCCAACCCGGACTGCGGTCTGAAGACCCGTGGTTACGAGGAGACCGAGCAGGCGCTGCGCAACATGGTCGAGGCGGCCCGCCGGGTCCGCGCCGACCTGAGCTAGGCACACACCCGAGCCACACCGGCGACACCAGGCATGAGAAAGGGGGCCGCGGCACTGCCGCGGCCCCCTCCGGTGCCTCAGGTACTACGTACCCTCGACGGGTGGCACTAGCCGGCGGCGAGGACGTTGAAGGCCTCGTTGGCGACGTCGAGCATGCTCTCCTCGACGTTGTCCGGCATGACGAAGTCAGCGTTGCCGTCACTGTAGTTGCTGAGCTCGTAGTTGATCTCGATGATGAGGTTGTCCTGGCGGATGACCAGCATGGCCTCGGGGAACTCGTTGCCGAGCGAGTCGTTGATCGTGGTGGTGATGAAGTACGCCTCGCTGCCCAGGCCGTCGATCTCCTTGTCCTCCTCGACATCGTCGGCGCTGTAGCGATCGCTGTAGCCATCGCCGCGCAGATTCTCCAGCGTGTACTCGATGTCCGTGGAGGCGGCCTCGGGGGAGTCGGTGGCGCTGAAGGGCAGCTTGAAGGTGACGTCCAGGTAGCCGGTGGTGCCGTCGGCGTTGTCCGGGACGCCGCCGCGGCTGGAGGAACCGGTGCAGCTCGCCCGGTTGTCCGAGACGTTCTTTCTGCCCTCACCGCTGAGGTGGAAGTCCGACTGGGTCGTCTCGGTGAAGACGTCGCAGGGCTCGGTGGGCAGTCCGTGCGGCGGATCGCCGAGGTCGCCGCCGCCGGTGTTCGCCGGCTCTTCCTCAGGCTCTTCCTCGGTGGACTCCGGCTCTTCCTCGGGGGCACCAGCAGCCTCGGAGGCATCGCCGGAACCGACCGCGACCTGTTCGCCTTCGCCGCGGTTGCCGTTGGTAACCAGCATGATGACCACGGCGATCACCAGAACGATGATGACCGCGCCGCCGCCGATGACCACCCACAGGCCGGCCTTGCTGCCGCCGCCCTGGGGCGGCTGGGCGGGCGGGTACCCGCCGTGGCCGCCGGGACCGGCTCCGTAGGGCGGCTGACCGCCCGCGTACATGCCCTGGTCCTGGCCGGGGACGCCGGGGCCGCCCGGGTAGGGGGCCTGGCCGTAGCCGGGCTGGCCGCCGGTGCCAGGGTCGCCGTAAGGGCCTCCCTGCGGCTGGCCGTAAGGCGGCTGGCCGCCGGTGCCGTCCCCGCCACCGTAAGGGTTCTGCGGTGGTTGGTTGTAAGGTCCGTTTTCGCTCATGGCTCCCCTCGCCCGGTGATGTGGTGACCGTGTTGTCTTAGGCGCACGTTTGCGCCTGTGGGTTCTCACGAGTTCCCGTGGTGGCCACCGGCGGATCGCCGGGGTGGTGACAGCACGGGGAATCGTGGGGGAGGTGGGCCCGCCTCGGACGCCGTTACCGCGGGCGAGAGCGGGCGGGCGCGGGCAGGAGTTCCCCGTGTCGTGAGGAAGGTCCCCGGTTCAAACGGGGCGCCGACCGCCGCGTGTGGAGCCAGCGGGTCGGTTCCCCGCAGGCCAGGGGTCGGGACGCCTTGCATCCTAGCCGCGACTGGTGTGTGAGGGGCAGGTGGGACTGGGGGTAACTGGGTGAATCGTCACCGTTTCGTGCTTAGCGCGCGCGAGCTCACATTCCACGTGACTCAATCGTGACACCGAATCGTGGACAGGTTGATCAGGTATTAGGTAATGGACGGTGTCAGCATTAAGGTCTTTCGTCACCTAAAGCTCGGATGAAGGCTTTGCCTGTGAAGTGCGCTACTGCGTCGGGTGTAGGGCGGTGATCGCAGAGTGAGAGCCGTGACCGGTTGTGGCCACAGTGGCGTCGAAGATGAGGTGTCGGAGATCAGGTGGTTGCGCGGGCCAGCGCCTCGGTCACCTCGTGGCGGCCCGTTCGCCCGACTCGATGGCACCGTCCAGATACCCGGGGCGCTCGCACGCAGGGAGGTGCCCGCGACACCCTCGCACGAGATCACCGCACGCGCGGCTGCCCCGAACTGCCTGCTGCGCACTGACGCCTCGACCGAGGCCATCCGAGCGTTCCGCCTGTCAGAACCGCTGGTCAGAACATCGAGATGTGCACGTGGTCGAAGTGGTTCTCGGTGAGGTTTCCCCGGTCCGACATCGGGCGCCAGTCGGTGTCGCCGCGGCGCACGTCCCAGATCTGCTGCCGGTAGATGATGTACATGATCCCCAGGGTGTCAGCGTTCTCCATCGCCCATTCGGAGATCGCCCAGCCGCGGTCGATCTGGGCCTGTGTGGGCATACCCCCGCTCGGGTGCAGCATGAAGTCGCAGGCACGGCCCTTGGGGTGCTCACCGACCACCCAGCCGCCCTCGGCCCGGTAGCAGCCGACACCGCCCACGTCGTCCCCGCGCCCGAACTCCTCGATCACCAGGTCGCGCATCTGCTCCGTGCGCGGGGTGATGTTGTTGTGCGGCTGCATGGGCTGGTTCGGGTGGTCGGCGATCAGGGCGTGCACCTCGGTCCGGCGCTCCTCCAGGGCGTCCAGGTCCTCCTGGGCCTCGGCCAGCAGCTCCTCGGCATTGGCCTGTGCGATTTCGTCGCGGGAGAGCGCCTGGGCGAGCTGGTCGATCTTCTCCTGGTTGGTGGTGGAGAGGTAGTCGATGACCACCGCGCGGTCGATGACCTCGTCCGGCTCGGCCTCTACGAACAGCGACATCGACGGGTCGATCCCGCTGCTGGTGTAGGTGGCCACCGCCAGGGAGACCACCTGGTCACGGGCGTCCTGCACGTCCTGCCGAGTGCCTTCGGCGCGGCTCTCGGCCCGTTCGGCCTCCTCGATGACCGCCTCCATGTCGCGCAGCTCGCCCTGGAACTCGTCGGTCAGGTCTGAAGCGCGCGACTGGAGGTCGCTCATGCTCTCCGGCTCCTGCGGGAGGAACCCGGGGGCCGGGGCGGCCGAGGCGGGCAGCGGTGTCAGAGCCGTCGCGCCGAGCAGGGACAGGGAGACCACAGCCACCCGGCTCCGGCCCGGGCGCGCCAGACCGGGCAACACCCGCGGCAGGGTCCCGGCACAGTCAGCGAGGGCCTCCCGCCAGGTGCGGGCGGGGGGATCGGGCGCCCAGAAGTCGGCGTACTCGTCCCCGGCCTTCACTGTGCTGCCGGCCTTCGCTGTGTCATTGAACTGCGCTGGGTCTTCGAACTGCGCTGGGTCCTCAAACTGCACGGTGTGGTCGCTCCTCGGCTCCACGCGCGGCCCCCTGCGGGTACGGGGGCGCTGTGGACGCGTCTGCTCGTCTTTCCCGGGCGGGGCGCGGCGGCCGTTCGACGGTCGGGCCCTCGACACCCGCGGCGCGAATACGCCGGGGAGAGTAACGGGACGGTAATGAGTGTAGGCACTCACACGGACCAACGGGAGGGACGGGGGGATTCACACGTCCGGCAAACGCCCCAATGTGTTGTAAATAACCATATGAGGGTCAGGGATTTTGCCGAACCGACCCGTCCGATCATGGTTGAGTTGGTTCCGTGAAGGCTCCTGAGCACGTCAAAGCGACCCCCGCCACCACGGCGGACACCACCCGGCGGTGCGTTCCGCTGCCCGGCGGTCGCTGTCGTATGCCCCGTTAGTCACCTCTGACACCGAGCCGAGCCCGGCGCCACGCGCCGGAGCCACCCCAGGGCCGCCCTCCACGCGCCCCGCGACCGCCGGACACCGGCGCGTCGCCGCCGCCCGCCAGGTGAGCGCTTCGTACGCTCGGGTGTGGACGTCAAACCCACGCTGAGTCCAGAGCCATCCCCTGCCCGAGAGCGGCCGCTGGGACACCACCGCCAGACGTCGATGGGAAAACCGTGATTGACGCAGTGGGTCTACACAAGACCTACAGGTTGAAGAAACGCCAGGTGCACGCCCTGAACGGGGTGGACCTGCATGTCGAGTCCGGCGAGATCTTCGGGGTCGTGGGCCAGAGCGGTGCGGGCAAGAGCACCCTCCTGCGCTCAGTGAATCTCTTGGAGCGCCCGGACAGTGGCACCGTGACCGTCGGGGACGAGGAACTCACCTCCCTGCGCGGTGCCCGGCTGCGCGCGGCTCGTCGGGGAATCGGCATGGTGCACCAGCACTTCGCCCTGCTCTCCTCGCGCACGGTCGCGGGCAACGTCGGCTTTCCCCTGGAGGTCGCCGGGGTCTCCCGCGCCAAGCGGGCCGCCCGGGTGAGCGAACTCCTGGAGCTGGTCGGCCTGGAGGACAAGGCGCGCGCCTACCCCTCCCAACTCTCCGGCGGACAGAAGCAGCGCGTGGGCATCGCCCGCGCCCTGGCCTCCAACCCCCAGGTGCTGTTGAGCGACGAGGCCACCTCGGCGCTGGATCCGGCCACCACCGAATCGATCCTGGCCCTGCTGCGCCGCCTGCGCGACGAACTGGGCTTGACCATCCTGCTGATCACCCACGAGATGGACGTGATCAAGCGGATCTGCGACTCCGCGGCGATCATGGAGAACGGTGAGTTCCGCGAGTCCGGCCGCGTGCTGGACCTCATCGGCACCCCCGGCTCCCTGCTGGCCCGCTCGCTCTTCCCGCTGCCGGACAACGGCGGACCCGAGAGCGTGATCATCACCTACCCGCGCTCCTTCGACGAGCCGTTCATGTCCGAGCTCACCCGCCGCTTCGACGTGGACGTGAACATCCTCGGCGGCGGTGTGGAACAGGTGGCGGGCCAGTCCGTGGGCCGACTCAGCGTCGACATGCGCGGCGAGCACCGCCGTGCGGCGCTCACCTACCTGTCCGAGCACGGCCTGCTGGTCGAGGAGGCCGGAAAGTGATCATCAACCCCGCGGACGCACTCGTTCTCGCGCAGGACGGCAACGCGCTCACCGCCATCACCGACTTCATCGCGGCCTGGCCGGCCATGTGGCCCAACCTGTGGATCAGTACCCAGGACACCATCTACATGGTGTGGTGGGCGACGGTCTTCAGCGTGCTGTTCGGCCTGCCCCTGGGCGTACTGCTGGTCGCCACGGACAAGGGCGGCCTCATCCCGGCCCCGGTCGTGCGCGCCGTGCTCAGCGCGATCGTCAACATCGGCCGCTCACTGCCCTTCATCGTCCTGATGGTGGCGGTGCTGACGCTGACCCGCTTCCTGGTGGGCACGACCCTGGGCCCCACGGCCGCGATCGTGCCGCTGAGCATCGGCGCCATCCCGTTCTTCGCCCGCCTGGTGGAGACCGCCCTGCGCGAGGTCGACCGCGAGGTGATCGAGGCCGCGCACGCCATGGGCACCCGCAAGTTCACGATCGTTGGCAAGGTGATGCTGCCCGAGGCCATGGCCGGTCTGATCGCCGGTCTGGTGATGACCGTGGTCACGCTGATCTCCTACTCGGCGATGGCCGGTGCCATCGGTGGCGGAGGTCTGGGCGACCTGGCCATCCGCCAGGGCTACCAGCGCTTCGACGACCACTACCTGTGGGCGACCGTGATCCTGCTGATCATCATCGTCCAGGTCGCGCAGAGCCTGGGTGACCTGCTCGTGCGCAGGCTGTCCCGGCGCTGACCCCGGCCGGGGTCAGCGCCCCGGCCACCACCCCGCCCCCCATGTATTGCCATCCCCTTCCCCCCACTTCCAGAGTTGTCCGGAACGAACGGCAAGGAGACAGCGATGACAGGAACGAACGTGCTGCGGGGGGTCGCCGTGGCCGGTGCCACGGCGGTCCTGCTCGCGGGCTGCGGAAGCGCCAGCGAACGGGCCGCCGACGACAACGGCGGCGGTGGCGAGGGCGTCGCGACGCTGCGAGTCGGCGCCACCCCGATGCCGCACGCCGAGATCCTGGAGTTCGTCAACGACGAGCTCGCGGCCGACGCGGGCCTGGCCATCGAGGTGGTCGAGTACACCGACTACAACCAGCCCAACGCGGCCCTGACCGAGGGTGAGCTGGACGCGAACTACTACCAGACGGTGCCGTTCCTGGAGGAGTACCTGGCGGGCAACCAGGGCGCGGACCTGGCCTACGTGGCCGACGTGCACCTGGAGGCCTTCGGCGTGTACTCCGAGAGCGTCGAGGACCTGGACGACCTGTCCGAGGGCGCGGACATCGCGGTGCCCAACGACTCCTCGAACATGGACCGCGCGCTGCGGTTGCTCGAAGCCCACGACGTGATCACCCTGGCCGAGGGTACGGACGGGCAGGCCTCGGAGTCCGACATCGAGGACAATCCGCTCGACATCACCATCACCCCGGTGGAAGCGGCCCAGCTGCCGCGCTCACTCCAGGACGTGGATGCGGCCGTGGTCAACGGCAACTACGCCCTGGAAGCGGACCTGCCCGAGACCGCCAACGCCCTGGCCTGGGAGGAGACCGAGGACAACCCGTACGCCAACGGCCTGGTCGTGCGTTCGGAGGACGTGGACGCCGAGGACATCGTCCGCCTCAACGACCTCCTGCACAGCCAGGAGGTGCGTGACTTCATGGAGGAGCGCTGGCAGGGCATCGTGCTCCCGGTCGGGGGCGTCGAAGAGTAGGCGAGTGGTCGTCCAGTCGCTCGGATAGTCGTCCGAACCCGTGGACGGCCCCGGCGGGGGAGTCTCGCCGGGGCCGTTTCCGAGGGGAGCGGACTCCCGGGGTCCGGTAACGTTTGGGTTGCGGGCGCACTTCGTTCCGTTGACTTGCGAGTAGGGGTCTGCTTCGGTAAATGGGAGCGCTCCCAAACGATGTCCACCCGCCACGGAAGGTGCGTACCGAAGCAGTGAGCAACCCGAACGATTTCCCTGAGGGCTTCCTCTGGGGGGCGGCGACCGCCTCCTTCCAGATCGAGGGCGCCACCACCGCCGACGGTCGAGGCCGCAGTATCTGGGACACCTTCGCCGAGACCCCCGGCAAGGTTCTCAACGGGGACACCGGTGACCCCGCCGACGACCACTACCACCGCTACGCCGAAGACGTCGCCCTGATGAAGCGGCTCAACCTCGGCGCCTACCGTTTCTCCATCGCCTGGCCGCGCGTCGTCCCCGACGGCACCGGCTCGGTCAACCAGGCCGGACTGGACTTCTACGACCGCCTGGTCGACAGCCTCCTGGAAGCGGGCATCCAGCCCTGGGCGACCCTCTACCACTGGGACCTGCCCCAACCCCTGGAAGACGCAGGCGGCTGGCCCGCCCGGGACACCGCCCTGCGCTTCGCCGACTACTCCAAGGTCGTCGCCGAAGCCCTCGGCGACCGGGTCAAACACTGGATGACCATCAACGAACCCTGGTGCGCGGCCTTCCTCGGCTACGAGAACGGCCACCACGCACCCGGCCACAGGGACGCCGCCGCGGCCCTGGCCGCCACCCACCATCTGCTGCTCGGCCATGGCCTGGCCACCGAGGCGATCCGCTCCACCGGCCACCCCTCCGTCGTCGGTCTGGCCCACAACCAGGCGGTCATCCGACCGCACGGGGCCAACGCCGCCGACACCCGGGCGGCCCGCCGCGCGGACGGCGTGCGCAATCGCATCTTCACCGACCCCCTATTCAAGGGCGCCTACCCCGCCGACGTCGTCGAGGACCTCGCCGACATCAGCGACTTCTCGTTCGTCAAGGACGGGGACCTGGCCACGATCTCCGTGCCGCTCGACTTCCTCGGCATCAACTACTACTCGCCCGAGTTCGTCGCGGGTTCGGCCAAGGGCATCGACCCCGCCCTGGTCAGCGGCGAGGGCGAGGCCTGGCTCGGTGCCGGCCCTGACGAGGTGCACGTTTCCCAGGGGCTGCCCGTCACCCACATGGGCTGGGAGATTGACCCCACCGGCCTGTACGACGTCCTCCAGCGCCTGGCGGGGGAGAGCGGCGGTATCGACCTGTACGTGACCGAGAATGGCTGTGCGTTCGAGGACACTGTCAGCGAGGACGGCGCCGTCCACGACCCCGACCGCACCGCCTACTACGAGGGCCACCTGAGGGCCGCGAAGGAGGCCGTCCACGCCGGAGTGCCCCTGCGCGGTTACTTCGCCTGGTCTCTTCTGGATAATTTCGAGTGGGCGTGGGGCTACTCCCGCCGGTTCGGGATCGTGCACGTGGACTATGAGACGCAGGAACGCGTCATCAAGGACACTGGGCACTGGTACGCGGAACTGGCGCGGACCAGCCGCTTCCCCGAGCGGTAGTCCACGAGTGTTCGTGGGGCGTCCTACTGGGGCGCCCCACACGCGTTCACGGCGGGCCCGCGCCCGCCCACACACAACACATGCCGTCCGGTCATCCGGCGGCACGACGTCCAAGGAGCCTCCTAGTGGCCAAGAGCGGCGGTCGGCAGCGACCGACCCTGGAGATGGTGGCGGAACGGGCCGGGGTCGGTCGCGGCACCGTATCCCGGGTGATCAACGGGTCGCCCCAGGTCAGCCCACGTACCCGAGAGGCCGTACACACCGCGATCGCCGAACTGGGGTACAGCCCCAACCAGGCGGCGCGCACCCTGGTCACGCGGCGGACCGACACGATCGCGCTGGTCGTCTCCGAGTCACGGGACCGCCTGTTGGCAGACCCCTTCTTCGCTGACATCATCCGCGGAGCGAGCTCGGTCCTGCACGAACGCGACCTCCAGCTCATGCTCACCACCGCCCGGGGCGAGACCGAGCACAAACGGGTGGGCGAGTACCTGAGCGGGTCGCACGTCGACGGCGTGCTGCTGGTATCCCTGCACCGGGACGACCCCCTCACCGTGCTCCTGGCTGAGTCCGGGGTGCCCGTGGTGCACGGTGGCCGCCCCTACTCGCCGTCCCAGCCCGCGCCCTACTGCGTGGACATCGACAACTTCAGTGGAGCCCGCGCGGCCACCGGCCACCTGCTGGAATCCGGGCATCAGCGGGTCGCCACCATCACCGGCCCCCAGGACATGAACGCCGGTGTGGAGCGGCTTCGCGGCTACCGTGACAGCATGGCCGAGGCCGGACGCGAGGTCGACGAACGCCTTATCGTCCAGGGCGACTTCAGTGTGGAGGGCGGCGCGGAGGCCATGGTCCGCCTACTCGATCAGGGCGGTGACCCCGACGCGGTCTTCGTGGCCTCGGACATGATGGCCGTCGGCGCCATCCGCGTCCTGCGCGAACGCGGCCTGGTCATCCCCGAGGACATCGCCCTGGTCGGGTTCGACGACACCCTCATGGCCCAGCACAGCGACCCGCCGCTGACCACTGTCCACCAGCCCACGGTCAAGATGGGTCAGGAGATGGCGCGGCTGCTCGTGGACGTGGCGATCCCGCGCACGGCCGAGTCCGAGACGGTCCTGCTGGAGACCCACCTGGTGGTGCGCGACACCGCTTGAGGTCGATTCGGAGTATGTCCGGAAAGCTTCCGGCCCCGGCCAGGGAGAGGGTCCGGAGCCGGTACCCCGTACCGGACAAGCCCGATGAATCGGACATTCGCCCCACTGTCCCCGCTGGACTCCCGTGTACTGCCTGTGCAAGGCTGGTCACGATTTCGCGGGCGTTCGCGGGAGACGGTGGGAGCATATGGACCCGACACGGGAACCGACACACACCAGGTGCGCCATCTCCGCGTGCGGATGGTGCGACCGGGACGGGGTCGAGTGCCGGTTCTGCGCTGGGACGGGGTGGTGGCGGCCGGAGCGGCCGCACCGGGACGGCAACGGGCTGGTCGTCTGGCACCGGATCGACGAACCCTGCCGCGGCTGCGCCGGAACCGGCAAGGAACACAGCCCCCTCGCCGCTTTCTGACCCGCGCCATCCGCCATGATCTTGCTACCAGAGGCGCGGTGCCACTGGAACCCCAGGCGCCGATCGCGCCTCTGGTAGCAAGATCACGGACAGAGGGAAGAAGGAACATTGCGCTGGGTCACCTATCTGTCGCCGAGCGGCGGAGGCAAGCGCGTCGGCGCTCTGGACGACGGTGACGTGCTGGGCTACCCCGGGCCGGAGAGCCTCGGCGAACTGCTGGACGCCGGGTACCACGCCATGGACAACGCGCTCCAGACGTGTCTGCAAGCCGCCAGCGAGATCATCGTCGAACCCGAGGCGCGGATGTGTGCCCCGGTCGACCCCGCGGCGCTGGTGCCGGTGCGGGTCGGAGACCGTGAACTCGAGATCCATCCAGAACTGGTGCAGGGCGTCGACGACGCCGTGTTGCCCGAGGCCCGTACCGCCTGTGTGGGTGTGGCGGCGCTGACCGCGGGAGACGTGCGCGCGGTCGCCTACACCCCCGCCTGTCTGTGGCTGGACGAGGAGGAGCGGCCCGTCCAGCTGACCCTGGGCCCGGTGCTGACCTTCGACGAAGGGAGGGGCATGCGGCCGATCGAACTCAGCACATCGGTGGACGACCTGGAGAACGGCCGCGGCCTGGTCGACCCCGCCCACCAGTGGCTGGTCTCGGGGCCGGGCCGGATCCGTGCTCTGCTGCCGGTGATCACGCCCGCTCTGGCGGAGGACGACGAACTCTTCGTCGACGCCGGGGAGCTGGGCACCTACGAGGTCAGGGTCGGCTCCCAGGTCTGAACAGGGCCTCCCGAGAACCCAGGACGGCGGCGGTTCCCACGGTCAGGGGGTGAACTCCCAGTGCCAGGGCTCGAAACCGTTCCGGGCCCAGTCCGGGTTGTCCCACCCGTGTGAGGGGCCGTTGTCGAGCATCCACTGGTGCTCCGCGGTGCCGAGCTGGTTCACCCCGCCGCACAGGTCGACGGCGATACCGAGTCCGTGCGCGCTGGTGCCGGGCCTGGCCGCCATCCCGGGCAGCATCTCCTGGAAGAGCCGGACTTGCTCGTGGTAGGGCCGGTAGGAATCGGTCACGCACATGGGGCGGCCGAACTCTGACCGGAACGCGCCGTCGAGTTCGATGAAGGCCACCGCGGCGTCGGCGCGCAGCTGCTCGCCCGGCTGCGGGAGAGGGCAGAGCACGGTGTCCGGGATCTTCCCGTTCTCGTAGCCGCCGGTGCTCCCGCCGCTGCAGCCGCCGGTGCTCTCAGCGTGGTCGTCCGCCTCGCCTTCGGCCGGGCGCACCTCGGGTTCGACGGTTTCTGTCTCCGCGGCCACCGCGTCCGGGGCGGCCGCGCGGGCGTCGAGCAGAGTCGCCTCGCGGCGCTCCTCCTCGTCTTCGGGGTCCCGCGTCCGGGCCAGGGCCTCCTCCAGCAGGGTCTGCCGGTCCAGGAGTTCCTTGGTCCGCTTCTCCTGCGCGTCGATGGCCTCAAAGACCGCCTCGCGGGCGGCGTCGGCGGCCTCGGTCGCCTCTGCCTGCTGTTGTTCCGCGTTCTCGGCCGCCTCGGCCAGGGTGTCCGTGGCGACCTGTGAGGCCTGGGCCCGGGCCAGGTGGGCCGAACGGTGCTCGCCGAACAGCGTGAGGTAGGCGCCGCGCTCCAGGGCCAGGGAGGGCCCCTCCGGGGAGATCCAGGCCTGCATCAGGCTCAGGTCGGCGCCCTTGTAGGCGCTCGCGGCCTGCCGGGCCGCGCCCAGCCTGCTGCCTTCGTGGCGCTCGCCCGCGGCCTCGGCGCGGGAGTCGGCCGCCTCCCGTTCCCCGGTGAGCTCCGTGAGGCGGGCGCTCTCCTCCTCGTACTCCCGGATCCGCTCCGTGGCGTTCTCCCGGAGCGCGGCCACCTCCGCGCGGGCCTGGGCCAACTCCACACGCAGCGTGTCCAGTTCCTTCACCTCCGCGGTTCCGGGGGACGCGGAGCTGAGCGTGAACAACAGAGCGGTACTCAACGGGAGCAGAGCGTTGACCGAAATACGACGTACCGCGTCGAACTGGCGTGAACTGCGAAGAGAGCCTTGGGCGACTTTGCCGTTGCTCTGTGTAGTTGAAACTGGGCGCGACGAGGTGCGCATTTCCGCTTCCCCCTCAGGACCTGCGTATACGTCATGTCACGATGTCACGGAGAGGCACTGTTGGAGGGGAAGCTGGGGGTGTGTCCAAATAGTTACCTCAATGTCCGGGCGGTTTTCGGTCCCCTGTCCTGACCTGGGAGGTTGGGAATAATGGGGGCAGGGTGGGCATTATGGTCGCGGCTGACCGCAGATGATCTTGCTTGATCGGCATCAATCGGCCGAAGCGAGCCCTTCTCGCCCATTGGTACGCTATGCAACGCACGTGCACCACGACAGTGTCGGTGCGCGGCGCCTCTCCTCCCAGGCGAGTCCGGCGGACAGTCTTCACATCTCCCCACATTCCCACCGCTTCATGTTCTGGTGGACCACTGTGGTCTATACCGATTTTTTTCCGGTCTGGAGCGGTTCCGATCCCTGGGTTCAACAGCCGTTCGAGGCGGTGACACGAAAGGTTGCGAGGGTCCGTGTCGACACGAGCGACGAAAAACGGGGCCAGCGCGCAGAGCGAGGCAGCGCAGGCCGATAACGCCGATGCCACGCCCCGGCGCAGAGCCAACTGGTGGCGGCCACGTAACTGGCGGGTACGCTCCCGACTGGTGGCCCTCATCGTCATCCCCACTGCCGTAGCGCTGGCGCTCGGTGGTCTGCGGGTCTACGAGGCTTCGGTCTCCACGGTCACCCACGCGCACATCGAGGACAGAGCCCAAGTGGGTGTCCTCATCGTGGACCTGGCCAACCAGCTGGGCCGCGAGCGCACGGCCAGCGCCGTCTACATCTCCGACAACGCGGACCCGAGCCGGCGTTCGGACGACCTCCGCCAGGAGATGGACAACCAGCGCGACGCCACCAAGGATCTCCAGATCACCCTGAACGCCCAGCTCGAGGACATGGGCGAGATGGACGGCGACCTCGCGCAGACCCGCCTCTCGGCGATGAGCAGCCAGCTCGCCACTCTGGACGCCCTGCGTGCCGAGGTCGACGACACCCGCATCACGGTCCTCCCGGTCGTCACCAAGTACCGGACGATCGCCCGATCGCTGTCGGACTTCAACCAGACGATCGCGGACGAGACCAACGACACCGAACTGCGTGAGAGCGTCCGTGCTCTCACCGCGCTGTCGAACGCCCGCGACCAGCTCTCCTACGAGACCGCGCTGATGGGCCACTCGCTGGCCCGCAACACGATGACCGGCGGTATCTCCGAGGCCATCGACTCCAGCCGGGCCCGCTACGAGAACGAGATCTCGAACTTCATCCAGGCCGCCTCGCCCGAGCAGCGCGCGGTCTTCGACGAGAACTTCACCGGTCTCGAGGTCAGCCAGGTCTCCACCATGCGTATGCGTGTCATGTACCGCGCGGACCGCAACGACCCCCTCACCGGGGTCACGCCCAACGACGGCCCCGCTGACTACGCGGCCATCGCCGACACCGCGCTGGACCGCCTCCAGACGGTCGAGTCGACCCTGGCCGAGGGCATCGCCGACGACGCCAACGAACTGCGTGACCAGGCTCTGTTCCGCACCGTGATCGACCTTCTCCTGGTCGCGGGCGTGCTCCTGGCCGTCTTCATCCTGACCTCCCTCGTGGTCCGCTCCCTGGTGCGCCCGCTGCGCACCCTGGAGGACGGTGCCCGCCGGGTCGCCGAGCGCGATCTGCCGGACTCCATCAACCGGATGCAGGAGGCCGGAGCGGTCCCCGAGACCGTCAAGGTCACGCCGATCGAGGTCGATACCCAGGACGAGATTGGCGAGGTGGCCCGCGCATTCGACGACGTCCACCGCGTCGCCCTGACCCTGGCGTCCGACGAGGCCGCGCTGCGCAGCAACGTCAACGCGATGTTCGTCAACCTCTCCCGCCGAAGCCAGACCCTGGTGGAACGGCAGTTGCGTCTGATCGACGGTCTGGAGCAGTCCGAGCAGGACGCCGACCGCCTCTCCGACCTCTTCCAGCTGGACCACCTTGCCACGCGTATGCGTCGCAACAACGAGAACCTGCTGGTTCTGTCCGGCCAGGACAACACCCGCAAGTGGGCCCAGCCCGTCCCGCTGGTCGACGTCCTCCGCGGCGCCGTCTCCGAGGTCGAGCAGTACGAGCGCGTCAACGTGCGCGCACCCTCGCACATCTCGGTGCTCGGCCGCCCGGTCAACGACGTTATCCACCTCGTCGCCGAGCTGGTGGAGAACGCCACCGCGTTCTCCCCCCATGACACCGAGGTGCAGGTCGGTGCCAAGATCCTGGACAACGGAGCCGTGCAGGTCGACGTGACCGACAGCGGCATCGGCATGGCCCCGGAGGACCTGGCGGCGGTCAACGCCCGCCTGGCCGCCCCGCCGGTCATCGACGTCGCGGTCTCGCGCCGCATGGGTCTGTTCGTGGTCTCGCGCCTGGCGCACCGCCACGGCATCCGCATGAGCCTCAAGGAAGCGCACGGGGGCGGTACCACCGCCAGCGTCGTCTTCCCGCCGGACCTGCTCATCACCCCGGTGGAGGGTCAGCACGCCCTGGGCGGGGCCGATACCCGGCCCGAGCTCTCCGCGGGCGCTCCGGACACCTACGCGGACGCCGAGGCGGCCTTCGCGGCCAGCCCGGCGGTCGACGAGCCCGCCGACCCCTGGCAGACCCAGGACAACGGTGCCGTGGCCAGCGACCTGGGCGGCCTGCCCAAGCGCAAGCCCGGCGGCGGTCGCACGGACGAGCACCCGCCCAGCGGCCAGGACCTGTGGAACACCACCAGCACCGGTTCGGTCTGGGAGGCTCCCAACCGCGCCGCGGGGCTCTCGCCCAACAACGGCGTGACCGACAACTCCGGCTCCGTCGTGGACCCCTACGACGTTCCGGAGGAGGACGAGCCGCAGCAGCCGCAGCAGCCCCAGCAGGAGCCGACCGGGCGCAGTCTGTTCGACCCCGCGCCCCGGAACTCCGACACGGGTTCGTTCCAGGCCCCGGACACCGGATCGCTGCGCCGTACCCCCGACACGGGAGCTTTCAGCCGCCCGCCGTCGGACACGGGGGCTTTCCGCCGGCCCACCGAGGCTGAGCGTCAGGAGTCGGACTCCTACGACGCCTTCGGCGCCGGTGCGCAGCAGAGCAGCGCCTTCGACACCGGATCCCACACCAACGGGTCCTACGGCACGGGTTCTCAGGACACCGGTACGCACAGCACCGGGTCCTACGACACCGGTTCGTTCGATAGCGGCAAGTATGGGAGCCCGTCGGCCCCGGTCCGCCGTGACGACAACACCGAGACCTTCCCGGCGGTCTCCGCGTGGGACACTGGAGCCCAGCAGGCTCCGCAGACCCCGCAGCAGCCCCAGCAGGCTCAGCAGCCCCAGCAGCCCGAACCCAACGACACCGGGAACTGGCGCACCGGGGGCGGCGACTCCCGGGAGGGCTACGGCTCCACGGCCTACCTCTCGCGCCGCTACGGTGGTGCACAGGGCCCGAACAACACCGTCGTACCGCCGACCCCGGCGGGCGAGGGCGCGGATTCGCTGCCGATCTTCGACGCGATCGAGTCCAACTGGTTCAAGCGCCGCTCCGGTGGTCCCACCGTGGACACCACCGAGACCGGTCCGATCCCGCAGGTGCCCGAAGCGCCCCAGCCGGAGGCCCAGAGCCCCCGTCAGGACGCTGTCCAGCAGCCCGAGCCCAACCCGCGTTCGGAGCAGGAGTGGAACTCCGCGGCGGACCGCGGCTGGAAGGCCGCGCGCACTGCGGCCGAACCGCTCGCCGGTGGTCTCACCACCTCGGGCTTGCCAAAACGAGTTCCCAAGGCAAACCTTGTTCCGGGGACCGCACCCAAGCCGGAGAACTTCAAGCAGATGCCCACCCGGAGCGCGGACCGAGTCCGCAACCGCTTCTCGGGCTTCCAGAAGGGTGTCCGCGACGGTCGGAACCGGCTCGGCGACAGTTCGACGGAGGAGTGACCCAAGTGGCCAGTGGTGGGACGGGGTCCCTCTTATTCCTGGAAGCCGGATGCAATAGCATCTACCGAGCTTCTCGGACGCACCACACCCAACGCTCCACAAGAGCGGAACACCAGACTCCCGCCCCCCACGGGAGGGGCCGGGTAGTTCGCAAAGGCAGTGCTGTCACATGCCGTGCCGGCGGTAGCAGTGCCAACAGATCGACCGGCGAACTTGGACAGGAGATCAGATGAGTCGACAGGTGAATGAACTCAACTGGTTGATCACTGACTTTGCCGACCGGGTGCCCGATGTCGCCCACGCGATTGTCGTCTCTTCAGACGGCCTTCCGTTGGCTTCGTCCGCGGGCTTCCCGGCAGACCGGGCCGACCAGCTGGCGGCTATCGCCTCTGGTCTGTCCAGCCTGACGCAGGGCGCTGCCCGGGTGTTCGAGGGTGGAGCGGTCGCCCAGACCGTCGTGGAGATGGAGCGGGGGCTGATGCTCATCATGGCCATCAGCGACGGCTCCTGCCTCGCGGTCCTCGCGGCGGCCGAGAGCGACCTGGGTCTGGTCGCGTACGAGATGACCCTGCTCGTCGAGCGGGCGGGGCGGGCGCTGACACCAACGGCGCGCACCTCGGGAATCCACTGATCCACCACCGACAGGAGGAAGTGGTGGCACCTCACAGTAGAGATGCCGGGAGCGCCTCGTGGTTCGGACAACAGCCGGGCCATCCCCCCACAGGAGGGATGCCAGCTGTGCCGGGCGGCGGAGATGTTCCTCGACCAATCCAACAACCGTATGACCAACGACCCGCGCCGGGCAGCGCACCCAGTTCGCTGGTGCGTCCCTACGCGGTCACCAAGGGCCGTACGAAGCCGAAGTCTCAGCTTCCACTGGAAGCGCTGATCTCGGCCACCGCGGCGGCTCGGAACGAGTCAGGAACACTGACGCCTGAATGGCAGGCGATCAGTGACCTGTGCCGGGAATGGCGATCCGTGGCGGAGATCTCCGCGCTGTTGCGGATGCCTCTCGGTGTGGCGCGGGTGCTTGTGGCGGACATGTCCGAGCAGGGACTGGTCCAGATCAGGTCCTCGCTCAACAACGAAGCTCGCCCCAACACCAACCTGCTTGAAAGGGTGCTCAGTGGACTTCGCAAGCTCTAGCCCAGCCGAGGAAGGCGGTGCTGGGGGGAACGCGATGACGTCGGTCAAGATCGTCGTCGCCGGGGGCTTCGGTGTCGGGAAGACGACATTCGTTGGCTCCGTCTCCGAGATCGTGCCGCTGACGACCGAGGCGGTCATGACCAGCGCCAGCGTGGGGGTGGATGACCTCGCCAAGACGCCGGACAAGCAGACCACGACCGTCGCCATGGACTTCGGTCGCGTCTCCCTCGACTCCGACCTGATCCTGTACCTGTTCGGTACCCCCGGACAGCACCGGTTCTGGTTCATGTGGGACGACCTGGTCAAGGGTGCCATCGGTGCGGTCGTACTGGTGGACACCCGTCGCCTGGCCGACTGCTTCCCCGCGATCGACTACTTCGAAGAGGCGCGTCTGCCCTTCATCGTGGGCATCAACGGGTTCGATGGTTACTACCCCCACGCCGCCGACGAGGTCCGGGATGCGCTGACGCTCAGCCCGGAGATCCCCATCGTCCAGGTGGACGCCCGTGACAAGGCCTCCACCAAGTCGACGCTCATCACCCTCGTCGAGCACGCGATCACGGTGGGGGACCCCGAGGGCGTGGCCGGGCAGCAGCCCACCTCCACCGGGGGCCAGAACTCCTGGCGCTGACCAGGATCTGTCCCGGGCCGGGGTCCCGCACAGAGCACGGCCCGGTTCCCGCACAGCGGGAACCGGGTCCTCGTGCTGCCCGAAACCGTTCCGAGCGTGCCGGGCCGGCTGGCATCATGGCGGGATGAGCTCTTCCTCCCAGCCTGACGCGGCAGAGATGACCCGGCGGTTCCGAGAGGTGGCCGAGCGGGTGCTCGACTCACTTCTCGCCGACGCCCCCGAGTGGGCGCTGGGTCTGGGGGACACCCGAGGGGCGCACCGGCTCACCGACTACTCGGTGGAGGCCGACGCCCGCCGGGTCGACGTGCTCACCGACGCCCTCGGTTCGCTGGACGAGATCGACGCCGACCTCATCTCCGCCGACGACCAGGTCGACCTGGAGATGCTCCGGACCAGGATCAGCGCGGACCTGTGGCACACCGCTGAGCTGCGCCCGCACACCTGGGACCCGCTGTACCACTCACCGGGCGAGGCCGTCCACGCGCTCTTGGAGCGCGACACCCTCCCGGTCCCCGAACGCCTGGAGGCACTGGCCGCGCGCTGTGCCGCCCTGCCCGCCTACCTGAAGACCGCGCGCGACCGCCTCTCCGAGGGCCCCGGTATGCCCCGCGTGCACGTGGAGACCGCCCTGGATCAGCTCGAGGGCGCCCGCACGATGCTCTCCGAGGCCGTGCCCGCCCTGGCCGCCGAGCACCCCGAACACGCCGCCGGGGTCGAGCCCGCGCGCACGGCCGCCCTGGCCGCGTTGGAGGAGTACACCTCCTGGCTGCGCACCGAACTAGAGTTCGCCACCGCCGACCCGCGCCTGGGCGCCCGCCAGTTCGCCGCTCAGCTCTGGTACACCCTGGACTCCGAACTCTCCCCGGACGCGCTGCTGGTGCGCGCCGAAAGCGACCTCCTGGCCACGGAGGAGGCCATCGCCGAGGCCGCCGCCGAGTACACGGACGAGCCCCGCCGTCCCGGGCAGGTCGCCGAGGTGCTCTCCGCCCTGGCCGACGAGTTCACCCTCGCCCCCGAGGGCGTCGTCCCGGCCTGTATCGACGCCCTGGAGCACCTGTACACCCGGGTCCGGGAACTGGACCTGGCCACGGTCTACGACGACCCGGTTAGCATCATCCCGATGCCGGTCTCCCGCCGCGGTGTGGCGGTCGCCTACTGCGACCCGCCCGGGCCGCTGGACCCGAACTCCCACTCGCAGCCCACCCGTCTCCCGCCACCACCCTCAAACGAACGCCTTCGGCGTCAGCCGACCTTCATCGCCGTGGCCCCGCCGCCCGGGGACTGGCCCGTCGAGCGCCAGAACTCCTTCCTGCGCGAGTACAACGCGGGCATGCTGCGCAACCTGATAGCCCACGAGGCACTGCCCGGCCACGCACTCCAACTCGCCCATGCCGCCCGCCACCGGGGACACACCCGGGTGCGCTCGGTCCTGATGAGCGGCACCTTCATCGAGGGCTGGGCGGTCCACTCCGAGCAGGTCCTGGCCGCACACGGGTGGTCCGGGGAGAGCACCCCCGACACCCGCCGCGCCAACCTCGCGCTGCGCATGGTCCAGCTCAAGATGCGACTGCGGGCCATCCTCAACGCGATCCTGGACGTGCGCGTGCACACCGGGGACATCACCGAGGAAGAAGCGATCACGCTGCTCACCGAGCGCGGCCACCAGGAGGAGGGCGAGGCGGTCGGCAAGTGGCGGCGCGCTCTGCTCACCAGCGCCCAGCTGTCCTCGTACTACGTCGGCTACGTCGAGGTCTCCGACATCGCCCGGGACCTGGCCGAGGCCCGCCCGGACGAGCCGGTGGGCCGGATCCACGACGCTATGCTCGCCCACGGCAACCCGTCCCCCCGCCATCTGAGGACCCTCCTGGGCCTGTGGTCCCCGGGCCGGTGAACGCGGCACTACCCGCGGTGACCCCTGGCCGGTGCCGGACCAAGGCGCAGTTGAGGAGCGCTGCGGGTGTTTCATCCTGTTAGCATCCCGGGCCATGCGCCTCCTCCAGCGTTTCCTCTCCCTGTTCCGACGCCAGTCGCCGTTTCCCGCCAAGGCCCGCTTCGCGGTGGGGGAGCTGCTCTCGGCGGATCCCGAGTGGGCGCGGCGGGTCGGGGGCTCCCGGGCGCTCCCGGGTTACCTGGCCGACCGCACGGAGGAGGGCGACCGGCGCCGCCTCGCCCACCTGGACCGGGCGCGGGCAGCGCTGGACGAGCTCGCCCCTGAGCGGCTCACCGAGGACGAGCGGGTCGACCTCGCGCTGCTGCGGGCCGAGATCGAACGGCGCCGCTGGCTGCTGGAGGAACTCTGTCCGCAGGAGTGGAACCCGGCCCTGCACGATCCCGCCGAGCTGATGGCCGCCGCGCTCGACGAGGTGCACGGCACCGACGAGGAGCGCTGGGCCGGGGTGCTGCGTCGGGCCCAGGCCCTGTACGACCACTCCGCGCAGGTCCGGGACCGCCTTGACCAGGGGGAGGGGATCGCGCACGCCCACCTGGCCGTGGCCATGCGGATCGGGGACCGGCTGGAGGGCGACGTCCAGGACCGGGTCCGTGCGGTGCTCCGACCGGATGACCGGGAGGCGGACCTGCCCGAGCCCGCGTCGGTCCGGCTCGGCGCCTGCCACCGGGTCAGCGCCGCCTCCCGGCTGTTCGTCTTCCAGGCCGCCCGGGGCGCCGCCGACCGGCGCGCCAACGGCACGGAGACGGCCGAGCATCGCCTGGGCGACCGCTACGGGACCTGGCTCCACCACGAGCTGGACACCGAGAACACCCCCGAAGACCTGCTCCGCCGAGCCGAACGGGACCTTGCCGGGACCGACCGCGAACTCGTCGCGACCGCGGCACGCGTGCTCGACGCCCCGCTGCGCACCGGCCAGATCGACGAGGTGTTCGCGGAGCTGGCCAAGGAGCCCGTCACCTTTGACAACACCACTCCCTGGACCCAGGAGGCCCTGGAGCACCTGCACGCACGGGTGACCGAACTCGACCTGGTCACGCTGCCGGAACGGCGGATCGCGCTGTCCTTGCCTTACCACCCCGTCCCCGGCCCGGCCCGGATCGTCCCCGCCCGACCGCTCAGCGGAGACAGCCCGCGCCTGGTGCCCTGCATCGTGTCCACCGACCCCGACCACCCGGTGGCCCCGGCCGACCCGCACCGCAACCTGAACCGGCTCCGGGCGGACCTGTGCCGGATCGGCGGGCCCGGCCTGGCCCTGCTGGAACAGCGCGCCGCCGAATCCGGCACCGCTCCGAAAGGTTCCGAGAGGAAGATCCCGGTGCGTTCCCTGCTGCCCAACCCGCTCCTGGTCCGGGGTTGGGCCGCCCACGCCGCCCTGTCCCTCGCCCGTGCGGGTTGGCACACCGAACCGGGGAACGAAGGGGAGAGCGGCATCGGGGGAGTGGCCGAACTGCACCGGAGCCGGGAACTTGACCGCGAGAATACCGCCCTGCTCTTCCTCACCCTGCTCGACCGCCTACGCGACACCCTCTACGCGGCGATCGAGATCCGGCTGCACACCGGACACCTCACCGAACCCGAGGCGATCGGCCGCCTCATCAGGGAGGGGCACCACGACGCCGAGGAGGCCGACCGGATCTGGCAGCGGATCCGTACCGCCACGACGCCCGCGGCCACCGCCTACGTCGGTCAGGTGGAGGTGGCCGCACTGGTCCGCGACCTCATCGGGGCCCGGCCCGGCGCCGTCCCCGGCCGAGTCCACGACGAACTCCTCTCCCACGGCCCGCTGCCCCCGCGCCACCTGCGCACACTGCTCGGTCTCCGCACACCCGGGTCCGGTCTCTGATACCCGGTCCCGCCGACCGCCTCCGACGTTTTCCCCACCAGGCGCTTCTATGCTGGAGTGCGCAGCACGAGCAGTACGGAACGGTCAGGCGAGGGGAACGGACAAGCCATGCGCGGTGCCGACGACGAGCCCGGGAACCGGGAGAACGACCTCCCCGAAGCGAGGACCGGGACGCGTGACGGGTACGAACGGCTCTGGACCCCGCACCGTATGGCCTACGTCAAGGGAGAGGGGAAGCCGACCGGCCCCGGCGCCGACGACGGCTGCCCCTTCTGCCGCGCCCCCGGCCTGGCCGAGGAGGAGGGACTCGTGGTGGCCCGCGGCAAGTCCGCCTACGTCGTCCTCAACCTCTACCCCTACAACAGCGGGCACCTCCTGGTGTGCCCCTACCGGCACGTCTCGGAGTACACCTCGCTGGACGAGAACGAGACCGCCGAGGTCGCTGCGCTCACCCAGACCGGCATCCGGACACTCACCGAGGCCTACCGCCCGCAGGGCTTCAACGTCGGGATGAACCTCGGTACCGTGGCCGGTGCCGGAATCGCCGCCCACCTCCACCAGCACATCGTGCCCCGTTGGGGCGGCGACACCAACTTCATGCCGGTCATCGGCCAGACCAAGGTCCTGCCCGAGATGCTCGAGCAGACCCGTTCCCGGCTGGCCGAACTCTGGACCCGGGAGTGAGCCCGAGTCCGCCCCTGCCCCCGCCCGATCCCCCACCCCGACCGGCGCCCCGAGGTCGACGCCACCCCCAGCAGGTGCGGCTCCCACCCCGACGACCCTTCCCGTCCTACGATCACAAGAAGACATGCTGAGAATCCTTCGCCCCATGATCTCCCGGGTCACCGCTCCGCTCGGCCGGAGCCTGGCCCGCATCGGCCTGACGCCGAACATCGTCACCATCATCGGTGCGACCGGTGTCGTCGTCAGCGCCCTCTATTTCTATCCGCGCGGCCAGCTCTACGCGGGCTCGGTGATCATCACCGTCTTCGCGCTCTTCGACATGCTTGACGGCGCGGTCGCCCGCGCCAAGGACAGCGCTAGCGCCTTCGGTGCCTTCCTCGACTCCAGCCTGGACCGGGTCGCCGACGCCGCGATCCTGGCCGGTCTCATGTGGTGGTTCGTGGGTGAGGGCGACGACCCGATGCTCGCCGGACTCACCCTGTTCTGCCTGATCAGCGGCTTCATGGTGTCCTACATCAAGGCGCGGGCGGAAGGCCTGGGCGTCAACTGCGACGTCGGCGTGGCCGAACGCACCGAACGCCTGGTGATCGTCCTGGTGGCGGTCGGGCTGAGCGAGCTCGGGGTTCCGTACATTCTCGCGGGCGGCCTGTGGTTGCTGGCCGGGATGAGCCTGCTCACGATCCTCCAGCGCCTCGTGGAGACCCGCGCCCGCCTCAACGACCCCGGCTACGCCGGTGGCGAGGGCAACGGCGAGGACGAGAAGACCAGCAACGGCGCCTGAGGCCCCGGCCGGACGGGTCGCGGGACACGTAGGACAGGCAACACGGACCAGGGAAAACGGTCCAGGGAACACGAGGGAAACGACGTGGACGAACGCATGGCCGACCTGGCCTACTCGGCAGGGTGGACGATGGTCCGCCGCTCACCCGAGCGGGCCGGGCGGGCGGTGTTCCAACGCCTGGCCGACCGGGCCTGGCGCACCCACAACGACGGCACCCGCGGCCTGGAGCGCAACCTGCGCAGGCTCGTCGGCCCGCACGCCACGGACGCCCAGCTCAGGGCTCTGTCCAAGGCCGGGATGCGCTCCTACATGCGCTACTACTACGAGATGTTCCGACTGCCCGCCATGGGCCGGGAGCACATCCTCGCCAACACCCACCAACGCGGGGTGGAGGTGCTGGAGGAGCACATCCGGTCCGGGCGGGGGGTCGTGGCGGCGCTGCCGCACATGGGCAACTGGGACCACGCGGGCGCCTGGATCGCCGCCCGCGGTACCCCGCTGACCACCGTCGCCCAGCGGCTCAGCCCCGAAAGCCTCTTCCAGCGGTTCACCGCTTACCGGGAGTCCCTGGGCATGGAGGTACTGCCGCTGACCGGCGGGGCTGCCAACACCGTCGGGACGCTCGCCCGCCGCCTGCGCGAGGGCGGGCTGGTCTGCCTGCTCGCCGACCGTGACATCAACGGCACGGGACTGGAAGTGGACTTCTTCGGTGAGAAGGCACGGATGCCCTCCGGCCCCGCCGCCCTGGCCCTGAACACTGGGGCCGCCCTGATGCCGGTCTCTCTCTGGTACGACGGCCCGCACTGGAACATCCGTATCCACGACGAGATCCCCGTCGCCGCCGAGGGCACCCGCACCCGGCGGATCCAGGACACCACCCAGGAGCTGGCCCGGGTCTTCGAGGGCGCCATCGCCCGCCACCCCGAGGACTGGCACATGCTCCAGCCCGTGTTCAGCGCCGACCACGACGCCGACCGGGCCCGCCGCCGCGAGATCGAGGCGGCCACCTGGAACGACCTGGAACAGCGGCGGTGATCCGAGCGCTGTCACGGAGGCGGGTACCGGCGGAGGGTCGGGGACACGGGGACGAACGGGAGAAGGACTGGACCGGGATGCGGGTCGGGATTGTCTGCCCCTACGCCTGGGACGTCCCCGGCGGGGTCCAGCAACACATCGGCGACCTCGCCGAGGCGCTCACCGCCATGGGCCATGAGGTCTCGGTGCTCGCCCCGGTCGGCGACGCCGACCACACCCCGCCGCCCTACCTGGTCCCGGCCGGGCGCCCCGTACCGGTGCCCTACAACGGCTCGGTGGCCCGCCTGAGCTTCGGCCCGCGCACCGCGGCCCGGGTCCGCAGGTGGATCGCCGAGGGCGGGTTCGACGTCCTGCACATCCACGAACCCGCCGCGCCCAGCGTCTCCCTCCTCGCCTGCTGGGCGGCGGAGGGGCCCATCGTCGCCACCTTCCACACCTCGAACCCGCGCTCCCGGGCCATGGCCGCCACCTCCAACGCCCTGCGCTCGGCCCTGGAGAAGATCAACGCGCGCGTGGCGGTCTCCGAGGCGGCCCGGCGCACCTTGGTCGAACACGTGGGCGGCGACGCCGTGCTCATCCCCAACGGCGTGTCCGTGCGCCGCTTCGCCCGCGCCGACCCCCTGCCCGGCTGGCCGGGGGAGGGCGGCTCTATCGGCTTCCTGGGCCGCCTGGACGAACCCCGCAAGGGCCTGGCCACCCTGCTGGCAGCCTTCACCCGGATGGCCCCGCACCGGCCCGGACTGCGCCTCCTGGTGGCCGGACCGGGCGAACCCGACCTGTCCGGGGTTCCCGAGCCCCTGCGCGAGCGCGTGGTGCTCCTCGGTCGGCTCGACGACGCCGACAAGGTCCGCGCCTACCACTCCGCGGACGTCTTCTGCGCGCCCAACCTGGGCGGGGAGAGCTTCGGCATTGTCCTGACCGAGGCGATGGCCGCCGGGGCCGCCGTCGTCGCCAGCGACATCCCGGCTTTCGCCGCCGTCCTGGACGGCGGCGGCGCCGGAGAACTTTTCCGGGTCGGCGACCCCGAACACCTGGCCGAACGTGCCGGGGCCCTGCTGGACTCGCCCGAACTCCGCGCCCACCTGTCCGTGGCCGCGCGCAAGGCGGTGCGCGCCTACGACTGGGACACCGTGGCCGCCGACATTGCCCACGTGTACGAGACCGTCCTGATGGGGGACGGCGAGAGCGGTGAGGGCAGCGACGTCGTACGCCTCAGGGGTGGTCGGCCCTGATCGAGGACGTCGGTTTCGTGATCGCGGTCGCCGCGGTCCTGCTCGCCCTGGTCCTGCTCAGCTTCTACCTGTCCTGGCGGGCCACCCGGCTGGACCGCCTCCACCACCGGGTGGAGACCGCGCGCGCCGCCCTGGACGCGGCCCTGCTGCGCCGGGCCGCCGCCGTCCTGGACCTGGCCGCGGACCCTGGCCTCGACCCCCTGACCGCGAAATCCCTGTTGGTCGCGGCCAATCACGCACGGCGCGCCGCGGACGAGGAGCGGGAACTCGCCGAGAGCGAACTCTCCCGGGAACTGCGCGCCGCCCTGCACCCCGCCCCGGAGGGCCCCTCCCGGGACCGGCTGGCCGAGGTGGCGGTCGCCGCGCGCGGGGTGCACCTGGCCCGCGTCTTCCACAACGACGCCGTTTCCGACACCCGCCGTGCCCGCCGCTCCCGCCTGGTCCGCCTTCTGCGCCTGGCCGGTACCGCCGGGCTGCCCGACTACTTCGAGATGGACGACCGGCCGCCGCAGCGCTGAAAAGGCCGGCGCTCGGACACCGAACGGACAGCGTGGCCAGGCCGCACCTGCCAATACTCCAGCCTGGCCAAAGGTCACAAACGGGATGGAACTAGGATGGGAGGCTGGTCGACCCAGGGTGCGCGGCGCCGACGGTGTCCGTGTACCCACGCGTGACCGCCGAGCCCGCTGCCCTGAGTCCGCACTGTCCGCTCAGCCGAAGAAACGGGAGCCCACCACCGTGGCCACCAACGCATCGAACACCTCCGACAACGCCGTCGGTACCCAGCGCGTCAAGCGCGGCATGGCCGAGCAGCTCAAGAACGGCGTCATCATGGACGTCGTTACGCCCGAGCAGGCCAAGATCGCCGAGGACGCCGGTGCCGTCGCGGTCATGGCCCTGGAGCGTGTGCCCGCCGACATCCGCAAGGACGGCGGCGTCGCCCGCATGTCCGACCCGGACATGATCGACGGCATCGTCGAGGCGGTCTCCATCCCGGTCATGGCCAAGGTCCGCATCGGACACTTCGTCGAGGCCCAGGTCCTGGAGTCCCTCGGTGTGGACTTCATCGACGAGTCCGAGGTCCTCACCCCGGCCGACGAGGCGTACCACATCGACAAGTGGGCGTTCACCGTCCCCTTCGTCTGCGGCGCCACCAACCTCGGCGAGGCCCTGCGCCGGATCGCCGAGGGCGCGGCCATGATCCGCTCCAAGGGCGAGGCCGGTACCGGCAACGTCGTCGAGGCCACCCGCCACATGCGGTCCATCAACGGCGAGATCAAGCGCCTGGGCACCCTGGACGAGCCCGAGCTGTTCGGTGCCGCCAAGGAGCTGCGCGCCCCGTACGAGATCGTCAAGGAGGTCGCGCAGCTGGGCAAGCTCCCCGTGCCGCTGTTCTCCGCCGGTGGTGTGGCCACCCCCGCCGACGCCGCGCTGATGCGCCAGCTGGGCGCCCAGAGCGTGTTCGTCGGTTCGGGCATCTTCAAGTCCGGTGACCCGGCCAAGCGAGCCGACGCCATCGTTCAGGCCACCCTGCACTACGAGGACCCGTCTGTCATCGCCCGCGTCTCGCGCGGCCTGGGCGAGGCCATGGTCGGCATCAACCTGGACGAGCTGTCCGACTCTCAGCGCTACGCCGGTCGCGGCTGGTAACAGCAGTAGGCAGGGCGATCGGACGGCGGCCGGGCGGTGGAAGGGAACCCTTCCGCCACCCGGCCGTCCCGTCCTCACCCACCATCCACCTCCTCCCCACACAGCAAGACCCACAGAGTGAGGCCGTACTTGACAGCCAGACCCACCATCGGCGTCCTCGCCCTCCAGGGGGACGTCGCCGAACACGTGCACGTCCTGGAGACCCTGGGCGCGGACACCGTGAAGGTCCTGTCCGCCGACCGCCTCGACTCCGTCGACGGCCTGGTCATCCCCGGCGGGGAGTCGACCACCATGTCCAAGCTCGCCGTGCGGTACGACCTGATGGAGCCGCTGCGCAAACGCGTCGCCAACGGCATGCCGGTCTACGGCACGTGCGCGGGAATGATCATGCTCGCCGACCGCGTTCTCGGGGGCACGGCCGACCAGGAGACCGTCGGCGGTATCGACATGACGGTGCGCCGTAACGCCTTCGGCCGCCAGACGGAGTCCTTCGAGACAGGCGTGCACATCGACGGCATCGGCGAGGACCCCTTCGACGCGGTGTTCATCCGGGCCCCCTGGGTGGAGTCCGTGGGCCCACAGGTCCGCGTCCTCGGACGCGTACCCGGCACGGACGAGGCCGGTAGGATCGTCGCCGTACGACAGGGCGGCCTGATGGCGACGTCCTTCCATCCCGAACTCACCGGCGACACGCGTATCCACCGCCTCTTCGTCGACATCGTGAAAGGACACCCATGAGCGGCCACTCCAAGTGGGCCACCACCAAGCACAAGAAAGCCGTCATCGATGCCAAGCGCGGCAAGTTGTTCGCCAAGCTGATCAAGAACATCGAGGTGGCCGCGCGTACCGGTGGTGGGGACCCCGAAGGGAACCCGACGCTCTACGACGCCATCCAGAAGGCGAAGAAGAACTCGGTGCCCGCCGACAACATCGAGCGCGCCCGCAAGCGCGGCTCCGGTGAGGAGGCCGGTGGCGCCGAGTGGCAGACCATCATGTACGAGGGCTACGCCCCCGGCGGCGTGGCTCTGCTCGTGGAGTGTCTGACCGACAACCGCAACCGCGCCGCCTCCGAGGTGCGCGTGGCGGTCACTCGCAACGGCGGCAACATGGCCGACGCCGGTTCGGTGTCCTACATGTTCAACCGCAAGGGCGTCGTGATCGTGCCCAAGGAAGGCACCACCGAGGACGACGTCACCATGGCGGTCCTGGAGGCCGGGGCCGAGGAAGTCGAGGACCTCGGTGAGGCCTTCGAGATCGTCTGCGAGGCCACCGACCTGGTCCCGGTGCGCACCGCTCTCCAGGAGGCGGGCATCGACTATGAGTCCGCCGACTCCAGCTTCCTGCCAACCATGGAGGTCCCGGTCGACGCGGAGGCCGCCAAGAAGGTCATGCGAGTGGTGGACGCCCTGGAGGACTCCGACGACGTCCAGAACGTCTTCACCAACGCCGACATCCCCGACGAGGTCATGGCCGAGCTCTAGAACCCGGTCCCCGAACGGGAACACGCGTCAACGCCTGTGGCCGCACCCCGCTCAGGGGCGCGGCCACAGGCGTCTGTCAGGGAAACTCCAGACGCGGTGCTGGGTGATCACGGGCGCTCGATTCCGACCTCGGGGCCGGTCAGCCCCTGCTTCTCCACGCAGGCGTCCAGCCAAGGGCAGCACATCCGCGCACCGGCCGCTGAGGCACAAGCCGGGCGGGGCGGACGGGCGGGTGAACGGATGAGTACAGTTCGTTGTGTCGGCCGCCCCTCCCCACGGGCGGTGCGGACTTTGACCGAGACGACAACTGAGACGACAGACGAGGAACAAAGAGACCATGACCAATCCCCCCGGATACCCCCAGGACCCCTCTCAGCAGCCTTACGGCCAGCAGCCGCAGTCCGGCGGGTACCAGGGCGGCCAGTATCAGCAGCAGCCCGCCGCCGGGTACACCCAGCCCGCGCCCGCCAGAACTGGGTTCTTCGGGGCGCTGTTTGACTTCTCCTTCCGGGAGTTCATCACCGCCCGGATCATCAAGGTCGTCTACATCCTGTGGCTGATCATGATCGCCATTGGATTCCTGTTTGGGCTGATCTCCGCCATCGCGATGATGGGCGACGACGACTTCGGCTTCCTCGGCGTCCCCATGCTGATCGGTACCTTCGTCGGAACCGCGATCTCCGTGCTGCTGTCGCGGATCGTCCTCGAGCTGCTCATCGTGGCCTTCCGGATCAGTGAGGACCTCAACGCCATCCGCAAGCGCGGCGGTATGTAGTCCTCCCACGGGGGCCGGCGCCGGACCGCTGCCGTCGGCCCCGTCCCGCGCCCGTTCAGGGAAGCTGACGCAGGACCTCGGCGGTGAACTCGTCGGTTCCGGCGGTGTCGCCCAGGCAGCGAGTGCCGCCCAGGCCGCGTCCGTGGACTAGCCGGTCATGTCCATGGCGGCGACGACCTTGGTCGGGCGGATCCGCACCACGAGCTCGCCGGGGACGCCGTTGCGGCGGCCGAATTCCTTGGCCCGCTCCGGGCCCATGTACCGTCGGGCGATCTCGGTGGCGGTGCGCACCAGCTCGTCGGGATCCTCGGAGACCTCCGCCGTGCCCTGGACCTGAACGAAACCGAACGGCGGCTCCTCCAGGTCCACCAGCAGCGTCAGCCGGGGGTCACGGGCGAAGGACCTGCCCTTGGCGCTCTTGCTGCCGGTGTTGAACACCAGCCCGTCGTCGTCGATGGTGAACCAGACCGGTGCCACCAGCGGACGGCCGTCCGCCGCGGTGTAGGTGACCTTTCCCGTGCGGGTGCCCTTGAGTAGGAAGTCGCGGACCTCGGGATCGGAGAGTGAGCTCATCGCACCAAACTAGATCGCACGCCGCCCCGGCCCGAGCCCGACACGCACGGCGCCCGGGGACCCGGGGACTCGGTTCAGCGGAGTACCGGATCCGCTCAGGTCCGAGCGCGACCGCCCGGAACCCCTCCCGGGCTTCGGGACCGGCCCGGGTTCAGGCGACTCGGTGGCGGGCCAGGGGCATTCTCCGGGGGAAGGCGCCCACACGGGGTAGGCGGCGGACCGGGAGGTGGGCGTCGTCCCTGGTCGGGCCAGTGAAGACCGCCTCCAACGGCAGGTTCAGGGCGTCTGCGACCGTGGTGGGCACCTCGCCCGGGACCGGTTCCAATACCGGCCGGGCCGCGGTCAGCAGACCGGCCAATCGGGCCTGGCGGGCCAGGTCGGGGGAGTCTCCCGGAGCGATCCGCAGTGGGGCGCCGTCAGCCAGTTCGTACCCCACGCACCAGTGGAGCTCCCGGCCCAGCCGGGCGGGGGCGTCGGCGTGCGTGACCACCAGCGAGTCCACCCCGCCGGTGGCCTCCAGCGCGTACCGGAGCGCGACCAGGTCCAGGTGGCCCACCCGGAACCCGCCCTGCCAGAGGTGGGTCCGGTTGTGCCGGTCGGCCAGCCGCTCGGTGAGCAGTACGTTCTCGGTGACCATCGGTCCGGCGCCGTGCCGGGTGGCGAAAGTGCGGGTCACCCCGATCCGGCGGGCGCCGTCCGCGTGGCCCGCCTCCGCCAGCAGCGCCAGCGGGTTGACGGTGGTGGTCGTGGACCAGGTGGTGTACGGGTGGAAACCGTGCCACTCGTCGAGCAGCACCCCCTGCGCGCCCTCGAACACCACCGGGGTGCGGGCCAACAGCCGGGGCAGGTACCGCTCGTCCACCAGCCGTACCCGCTCCGCGAAGGCCCGGTAGGCGGCCAGACACTCGTCCGGGTCAGGGCGGGGGCCGTGTTCCCGGCCCCCGTCGGACTCCGCCGCGGACGAGGCCGCGGCCAGCACCGACTCCAGGTGGTCGGCCAACCGGACCAGCTTGCGGCGGAGCAGGTTCGGGGAGGCGCAGTCCCCGACGGTGGGCGCGTCCTCCGGGTGCGCCAGGGCGTAGGCCGTCGTCTCGCCCACGCCCATCCCGCACGAACCGTGCCGGTCCCGGCCCCGTGCCCGCTCCCGGGCCCGGTTGGCCGCCGCGTGCCACGGCGTGCTGATCAGTGCGCGCCGGTCCACCGTGACCAGCGAGAACGGGTCGGGAACCCCCAGTTCGGCCAGGTGCTGGGCCTCGGCGGCCAGCGCGAACGGGTCCACCACCGTGAACCGGGACAGGTGCGTGGGCACCGGACGGCCGGGGGCGAGCGTGCCCGCTCCGAACTGTGCAAACGTGTGGTGCCGACCGTCCGGGGTGACCACGTTGTGCGCGGCCTGCGCGCCGCCGTTGGCCCGCACCACCGAGCCGAACCCGCCCCGCGCGCACAGCAGGTCCACGGTCACACCCTTGCCCGCGTCACCGAACCCCAGGTCCACCACGATCGCGTGGTCGTCGGCCGTGCGCGTGGGAGTGCCGGTCACAGCCGGTCCACCCCGCTCTCGGTGGTCCCGTCTCCCAGACCGTCCGGTGCCTGGGAGACCACGACGGATCCACGCGACCGGGCCAGCGGCGACAGGGCCTTGCCGACCGCGTCAGCGGCGGTGGAACCCGTTTCGGCGAGGTCGTTCAGGCCCTCCTGCAGGTCGATGGCCTCCTCGGCCAGTCCGACAGTAACGGCGATGGTCTCGGACACCGCGTCCAGGTCGTCCAGATAGATGAAGTTTTGGCCGAGGTGGGTGTCCCAGAAGCCGCGCACCTTGTCGTCGTGGAAGTGGTAGCTGCCCGTGGGCATGATGAAGAAGACCTCGAAGCTGCGACGCAGTTCGGCGAGGATCGTCGGGAACGGGATGTTCTCGCCGACGTCGTCGCCGATCACCTCGCGCACCTCCCGGGCCTTGACGGCGCCGTAGGCCATCTCGTCGCCGATGACGAACAGGTAGCCCCGCCGTCCGCGCTTTTCCAGGCAGTCCATGGCGGTGTGCCGCGCCATGAAGTACATGGCCAGCTCGTAGGACTCGGTGGTCTGTCCTCCGCCGCCGCCCTCCAGCAGGATGTTGCCCAGGTCGTCCTCCAGTTCGTTGCCGGACTCGAACTGGCCGACCTGGAGCGGGGCGCGGTCGCAGGTGGCGTCCCCGATTCCGCCGAACAGAATCTGCGGGTCCTCCACGTAGCCCTTGCGCAGCAGCAGCCCGAACAGGTCCGGCAGCTTGGTCTGCAGGCCGCGCGGCACCCGGCCCATGGAGCCGGTGACGTCGAACAGTACGGAGATGGCGAGCGAGTGGGGGTGCTCGTCGGAGTCGCGGCTCTCTCGGACGGTCACGCCCTGGGGGTCGAGCGACTCGTGGACCTTCCACGAGCTCCGCGGCATGGATGAGGCCACGTCGTCGGTGTAGCCGAAGCTGCTGGAGCCGACGGAGGCGTTGTAGGCCTGCCGGGCGTGATAGGCGTCGGTGGACCAGTTGCTGTTTCCCATGTGTGTCTCCTCTGAACGGGGTGCTTGGGAGCGGCCTGGGGCCGGAAACCGGGTGTGGTTCAGGCCGGGTGCGGTTGAGGAAGGGACGGTTCAGGAGGCGTGTGTGGCACGGGGTGGCATGTGGAAGGGCCGGAACCGATGCGGTCCGAACTCCCGTTCCAGCGCCTCGTCCAGGTCGCCCAGCAGGGCGAGCCCGTCGCTCGGCCGACGCGTCGCGGCGGGCAGGGAGGAACCGCGCGCGAAGGCGCGCAGCCGCCTGGGCAGGCGTTCACCCGTCACGTACTCGACGCAGCGGGTCGCCATGTACACGTCCGTGGCCGCCACGGCCGGGCGGCGCTCGGTGACCTCGGGCGGGTAGAAGTCCTCGCGGTCGGCGACCATGGCGGGAACGTGCGGCGCGGTGTGCGGTTCGCCGAAGGTGACCGAATAGCACCAGTCCAGGAGCACCAGCCCGTGCTCCTGGGGGTGGATCATCACGTGCTCGGGCACGACCGCGCCGTGCACGACCCCGGCCCGGGCGGCGTTGCCCACCGCGACCAGCAGCCGCCGCCACATCCAGGCGGCGTCGCGCGGGTCGATCCCCTCGGGGTGGGCGCGGCGCACGTCGGCCAGGGAGTGGAAGCCCTCCAGTCGCCGCAGGACGTTGCCCCGCCGTTCGACCCGGCTGGCGGCGTCACGGTGGCGGACCGCCTCCACCAACTCGGGGACGAACGCCCGGTAGCGCCGGTGCCCGCGCTCCCGGATCCGCCGCAGGGCGGTGGCCTCGGCCGTCATCAGGTCGTTGTCGCGGGGTGAGCGCGGCAGTTTGAGCACCGCGTCCCGCCAGCGGCTGTCCCGGTAGCGCACCGCGTACACGTCGGCGGCGTCCCCGCGGGCCAGCGGGCCGCCGTCGAGCCGCACGTGATAGGTGTGCTTGCGGGTGGGCAGGGTCAGGTCCGAGAAACGCAGGCGGCCCCAGGCCAGGTCCTGGTAGAGGCTCCACAGCTGACTCAGCCGGGAGAACGCCCTGGTGGCCTCCTTGTCACGCACAGCCGGGGCCAGGTCGGGGTGGACCCGGCGGGCCAGGCGCCAGTACTCGGCGGTCGCGGCCGGGGGAACGCCGTCGCGGCCGACCGGCAGCGGTCCGAACAGGTCGGCCGGGTCGTCGGCCAGGACAATGGCGCGCAGGGTCGCCTCGAACGCGGTCGTCTCGTTCTGCTCCGTGCTCATCGTGTCTCCCGAGCGGACGGGGAAGCGGTGGAGTCGCGCGGGAACAGGGCGCGTGGGGCGGGACGGTCAGGGGGTCACTGCGCGGACCGCAGCAGGGGCGGGTGTAGCAGGGCGGCGCCGCCCGCCCGGTAGAGCCGTGCGCGGCGGCCGCCACCGGCTCCGCCCCGGTCGGCCAGTTCGCCGGTGTCCTCGACGAACCCGGGAGTGGCGAGGATTTTGCGGTGGAAGTTCGCGCCGTGCAGGGGGCGGCCCCAGACGGCCTCGTAGACCTCGCGCAGCGCGGTGATGGTGAAGGTGGCGGGCAGGAACGCGGTGGCCAGCGCCGTGTACTCCAGCTTGGAGCGCGCGCGCTCCACCGCGTCGGCGATGATCCGTTCGTGGTCGAAGGCGAGGGGGCGGCCGCTCCGGGCGCCGTCGCCGTGGCCGAGTTCGGTCCAGGGGACCCACGCGGCCTCGTCGGTGTCGCGGCCGACGCGCGGGTCAGGCAGGTCGGGGGCCAGGATCATGTAGGCGACCGAGATGATCCGCATACGCGGGTCCCGGTCCCGTGCGCCGTAGGTCCCCAGTTGTTCGAGGTGCAGTTCGGTGGGCAGCGGAGTCTTCTCCGACAGCACGCGCAGGGCGGCGTCGGAGAGGTCGGGGTCGGTGGGTCCGTCCGGTCCGTCCTGCGCTCGGATGAACCCGCCGGGTAGGGCCCACCACCCGCGCTGCGGTGGCGCCGCTCGGCGCATCAGCAGCACGTGGGGAAGCCCGGCACGGATGGTGAGGGCGACGACGTCCACGGCCACGGCGGCCGGTGCGTAGGCGTGCGGGTCGTAGTCGTCGAGGAACCGGCGCTCACCGTCGTCGTGCCCTGGTGTCCGTTCGCCGGTCACTTCACCCTCCCAGTTGTTCTCAGATTGAGTATTTCTCGATTTGAGGAGAACTTAGCAGTGAGCTCCGTCCCCTGTCCACCCCTCATGCGGTTCGGGGAAGTGCGCGCAGCAGCCGCCACGCCATGGCGGCGAACCAGCCCAGACTGATCGTCAGGTTGATCCGCTGCCACAGTCCGTGGAACCCGGAGTCGGCCAGGGCGAGGGTGACCATGATGGTCGCCGGTGCGAGGACCGCTGTGGCCACGCAGGACCACGCCCACGCACGTCGGCCCGGCTCGGTAAACAGGCGCTGGGCCATCACCATCGCGGCCGCGGTGATCGCGAGGTGGAAGGGCACGATGTTGAGGTTGTGAATCGTCCCTGTCAGCGTGGCCACCTCGTGGCCGCCCTCTCCGGGCGGGTAGCCCGGCAGCGGATCGGTGGGGAAGGCGCCGCCCGCGATCGCGCACACACCGGTGATGCTGGTCAGGGCGGGTACCGACCACGACCCCCGCCCCATGGGCATCGCGCGCCGAAGCCCGCCAGCCAGGGCCAGGAGCAGCAAGCCGGTGACGAAGAAGTTGGCGGACGTGGCTGCTGCGACGCGCCCGCGAGCGACGTGCCGTCCTGCTGGCGCACCGTGACGCCGCCCGGATCGTCGCGGGCAGCCGCGCTGGACCGGCGACCCTCGCCGCCGTCGACGCCGACCTCGCCGCTTTGGTCGGCTTCGGTTTCACGCCCGTGCGCGCCATGCGCGTGGCGACCCTGCTCGACCACTACGTGGTCGGCTCGGTCCTGCAGCAGCAGGCCGACCGGCGGCGCCACGAGGACGAAGGGGCGACACCTCCCGAACTCCTCCCCGAGGACCAGCGCGCGGCGCTCACCGAGGGAACCCCGACCCTGGCCGCAGCCCTTCGCGACGGCGGAGACCCGGGCGGGGACGACGCCTTCGACGACGGCCTGCGCATGCTCGTCGGCGGCATCACAACCGACCTATCCCAGGCCCCCACACCCTGAACCCCTGCTCTGGCCGGCGGTCACGGTGACCGTGCCGACCCGACGACGTCGGTTGCGGTCCGCTGTTCGTTCGTCGGGAGGGGGCTCTCCGAGCGTTAGAACCGACGGTAGATCTCCTTGCGGTCTCCGACAGCGACGACCCACAGCCAGATGACGAGGTTGCCGTCCTCGTCGGGCTCGAGGGTGTAGACGGTGCGGTAGTCGCCGATGCGTAGCCGCCAGTGGCCAGGGGGTCCCTGAAGGGCCTTGATGTCGAAGGCATCGGTGGTGCCGTCGTCCATCGCCTGCTGGAATTCGGCGAGGCGGCGCAGGATGCGTAGGGCTTCCTTCTGGGGGAGTTTGGTGAGGTCTCGGCGGGCGGTGGTCTTGAAGCGCGTCAGGTGGCGGCGGTCGCTCACCGGTCACCACGTAGGATCTCGGCGGTCATCTCCTCAAGACTGACGGACGCGCCGTCATCGGCGGCCTGGGCGGTGTCGACCAGGCGGGACAGCCATTCTTCTTCGACGCGCTCTTCCAGATCCTTGAAGCGGCGGTACTCGTCGATGTCGATGAGGACGGCCTCGGCTTTCCCGCGTCGGGTGACGATGGTGGGCGTGGCGTCGCGGCGGGCGCGGTCGAGGACGTCGGCGAGATGGCTGCGGACTTCGGCCATGGATTCGGTTACAGGCTCACTCATGCCATAAATGTAACAGGTGTACATGTTCTGGGGTTGGTCATACTTCGATGCCGTCGAAGAACTCGTCCGCTTCGGCACTCATCGCGGCGTAGTCGATCTTCGTGAGCTGATGGTGGCGCTCCACGAGCTCCTGTGCGCTGAGTTTGCACCCGCAGGAGATGGGGCGTACTTCCGTGACCTCGATACCGTTGCGGGTCACGCGGAAGGTCTCGCCTGCCTCCACTGCGTCCATGACGGCGGCGGCCTGGTTGTGAAATTCACTCTGAGTGATCGTCTTCGTGGGCCCAGTGAAGCACCGTGTGTCCCGCCGTGCTGCGAGTTTGCTCGTGTCTTCTCGGAATAGAGTCAGGGCGAGATTCCCGGGCGCCGACACGCCTAGGCTGGCGGGCGGCGCGGGTCGGACCCCGCCGCTAGCATGATGGTACGAACGAACGTTCGAGAAGCTCGGGAAGGCAAGGGTGGCAGCGTGCGCGTGGTGGGGATCGACCCGGGACTCACCCGGTGCGGGGTCGGGGCCGTCGAGGGCGCCATCGGCCGCCCGCTCACCCTGCTCGGGGCCGACGCCATCCGTACCAGCCCCGACGACGACCTGCCCCAGCGCCTCGTCGCGATCGAACGCGGCATCGAGGACTGGCTGGACAAGCACCAGCCCGACGCCGTCGCCGTGGAACGTGTCTTCGCCCAGCACAACCTCAGCACCGTCATGGGCACCGCCCAGGCCAGCGGGATCGCCCTGGTGTGCGCCGCGCGCCGTGGGCTGCCCGTCGCCCTGCACACCCCCAGCGAAGCCAAGGCCGCCATCACCGGCAACGGCCGCGCCGACAAGAAGCAGGTCGGCAGCATGGTGGCGCGTATCCTCGGACTCGACGGGCCGCCCAAACCGGCCGACGCCGCGGACGCCGTGGCCCTGGCCATCTGCCACATCTGGCGCGGCGGGGCCCAGGCCCGGGTCGCCCAGGCCCAACAGGACTTCGCCCGCAAGGTGGAGCTGGCCCGCCGCGCCCGCGGCCGCTAGCCCCCGCCGGACCCCGGACCGGGCTGCAACAGGCAGCCGTACCGCCCCCAGGAAGGAGACGGGCACCCCTCCCGGTGCCCTCACACGAGATGATCGCGTTCCTCACCGGCCGGGTGGCCGCACGCGGCGCGGGCAGCGCCGTGATCGACGTCGGCGGGGTCGGCATGACCCTTCAGTGCACCCCCTCCGCCCTGTCCCGCCTCCACGTGGGGGAGGAGGGCACCGTCGCCACCAGCCTCGTCGTGCGCGAGGACTCCCTCACCCTCTTCGGGTTCGCCGACGACGACGAGAAGAACCTCTTCGAGCAGGTCCAGACCGCCTCGGGTATCGGCCCGCGCATCGCCCTGGCCATGCTCGCCGTGCACAGCCCCGACAGCCTGCGCCAGGCGGTGGCCACCGAGGACACCGCCGCGCTCACCCGTGTGCCCGGCATCGGCAAGAAGGGTGCCCAGCGCATCGTCCTGGAACTGCGCGGCAAGCTCGACGCCCCGGTCATGACCGACGGCACCCTGCCACCCGCCGACGCCCCGAACGGCGCGAACGGTGCGTCGCCCAACGGTGCCTGGCGCGGACAGGTCGTCTCCGGCCTGGTCAACCTCGGCTGGTCGGCCAAGGACTCCGAGGCCGCAGCGGCCGCCGTCGCGGCCGAGGCCGAGGACACCAGCGACGTCACCGTCCTGCTGCGCAGCGCCCTGCGCAAGCTCAGCCGCGCCTAGCCGGGACCGGCCGTGACGCGGAACACGAACGGGAACACGAACGGGAAGAGGAAGGAGGCGACCCGTGTACGAGCGTGACGCCGTCTCACCGGAGGCCGACGTCGAGGAACACCAGATCGAGGGTGCGCTGCGCCCGAAGAACCTGGACGAGTTCGTCGGGCAGCACCGGGTACGCGAGCAGCTCTCCCTGGTCCTGCACAGTGCCCAGCGCCGCAACCGCGCCCCCGACCACATCCTGATGTCCGGCGGGCCGGGCCTGGGCAAGACCACCCTGGCCATGATCATCGCCGCCGAACTCGGCGCCCCGCTGCGCATCACCTCGGGGCCCGCGATCGAACGCTCCGGCGACCTGGCCGCGGTGCTCTCCACCCTCCAGGAGGGCGAGGTCCTCTTCCTCGACGAGATCCACCGCATGGCCCGCCCGGCGGAGGAGATGCTCTACGTCGCCATGGAGGACTTCCGGGTGGACGTCGTGGTCGGCAAGGGGCCCGGGGCCACCGCCATCCCGCTCGACATCGCCCCGTTCACCCTGGTCGGGGCGACCACCCGCGCGGGCATGCTCCCGGCGCCGCTGCGCGACCGCTTCGGCTTCACCGCGCACATGGACTTCTACGAGCCCGCCGAGCTGGAGCAGATCCTGCATCGCTCCGCCGGGCTCATGCGGGCTCCGATAGAGGCCGAGGCGGCCCGCGAGATCGCCGGCCGCTCTCGCGGCACACCCCGGATCGCCAACCGCCTGCTGCGCCGCGTGCGCGACTACGCGGAGGTACGCGGGGACGGCCGCATCACCCTGGGCAACGCCCACGCGGCCCTGGAGCTGTACGAGGTGGACGCCCTGGGCCTGGACCGCCTGGACCGGGCCATCCTGGACGTGCTGATGAACCGCTTCCGCGGCGGGCCGGTCGGGCTGTCCACGCTCGCGGTGTCCGTGGGGGAGGAGGCCGAGACGGTGGAGACCGTGGCCGAGCCCTTCCTGGTCCGTTCCGGTTTCCTCGCCCGCACCCCGCGCGGCCGGGTGGCCACGCCGATGGCCTGGGCGCACATGGGGCTCACCCCGCCGCCGGACGCCGCCTTCGGTGCCGCCGCCGATCCCGCGGCCAACGGCGGCCAGAACGCGAATGGCCAGAGCGAGAGTGGTCAGGGCTCAGGTGGTCAGAACGCGAGTGTCCGGAACAACGGAACCCCCTAGTCGGGGCGGGTAACCTTCACAGAGCGCGTCCGTGCGGGCACAATGAAGCGCGCGTGCGTGCGAACCGGGGCCGAACCGTTAGCCCTCGGATCTCAGCCGGTGGGATACTGGTGACCAGCGCCACGTAAACTGGGATGAACCAGCCAAAGCGGGGCAGTGGCCTCGCATGGTGTCGTCGGATACTGGCGGAACGAGTTGGCACCCTTGTGCGTTGTAAACGCCGGGTGTGAATTCGGCCGTTGGGTCGGTCGGCCCGAGAAGGTGGTCGTCGCGGTACCCGAGCCGGTAGCCGTCGGCCACAGGAAACGTCAGGAAGGACGCCCCCGTGCAGGGCATTTACACTCTCGCCGCCGCGGCCCAGGGAGAGAGCAGCCTCTTCGGCATGTTGCTTCCGTTCGCGCTGATCCTCCTGGTCTTCTGGCTCCTGTTCTGGCGCCCGAACCAGAAGCGCCGCCAGCAGGAGACGCAGATGCAGAGCTCCCTGGTCCCAGGCGTCGAGGTCATGACCAAGGCCGGAATCTTCGCCACGGTGGTCGAGATCCACGACCAGGACGTACTGCTGGAGATCTCCCCCGGCACCCGTATCCGCATGCTCAAGGCCGGCGTCGGTGAGGTCATCACCCCCGCCGCCGACGACACCCCGGTCGAGGACCGTCCCGACTTCGGCGACGACGACAAGCCCAAGGGCTAGTCCAGGGCGAACAGCCCCCTCGCCGAGACTCGGCGCACCACAGACTTCGGTACCGGCCCCCGTCATCATCCGGGGCCGGTACCGCTGTTTTTCCGGCCGGGAGCACAGCTTTTCAGCACACACCCGGTTTCCGGCCCGCACACCAGGAGAAGGCCCCACCACCCATGCCCAATGACACCGCGACCCCGGATGTCCCCGACGCCGCCGCCGATCTTGCTCTGATCGAGGCGAACATCCGCGATATCCCGGACTTCCCGCACGAGGGCATCCTCTTCAAGGACATCACGCCCCTGCTCAACCACCCCGAGGCCTTCGCCGCGACAGTGCGCGGGCTCACCGCGCCCTTCCTCGGAACTGGGATCGACCACGTCGTCGGGCTGGAGGCGCGCGGCTTCATCTTCGGCGCCCCCGTCGCCATGGCGCTGGGCGCGGGCTTTGTTCCGGCGCGCAAAGCCGGGAAACTGCCCGCGGACACCATCGACCAGGCCTATGATCTGGAGTACGGCACCGCGACCGTCGAGATTCACGCCGACGCGATCACTTCGGGCAGCCGTGTGCTCGTCGTCGACGACGTCCTCGCGACCGGCGGCACCGGCAGGGCCGCGGTGGAACTGGTCCGCAAGGCGGGTGGTACGGTCGTGGGATTCTCCGTCCTGATGGAGCTCTCCGCGCTCCAGGGACGCGGGAAGATGCCCGACGTGGAGCTGCACACCCTCCTTTCGGTCTGAGGCCGACCTCGCCGCGCCTGTCGCCCCCGCAAGGGAATACCGCGACAGACCGTCCTTGTTGACGTACTCCAGCACTCGGTGTGACGTACCTGGTGACCTGTGTCACTACGCGTACCTCCGAGTCGATACCAGGAGTCGGTGCCAGGGACACGAGGAGGCCAGACCGCTCCCCGCGCAGGTGGGGGCGGTCCCACTAGACTGGTGGGAGAGGTGACCGCGGCGGCCGCGTCAACGACTGGCCCTGATGACACGCACGTGCACCGGAGGCGAGCCGGACGATGACGTCGGCTCCACCGGGTGGAACCGCGGGAGGTAGGCATGCCAAGCGAAGTGGTCTCGACCGGGGCGGTGTCCGAGCAGGAATCGGGCCGCCAGCCCGCCGAGGCGCCGAGCGCCGCCGCCCGGGGCAACGGCGTGCCAGGAGCCGCCGATGCCCCGGACGCCGCCGGAACTGCCCAAGCCTCCGGTACGCCGAAAACCGCCGGCGCCACGGGTTCCCATGCGCCGGGAGAGCGTGCGGACGGCAGCGGTGTGCCGACCGCGAAAAGACCACAGCAGGACCGCCCGGAGGGCGCCGCGAGCGATGCGGCGCCCTCCGACGTCTCGGGGCAGGGGGCCCCGGGCCAGCAGGCGGCCGCCAGCACGCCCTCCACCGTGCGAGTACGCAGAAGGCTCGCCCGACTCGGCGCCCAGCGGGGAGTAACGATGAACCCGGTGCTCGAACCACTCATCAAGACCGTGCGAGCCACCCACCCGAAGGTGGACGTACGGCTGATCGAGCGCGCCTACGAGGTCGCGGCACACCATCATCGCCACCAGAAACGCAAGAGCGGCGACCCCTACATCACGCACCCGCTCGCCGTCGCCACCATCCTCGCCGAGCTCGGCATGCAGGAGGCCACTTTGGCCGCTGCCCTACTGCACGACACAGTCGAGGACACCGAGTACTCACTCGACGAGCTGCGCGCGGACTTCGGTGACGAGATCGCCGAACTGGTCGACGGCGTCACCAAGCTGGACAAGGTCAAGTACGGCGAGGCCACCCAGGCCGAGACGGTCCGCAAGATGGTCGTGGCGATGGCCCGCGACATCCGCGTCCTGGTCATCAAGCTCTGCGACCGCCTGCACAACATGCGGACCCTGCGCTACCTCCCGGCCAAGGCCAAACGGGAGAAGAAGGCCCGCGAGACCCTCGAGATCTTCGCCCCCCTCGCCCACCGCCTGGGCATGAACACCATCAAGTGGGAGCTCGAGGACCTGGCCTTCGCCACCCTCTACCCCAAGCGCTTCGACGAGATCGCCCGCCTGGTCTCCGAGCGCGCACCCCGCCGCGACGTGTACCTCCAGGAGGTCATCGAGGCGGTCTCCGCCGACCTGCGCGAGTCCAAGCTCAAGGCGACCGTCCGCGGGCGGCCCAAGCACTACTACTCGATCTACCAGAAGATGATCGCCCGCAACGTGGGCTTCGACGACATCTACGACCTGATTGCGGTGCGAGTCCTGGTGGACAGCGTCCGGGACTGCTACGCGGCCCTGGGAACCATCCACGCGCGGTGGAACCCGGTGCCCGGCCGGTTCAAGGACTACATCGCGATGCCGAAGTTCAACATGTACCAGTCGTTGCACACGACGGTCATCGGCCCCTCCGGCAATCCGGTCGAACTGCAGATCCGCACCCGCGCGATGCACCGCCGCGCCGAGTACGGCATCGCCGCGCACTGGAAGTACAAGGAGGACCGCAACTCCTCCAACACCGAGGCCAAGCCCAAGGGCACCACGGACATGCAGTGGCTGCGCCAGCTCATCGACTGGCAGCAGGAGACCAAGGACCCGGGCGAGTTCCTGGAGTCGCTGCGCTTCGACCTGTCCGTGCAGGAGGTGTTCGTCTTCACCCCCGGGGGTGACGTCATCCCCCTGCCACAGGGCGCCACCGCCGTGGACTTCGCCTACGCCGTGCACACCGAGGTCGGCCACCGCACCGTCGGCGCCCGCATCAACGGTCGCCTGGTGCCGCTGGAGAACGAGCTGCATAACGGCGAGACCGTCGAGATCCTCACCTCGAAGGACCCCGACGCCGGTCCCAGCCGCGACTGGCTCAACTTCGTCAAGAGCGCCCGCGCCCGCAACAAGATCCGGCACTGGTTCACCAAGGAGCGCCGAGAGGCCGCGATCGAACAGGGCAAGGACGAGATCGCCAAGTTCATGCGCAAGCAGGAACTTCCGGTCAAACGCCTGTTCAGCGGTGAGGCCCTGATCGCTCTGGCCAGCGACCTGCGCTATCCGGACGTGGAGTCCCTCTACGCCGCCGTGGGCGAACGCCAGGTGAGCGCGCAGAGCGTGGTCAGCAAGCTCGTGGACTCCATGGGCGGGCTGGAGAGCCACACCGAGGACATAGCCGAGTCCTCCCTGCCCTCCAAGGCCGCCACCACCCGCCAGCGCTCCGGGAATCCGGGCGTGGTCGTGGCCGGCGGCGACACCGACGTGTGGGCACGTCTATCCAAGTGTTGTACGCCCGTGCCCGGGGACGAGATCGTCGGTTTCGTGACCCGCGGCAACGGGGTGTCGGTGCACCGCCAGGACTGCGTCAACGCCGCCAGCCTGGACCGCGAGCGCATGGTGGACGTGGAATGGCGGCCGACCGAGGACTCGATGTTCCTGGTGGCGTTGCACGTGGAGGCGCTGGATCGGTCCCGGCTGCTTTCCGACATCACCCGGGTGTTGTCGGACCAGCACGTCAACATCCTGTCCGCGACGGTGCAGACCAGCCGCGACCGGGTGGCGCAGAGCCGCTTCACCTTCGAGATGGCCGACCCGACGCATCTGGGGAGTGTGTTGCGGGCGGTGCGTGGGGTGGACGGGGTTTACGACGTGTTCCGCGTCCGTAACTGAGCGGGGTCTGAGTAGGGGCTGAGCACGGGGGTGGCCGGGATCTGGGGAGAGACCGGCCACTGCGCCCGTCGTCAGTCCTGCGCTTCGGCTTCCTTCTCCAGATTCCTGACAGTCCTGGTCTCCCGGCCCAGCAGGTAGGCCATGACCACCAGGACGACCACGCTGGCCAGCTGCAGCGGAATGCGCAGGGCCGGGAACGGGTCGGCGGTCGTGATGATCGCGACCAGAACGCAGAACACGGCGGTGACGGCCGCGTAGATGGTGACCCGGCTGGAGTTCTTCTCGGACACGGGGGATACACACGCTTTCTGTGGGGGTTGGGTGTCAGCGTAGCGCTAGGAAGATATCACTATGCGCCACCGGCTCCGCGCCCGCCGTGCTCCCCGTGGCCGCAGCGCTCCGGAAAACCAGTGGAGTTCCGCCTGCCGCGGTGGCTAGCGTGCAGCTGTCCGTGAGACCGCCAGAAAGGCAGACCCCCATGCCCGAAATCCGTCCCTTCCGTGCGGAGGACAGCCGCTCTCTGGAGGCGCTCGCCCAACTGCTCTGGCCGATGGCGCCCCACCCGGGCGGTCTGGGCTGGCAGCTGGCCACCGGGGAGATCTCCTCAGACAACGCAGCCGTGGCCCTTCGGAACGGCGAGCTCGTGGGCTGGTCCGTGGTCGAGGCGCCCAACGCCCTCTTCGACCGTAGCCAGATCATCCTCGTGGGTGCTTCGGCCGACCCCGAGGCCGGGGCCGCCCTCCTGGACCGTGCGTTGGCCGAGGCCGGTGACGCCGTCGTGGACCTGCTGACCTTCGAGGGCGACGGCGAACTCCGCGCGCTCGCCGAGCGGTCCGGTTTCGACGTGTCCGACCAGAACACCTACGGCGAGTGGATGAGCCGGGACGCTGGTGAGGAGGAGGTCGTCCTGCCGGAGGGCTACCGGCTCCGCCCGGTGCGCGAGGGCGAGGAGGAGGCTCGGGTGGAGTGCCACCGGACCGCCTGGAAGCCCTCCGACCTGCCCTGGCCCGAGCGTGTGGGCCCGGTCAACCCCGAACTCACCAGTCGTTTCAGTCGGGAACGCTATGACAACACGCGTGCGGCCCTGCTCTACGACCGCGAACTCGACCTCGTCGTCGAGGCCCCGGACGGCTCGCTTGCCGCGTGTTGTGTTGTTTGGTGGGACGCGGAGAACCGCTGCTCGGAGATCGAACCCCTCGGAGTGGTCCCCGCCCACCGCCGCAAGGGCCTGGCCGTCGCCATGGCCCTGCAGGCGTGCACCCTGACCGCCCGCCGCGGCGGCGCCCGGGTGTACATCAACACGACCCCGAACGAGGCCTACCCGACCCCGGCCAAGACCTACGCCACCGTCGGCTACAAACCGGTCGACCGCGGCACGGTCTACACCCGCCCCGCTGGGTGATTGCACGACGCCAGATGACCGCGTGACGCTGGCTACAGCTGTGTTTTGAGTGGGAAGGCGGAGGCCCCGGTCGCCTGATCTCTCAGGGGCCGGGGCCTCGGGTGTGTCTCAGAGGCGGATCGTGGTGGAACGCACGATCTGGAAGACCGGGTGGCGGTCGGCCTCCGCCTCGAAGGCCTCTTCCGGGGCCTCCGGCGGGACGTCGAAATACGGGCCTACGACTGCGGACCGCGGGTGCTCCAAGTACTCCTTGAGCACCGGAGCCGCCTCGGCGGGGCTCAGCTCGCGCACGCTCACCAGCTCGATCCAGCCGCCCTGGCGCAGTGTCGCGAACCCGTCCTTACGGATGTTGCGCACCCAGTTGACCTCCCCGTACGGGGAGACCAGGTACCGGCCGCTCTCACTGTCCAGGACGCTGAGCGGGATGGTGCGCAGGAAACCGGACGTGCGCCCACGCGTGGTGAGCAGGTGCAGCTCGGGCGGGCAGGCCCCGTACTTGACGAAGCCGCTGACGAAGGCGTTGGCGGTCCGCCGCAGCTTCGTCATCTCGAACCGCTTCGTCGGTTCGTTCACCATCTTCGGCAACTCCCTCACTCGGATGCTCCCATTGTGATGGTTTTCGGTCGCTGATGGCACCTCGGCCTAGCGGAAGGCGGAGATGCCGGTCACCGACTGGCCGATGCTCAGCGCGTGGATCTCCTCGGTTCCCTCGTAGGTGGCCACCGTCTCGAGGTTCACCATGTGCCGCATCACCGGGTACTCCAGGGTGATGCCGTTGGCTCCGTGGATGCCGCGCGCCGTGCGGGCCACCCTCTGAGCCGCCGCCACGTTGGCGAACTTGCCGAAGCTCACGTGGTTGTGGTGGCAGTTCCCCTCGTCCTTGAGCCGGCCGATCCGCAGCGCCGCCATGTTGGCGTGGTTGACGTCCACGACCATGTCAGCGAGCTTGCGCTGGGTGAGCTGGAAACCGCCGATGGGCTGCCCGAACTGCTCGCGGGTCTTCGCGTAGTCCAGCGCCGCCTCGTAGCAGGCGCGGGCGGCACCGGCCGCGCCCCACACGATCCCGTACCGGGCCTCGTTCAGGCAGGAGAGCGGTGAGCCGAGCCCCTTGGACTCGGGCATGACGGCGTCAGCCGGCAGCCGGACTTCTTCCAGAACGAGTTCGGAGGTGATCGAGGCTCGCAGCGACAACTTCTTGTGGATGACGTTGGCCGAGAACCCGGGGGTGCCGGTGGGTACCACGAAACCGCGGATGCCGTCCTCGGTGGCGGCCCACACCACGGCCACGTCGGCGACCGAACCGTTGGTGATCCACATCTTGGTGCCGTTGAGGATCCAGTCCGAACCCTCCTTGCGGGCGCGCGTGCGCATCGAACCCGGGTCGGAGCCGGAGTCGGGCTCGGTCAGACCGAAGCAGCCGATCGCCTCACCGGCGGCCATCTTCGGCAGCCACTCGTTCTTGTGCTCCTCGGAGCCGAACTTGTGGATCGCCGCCATGGCCAGCGAACCCTGCACGGACACGAAGCTGCGCAGCCCCGAGTCCACGGCCTCCAGCTCGCGGCAGGCCAGGCCGTAGGCGACCGCGCTGGAGCCGCCGCAGCCGTACCCCTCCAGGTGCATGCCGAGGACGCCCAGGTCACCGAAGGCCTTGGCCAGGCCGCGCGGGTCGGGGATGGTCCCGGCTTCGAACCAGTCGGCGACGTTCGGCAGGAGCTCGCGGTTGGAGAAGTCGCGCACAGCGTCGCGGACGTCGCGCTCGGTGTCGGACAGCTCCGCGTCCACCGCCAGGAAGTCGAGGGGGTCGGGGGCGGCGGCCTTGCGCCGGGAGTCGCTCATGGAAAGTCCCTTCGTGGTGCTTGCGTGTGTGAGGTCTGTGCTAGCGAACGTCGGTCTGTTGGGCGGCGCCGCTCTTCAGCAGCGCCTCGATCCGGTCCGGGGTCAGTCCCAGTTCGGCCAGGATCTGCGCCGAGTGCTGGCCGAGCAGCGGCGGCGCGGTCATCGGGGTGGGCGTGCGCTCCATCCGGAACCCCGCCCGCACCTGCTCCAGCGGGCCGGCTGTGGGGTGCTCCACCGTGCGCAGGACGTCGTCGCCCCTGGCGTCCGCGGTGCGCAGCGCGTCCAGCACACCCCGGACCCGGCCAGCCGGGACCCCGGCCTCGACCAGGACCGTCATCCAGTGCTCGGCTGGTTTCTCCTGGAGGGTCGTGGAGAGTTCCGAGACCAGTTCCTCGCGGTGCGCCACGCGTTGCGGGTTGGTGGAGTACCGGGGGTCGGCGCCGAGGTCGGGGCGGTCGATCGCCGCGCACAGGCGCTGGTACAGGGCGTCGTTTCCGGCCGCGATGACTACTTCCGCGTCCTTGGTCGGGAACACCTGGTACGGGACGATGGTGGTGTGCGCGTTGCCCACGCGGGCCGGTTCGGACCCGGTGACCAGTGCTTGTTGGGTGAGGTTGACCAGGCTGGACAGGGTGGAGTTGATCAGCGAGACGCTGATGTTCTCGCCCCGCCCGGTCACCCGGGCCCGCATCAGCGCACCCAGGATGCCCACGGCCGCGTTCAGGCCGGTGAGGACGTCGGTGAGCGCCACCCCCACCTTGCTGGCCGGGCCGTCCGCGGGACCGGTCGTGGCCATCAGCCCGCTCTCGGCCTGCACGACGATGTCGAACCCCGGCCGCGTGCTGGGCTCGTGCTCGGGGCCGAACCCGCTCACCGAGCAGTACACGACCGCCGGGTTGCGCTTGCTGATCTCCTCGTAGCCCAGCCCGAGCCGGTCGATCACCCCCGGCCGGAAGTTCTGGATCACCACGTCCGAGGTGGCGCACAGGTCCTGGACCGCGGCCAGTCCTTCCGGATCCTTGAGGTCCACGGCCAGGCTGCGCTTGTTCCGGTTGACGGACAGGAAGTAGGCGGCCTCGCCGGGGGAGTGCTCTGCCCGGTGCTCCTCGGTCGGCTCTGCGTAGGGCGGTCCCCAGGAGCGAGTGTCGTCGCCGCGGCCGGGCTGCTCCACCTTCACGACCTCGGCGCCCATGTCCGCGAGCAGCATGGTGGCGTAGGGGCCCGCGAGCACCCGGGACAGGTCGGCCACCCGCACCCCCGCGAGGGGCAGCGGGGCACCTGTCTCGGATCCGGGTTCGGGGCTGGTCTGACTCATGCGCAGGTCACTCCTTGCCGTCGGGGTTCGCGGAGCCGTCGGGCAGCTGATCGCCGTCCCGCAGCTGGTAGTAGGTCTCCAGGCAGCGGCGCAGCGCCGTCGTGAGGGCGGCTCCGGACTGACCCGCGTAACGCGTCTGGACCCGATGGATGATCTCCGCGATGTCCTCGGTCACCGAGGCGCCCTCGACCAGCGCGCGGAAGAAGTCCTTGGCCAGGTCGGTCAGGAGAGTGGTGTCCGCGGCCACGATCCGGCCGTCTGCGGAGTCCACCGCGAGCACGACACCGAGCCGCTGGTACTGGGAATGGCTCGCCACCGAGTCGGGGAGTCGGGCGTAGCCGGAGATGAGCACAACCCTGGGGTTGCGGAAAAGCTGCTGAACACGGTCGTCGCCGTACAAGGAAGGCACCTCTTGTCTGCGGGCATGCGAAAACTCCGACGCACTGGAGTCTCGCGCCTGAAGGGCGGCCGGGGGAAACCGGACACCCGCGACGTGAGGGCAGTTCGGGATCAGTATGACCCAGCCAGGTCCGCCGCTGTCAAGAGGGGCAGTGTTCCAGGCCACAGGAACACACGGATGCGACCCGCGCGCACCTTGTGTTACATTTCGGCACAGGTCACGAGTACCAGCGACAAGCCCCGGCTAGCTGGTCGGCAACCCTCCTTCCGCGGTGGGGTGCCCCGGGTGAGGACCAGGTCCCGACACGACCGTGTCAGACAAGCGCGGACCCCTGAGGAGATGCCGTCATCCGGCGTACCCCTGTGGGTCCCACGACCCACAGAAGAGGTGCCCCATGACCACTGTCATCCCGTTCGACTCGACCCGCTCCAGCCGCTCCGCCGCCCGGATCGCGGCCCGCGAAGCCGACACCGCGAACCCCTGCGCGATCGTCACCGCCGACAGCGGGGTCCCCCTGGTCACCGGTGAGTACGTGGACTACGCCAACTTCGACTACGCCGCCAGCGCCCCCTGCCTGACCAGCGTCGCCGACGCCCTCTCCGCCGCCCTGCCGTACTACGCCAGCGTCCACCGCGGCGCCGGACACCACTCGCAGGTCAGCACCGACGCCTACGAGCGCTCCCGCCGCAGCGTCGCCCGCTTCCTGGGCGTGCGCGCCGAGGCCGACGAGTCCGGCTCCGCCGACGCCGTCGTGTTCGTCCGCGGCACCACCGACGCCGTCAACCTGCTGGCCCGTGCCGTCCCCGAGGGCTGCACCGTGGTGGTCTTCGAGTCCGAGCACCACGCCAGCCTGCTCCCGTGGGAGCACCCCGCTTCCCGAGCCGGCGAGGTGGTGCGGCTGCCGCTTCCCGAGACCCCCGAAGCCGCCGTGTCCGCCGCCCGCGCCGCGCTCGCTGAGGCCCCCGAAGGCCCCAGGCTGCTGTGCGTGACCGCGGCCTCCAACGTCACCGGTGAGATCTGGCCGGTGGAGGAGCTGGTCGAGGCCGCCCACACCGAGGGCGCCCGCGTGCTCGTGGACGCCGCCCAGTACGTTCCGCATCTGCCGTTCAGCCTCGCCGAGACCGGCGCGGACTACGTGGCGCTGTCCGGCCACAAGCTCTACGCGCCCTTCGGATCGGGTGTGTTGGCCGGTCGCTCCGACTGGCTGAGCGCCGCCACCCCCTACTTGGCCGGTGGCGGAGCGACCCAGAAGGTGACCGAGCACGACGTCATCTGGAATGACCTGCCCGCCCGCCACGAGGCCGGAAGCCCCAACGTGCTCGGTGCCGTGGCTCTGGCGGCGGCCTGCGACACCTTCAACACCCAGACGTTGTTCCTGCAGCACATCCGTGAGGCGGCGCTGCTGGAGCGCCTGCGCGCCGGGCTCACCGAGATCGACGGCGTGCACGAGCTGACGCTGTGGGGTGCCGAGCACGCCCGCGTCGGGATCGTGTCGTTCGTGGTCGACGGCCTGCCCGCGGACCTGTTGGCCGCCGCGCTGTCCGCGGAGTACGGCATCGGGGTCCGGGACGGCCTGTTCTGCGCCCACCCGCTCACCCAGCACCTGCTCCCCGAGGGACACACACAGGCGGTGCGGGCGAGCCTGGGCGTGGGGACCACCGAGGAGCACGTGGACCGGCTGGTGGGCGCGGTCGCGGACCTCGTGGCCCGCGGACCGCGTTGGGAGTACGCCGACTGCGACGGACGCCTGGCCCCGGTGCCGGACCCGCGCAACGTCCTCTAACCGAGCCGGTGCATCTGGATGGCCAGGCCCCACACCAGGGCTGGCAGGGCGATCGTGAGCAGCGTGACCGGAAGCGTCCTCCTCGGGTAGAAGACGAGGTGGCTCAGTGCCGACTGGACCCCGTAGCCGATCAGCGTCAGGAACAGTGTCATCACCACTGTCAGCGCGCTCGGCTCCCACACCACCACGGAGATACCGAACAACGCGTACAGGACCGCGCTCGGTACGGACCCGATGACGGGCAGCAACGGGTGGGTGATCAGCCGCCCGCCTCTGCCCAGAGCCCTGACCACGAGGAACAGCACTGCGAACGGCAGGGTGTGGGTCACCAGCACCAGCCCGTAGAAGGTCGCCACCGGGTAGGGGAGCCCTCCGGTTCCGTCCAGTGCGCTGTTCGCGATGGGCAAAAGGAAGAGCAGCAGTGCGATGTGCGCCGCTCCGGCCCCGCTGAGGCGCGCCACGGCGGAAACCGACGCGAACCGGGGATCGGACACGTCGGGGGAACGGGGGACGGGGACACCAACACGACTCCTGGGTGCTCGGGGAGGAGTGGAAGAGGTCTTCAGGAAGAGGGTGTTCGGGTTTGAGGGCTCGGGACCTCATGCTCACAAAAGCTTGCGACGCACGGACCTACATAAGGGGCAATAGGGCACATTTCACTCGGATGTGTGCGGGGCATCACTTTCGCAAGCTGTACTATCAGGCCTTGACGGCAAGGCGCACCGTCGTCGGACCCGACCGGTCCGCCCCGACGAAGCGCCCTGCCTCCCGCGAGCGAACCGGCTGGGGGAGCGTGAACGTGACGGACGTCCGAGGACCCAAAGCAGGTCCCCTCACGGCCGTGTTCCGAGAACCCGAACCCCTGCGCGTGCCCGGGCAGCAATCCCGGGTGGTCAGCCTCGGTAACCGCACCCGCGCCTGTGCGCTGCCCGACCCCGTCGAAGCCGAGCGGGTCCGCCTGCACCAGGCCTTCCTCGGCCGGGCCGTCGACTACCTGTGCGCCGACGCCGGGATACGCCAGTTCGTGGACTGGGGCTGTCCGGTGCCCGGCACCGCCGAGCGGATCCGCCGGGCCCACGCCGACGCCACGGTGGTGCACGTCGCCCCGACCGGTACGGCCGGGGTCCTGACCGCCGCCGCGGACAACGCGGCCGTCCTGTCCGGGGACGGCTCCGGCCCCGGGGCCGCCTCCATGCTCCGCCGCCTCCACACCAGCGGGCTCGTCGATTTTGACGAGCCCGTCGCCGTACTGATGACCCGCCCCTTCGGCGAACAGGACCCACCCGCCGGGCTGGACGCCCTCCACTCGATGATGCGCGGTGGCGGCTACCTCGCGCTCACCTCCACCGCGCCCCGCGCGGTGGCGGAAGCGGCCTTCTCACCCTTCCTCCCCGTTGAACCGGGGGTCGCCGACCTCACCTGGTGGCCCTACCCCGACGAGGACGTGTCCGCCCCGGGATGTGGAACCCTGGCCGGACTGGGTCGTGCGCCCAGGAGAGGAAGGGGAGTGAGTCGATGGCAGTGAACTGGAACGGCGAGATCCAGGCCCAGATGCGGTTCTACTGGGACTTCTCGCTGTGGCCCCGGCTGGAGGGGCTCACCGACGCCGAGTTCTACTGGGAGCCGGTTCCGAACTGCTGGACCGTCCGCCGGCTGCCGGACGGTCGCCACGCGCCCGACGGCGCCTACCCCGAACCCGACCCGCCGCCGGTCACCACCATCGCCTGGCGCATGGGCCACCTCGTGGTGGACGTACTGGAGAGCCGGATCAACTGGCACTTCGGCGACCGCACCGCCAACCGCGACGCCATCGACTGGCCCAGCACCGCCGCCGAGGCCCGGCAGCGCCTGCGCAATGCCTATCTCACCTGGTCCGAGCACCTCCAGGAACTCGACGACGAAGCCCTGGCCGTCCCAGTGGGCGGCGCCGAGGCGCCGCAATGGGCGGACTTCCCGCTGGTGGTGCTGATCCTGCACCTGAACCGCGAGTTCATCCACCACGGCGCCGAGATCGCCCTCCTCCGTGACCTCTACCGCGCCCGCCCCCAGGGCCAAGATCAGGGCCAGGGCACAGCGGGCTAGGCCGGTTGGGCCCCCTCCTGAAGATGATCTTGCTACCAGGAGCGAAATCGGCGCCGAACTTGCTCCTGGTAGCAAGATCATCGGGGAAGAGGGGGCGGAAGCAACGGGCGCCCTCCGGTACGGAGTTGGGGCGCGGGGCTAGAGCACGTGCAGCGGGTCCACCCGGACCTGGGCGAGATGCTCGTCGCGGCGGGCGCTGCGGGCCGACGCCGCGGTCTTCAGCGCCCGGGTGAGCTCGCCGACCGCCCCGCGCGGCACCCGCAGCAGGGCGCGCTCGGTCTTGTTGGTGCCGCTCTCGGTGCGCTCCGACCCCACCGGCACCGGGCCGAGCAGCTCCGCCCGCTCCGGGAGTTCGATCTGGTCCAGCAGCTCGCGCAGGTGCTCAGGGGCGCCGGTGATCGAGGCCATCGACACCGCCGGTGGAAACCCGAGCTCGCGGCGCTCGGCCAGTTCCCGCTCGGCGAAACCGCCCGGATCCCACCGCACCAGCGACTGCACCACCGGCAGCGAGGCGTCCGCGGACACCACCACCGCGCCGCCCGGCCGCACCAGCGCGGACGCGTTCAGCCAGCGCCGCAGGGTCTCCTCCGAGGCGCGCAGGTCGGCCCGGTTGAGCAGTGCCCACCCGTCCAGCAGGACCGCCGCGGCGAACCCGCCACCGGCGACCACCGGTTCGGCGCCGGGCGTGGCCACCACTAGCGACGGTTTGTTCGCAACCTCGGAGAGCACCTCCTCGCGCCCCGACGTGCGCACGGTCAGCGACGGGAAGGCCCGGCCCAGCTCCTCGGCGGTGCGGCGGGCGCCCACCACCACCGCGCGCATCCGGCTCACCCCGCACTCGGGGCAGGCCCACTGACCGGCCACCCGGCCGCACCAGCCGCACGAGGGCATGGCGTGGGAACCGCGCACGGCCAGCGGCCCGTGGCAAGCATCGCAGCGCGCCGGTTCGCGGCAGCCCGCGCAGGCCAGCGTGTTGAGGTAGCCCCGGCGCGGCACCTGGAACAGCACCGGGCCGCTCTTGGCGCCCTCACGGGCCGCGCGCAGCGCCAGGCTCGGGATTCGCGCGGACCGGGCCGCGCCATCCCGGGCGAGTTCGCGGTCGTCACCGGCGGGCCGGATTTGCGGGGCCCGGCTGCGCAGCGTGGCCCGGTCGGAGACCAGCGGGCGCGCCCATCCGGACTCCACCAGCAGCTGGGCGTCGGTGGTGCGGGTGTGCCCGCCGATCAGCGCCGCCGCGTCGGCCTTGTGCGCGCGCATCGCCAGTACCGTGCGCGCGTGCGGGTAGGGGGCGTGCGGGTCCACGTGCACGTCGTCGCCGTCGTCCCACAGGGCCACCAACCCCAGGTCGCGCACGGGTGCGAAGACCGCGGCCCGGGTGCCCACCACCACCTGGACCTGTCCGCGCAGTACCGAGAGCCAGCTCCGGTAGCGCTTGGCCGGACCCAGGTCGGCGGTGAGCGCCACGTGGCGGCCCTCGCCCAGACGGCGGGTGAGCGCGGCGTCCACCGCGGCCACGTCGCGCCCGTCCGGCAGCACCACCACGGTGCCGCGCCCCGCGCCCAGGGTGGCCTCGGCGGCCACGGCGAGGGCGTCGGGCCACTCCGTGCCGGGCAGGGCGTTCCACACCGCGCGGGCCGGTACCCCGCTGTGCAGCGCCTCGATGAAGTCGGGGCCCTCGGGGTAGGCGTCCCAGGGGCCGGGGTCCACCTCCAGCACCGCCGCCTCCACGGTGTCCTGCACCGGGGCGTCGTCGTCGGGGGAAGGCGCCACCTCGGGGTGCTTGGGGGCCTCGGGCGGGTCCTCGTCGGCGGGTTCCACCCCTTCGACGTCTTCGGCCCGGGCCTGCTCCTCGCGCGCGGTCTCTTTCTCCACCCGCGCGTGCCGGGGCGGCACCGCCAGCCGCAGGACGTCGCTCAGGGTGCCCGCGTAGCGGTCGGCCACCGCCCTGGACAGCGCCAGGATCTCGGGCGTGAGCACGGGTTCGGGGGAGACCACCGTCTCCAGGTAGGCCAGCCGTCCGGCGAACTCCGAGCTCTCCACCCGCTCGGCGAGGAAACCCGCCAGCAGACGGCCGTTGAAGCGCACCTTCACCCGGCAGCCAGGCACGGCGGCCTCGTCCATGTCGGCCGGGACCCGGTAGTCGAAGTAGCGGTCCAGGTGCGGCAGCGGGGTGTCCACGATGACACGCGCGACGGGGAGCCGGTCGGCGGGCCTGCGCTTGGCCGGTCGACGGCTCTTCGCGGTCTTCTTCGCGGTGTCGGCCTTCTCCTTCGCCGTTTCCTTCTTCTGCTCCTGCCGAGGCAGGTCGAAGAGGACCTCGTCGGGCGGGCCGGGCTGCGCTGTCATCTCCACTGGTTTATCAGAAGGCACCGACAACACCGCTCTTCCCGGCGGGGAGCCCCCGTCGGGACTGGTAGAACAGTGATCCGTAGGCGCAGCGGATGGGGGACCCGAAATGAAGCTTGTCTTTGCCGGAACACCAGAGGTGGCGGTGCCCTCGCTCCGGGCACTGATCGACTCCGAGCACGAGGTCGCAGCGGTGGTCACCCGGCCCGACGCGCGCTCCGGGCGCGGCCGCAAGGTCTCCGCTAGCCCGGTCGGCGAACTCGCCGAGAGCCAGGGCATCGAGGTCCTCAAGCCCGCCAAGGCCGGTGATCCCGAGTTCCTGGCGCGCCTCGCCGAGATCGCCCCCGACTGCTGCCCGGTGGTCGCCTACGGCGCCCTGCTGCCCCAGTCCGCGCTGGACATCCCCAAGCACGGCTGGGTCAACCTGCACTTCTCGCTGCTGCCCGCCTGGCGCGGCGCCGCCCCGGTCCAGCACGCCGTCCTGCACGGCGACGACGTCACCGGCGCCGCCACCTTCCGCATCGTCAAGGAGCTCGACGCCGGCCCGGTCTACGGCACCCTCGCCGAGACGGTCCGCCCCACCGACACCAGCGGTGAACTCCTCGAACGCCTCTCGGTGTCCGGGGCGGGCCTCCTGGTCCGCACCGTCGATGGCATCGCCTCCGGGGAGCTCAGCCCGGTCCCGCAGCCGGACGCCGACGTCTCCTACGCGGGCAAGCTCACCACCCTGGACGCCGAACTCGATTTCACCGCGCCCGCCCAGCGCGTGGACCGGGTGGCTCGCGCCTGCACGCCCGCGCCCGGCGCCTGGACCACCTTCCGCGGTATGCGCCTGAAAGTCGGCCCGGTCCGCCCGGTCACCGACGCGGACCGGCCCGATCTCGAACCCGGTGAGCTGCACGTGGACAAGAAGCGCGTCATCGTCGGCACCAGCACTCACCCCGTCGAGCTCGGCGAGGTTCAGCCGCAGGGCAAGAAGGCCATGGCCGCTGTGGACTGGGCGCGTGGCGTGCGTCCCACCGAAGTTGACCGACTGGGCCGCTGAGCTGCCGTACTCTCGGTTCTGGCGTGCGTGAGCGCGCGCCAGAACCCGTCCCCGGCTTGTTGAGGCAGAGCACACGTTGAGCGAGCAGTCCCGGTCCCAGCACCAGCGTCCCCGTAAGGGCGGCAAGCCCAGGCAGGGCGGTGGCCAGCGGTCCGGGCCGCCCCAGCCCCGCGACCCCGCCCGCCGGGTCGCCTATGACGTGTTGCGCGCGGTGGAACAGCGCGACGCCTACGCGAACCTGCTCCTGCCCTCCCTGCTCAACGAGCGCGGTATGTACGGCCGGGATGCGGCGCTGGCCACCGAGCTCACTTACGGGACCCTGCGCTGGCAAGGCACCTACGATGCGATCCTGGAGACCTGCGTCGACCGCTCGCTGTCCTCGGTGGACGCCGAGGTGCTGCCGCTGCTGCGGATGGGCTCCCACCAGTTGCTGTCCACGAACATCCCGCCGCACGCCGCGGTCAGCGAGACCGTGGACCTGGCCCGCCGGGTGGTGGGCCAGCACCGCGGCAAGTTCGTCAACGCGATCCTGCGCAAGGTTAGCGCCCGCGACCTGGACGCGTGGATCGATGTCATCGCGCCCGACCGTGAGCGCGACCCCAGCGGTTACCTGTCCGTGGTCCAGAGCCACCCGCGCTGGGTGGTCAAGGAACTGGCCCGCGCCCTGGGCGAGCGCGCCAAGGACGGCCTGGTTCGAACCGAGCAGCTGCTGATCGCGCACAACGACCGCCCCAAGGTCACCCTGGTGGCCAAGCCGGGCCGCGCCAAGGTCGCCGACCTCGAGGAGTCCGGGGCGATCCCCGGCCGCTACTCGCCCTTCGCCGCCTACCTGCCCGAGGGCGACCCGGGTGCGATCCGCGAGGTTCGCCAGAACCGGGCCGCCGTCCAGGACGAGGCCAGCCAGCTCGTCGCCCTGGCGCTGACCCGGGTGGACGCCCACGGCACTGACGGTCTCTGGCTGGACATGTGCGCCGGCCCCGGCGGCAAGGCCGGTCTGCTGGCCTCCCTCGCCGGTCAGGGTGAGGCCCGCCTGGTCGCGGCCGAACTCCAGCCGACCCGCGCGGGCCTGGTCGCGGGCGCCGTGCGCCGCGCACCTCGCGACGCCGGGCGCGCCATCGCCGCGGACGGCACCAGGCCCGCCTGGAAGCCGGGTTCCTTCGACCGGGTTCTGGCGGACGTACCGTGCACGGGCCTGGGCGCCCTGCGCCGCCGCCCCGAGTCCCGCTGGCGTCGCGGCCCGGAGAACGTCACCGCGCTCGCCCCGCTCCAGCACGAACTGCTCACCAACGCGGTCGAGGCGGCGCGCCCCGGTGGCGTGGTCGCCTACGTGACCTGCTCGCCGCACCTGGACGAGACCGACGTGATCGTGCGGAAGGTCCTGGACGAGCGCGAGGACCTCGAACTCCTGCGCGCCCCCGACTACCTCGACGAGGTCCCCGACCTCGCCGCCGGTCCGGAGGGCAGGTACGTCCAGTTCTGGCCGCACGTGCACGGCACGGACGCCATGTTCCTCGCCCTGTTCCGCAAGAAGCCGGAGTAAGGGCGAACAAGAGCAGGGGTAACCGAGTCGGATCAGGCCCTGTCGGACAGCTCTGCCAACTCCGACAGGGCCTTGGTCAGTTCCCGGCTCACGTACTGTGCCCGCCGCTCGTGTTCGGGGCCCGTGTAGCCGCGGGGCCGCCTCGACCAGCATGATCAGGTACAGGTAGCTCCGGTACAGCGCGAGGCGCCCGGGCATGCCCGTCGAGGCCGGGAGTCCTGTGCTCCCGGTCGTGACAGCGCGACGCCAGCTGTCCCGAACCTGTCCCACCCAGGGGCGATTCGGACAAATGTTAATCTACGTCGTCAAGGCGAAGATGTGGAAAATCAGCCCGTCATCGTCAAACGCGACCCGTGGCACACCTGCCCAACAGGGAGCTGGATACACTGCTGACGTGGCAATTCAGATCTCTCCCAGCATCCTCAGCGCCGATTTCGCGCGCCTCGCCGACGAAGCCGCCGCTGTGCCCGGCGCGGACTGGCTGCACGTCGACGTCATGGACGGACACTTCGTCCCCAACCTCACCCTGGGCCTGCCCATCGTGGAGTCCCTCCTGAAGGCGACCCCCACGCCGCTGGACTGCCACCTGATGATCGAGGACCCCGACCGCTGGGCCCCCGCCTACGCCGAGGCGGGCGCGGGCAGCGTCACCATCCACGCCAGGGCCGCCAGCGCCCCCGTGCGCACCCTGCGCGAGATCCGCAGGCACGGTGCCCGCGCCGGGCTGGCCCTCAATCCCGCCGAGCCGGTTGAGCCCTACGAGGACCTCATCGGCGAGATGGACATGCTCCTACTCATGACCGTCGAGCCCGGCTTCGGCGGCCAGAAGTTCCTGGACCTCGTCCTGCCCAAGATCCGCAAGGCCCGCCAGCTCCTGGACAACCGGGGCGCCGCGGTCTGGCTCCAGGTGGACGGCGGGGTCAGCGACGAGACCATCGAGCGCGCCGCCGAGGCCGGGGCGGACGTCTTCGTCGCCGGTTCCGCCGTCTACGGAGCCCAGGACCCGGACAAGGCGATCGAGTCCCTGCGCGCCCAGGCCCAGCAGGTCAGCAAGCTGGCCTGACCCGTGTGCCGGCGCGGACGCCGCCCCGCGGATAACGATCCCGGCGCGGCGCACGTGTGGGCCTGGTCACAGAGGCCCCGATCGCTCTAAGCTGCCCGCGGTAGTCGTTGATTTTTCGCTTGGTCGCGGCTCCGTCTTCCCCTGCACGCGCCACAGGTGCCGGTGTCCGGGGGAGCGGCGCGGCGTGAGCGCGTAGCCAGGCGCGGACCTGTGGAGTACGCGTGAACGCTGGGAACGCTGGGAACGCCGCATATCTGGCCATGGACGCCCTTTGGGAGGCGGAGAGCTCAGCGATCCGCTGGCTGCAGGGCGGGGGCGACTGGCTGGCCTACCCCCTGGAGGCCGTCACCTTCCTGGGCTCCCAGGGCGTCATCATCGTCCTGCTCGCCGCCGTCTTCTGGAGCGTGCACGCCGGGCTCGGGGCCCGGCTGTTCGTGGCGGTCATCGCTTCGGCAGTGGTGAACAACCTGTTCAAATCAGTCTCCTACGGGCCCCGGCCCTACTGGTTCGACGCCCAGGTCACCGGCTACAGCCACCACAGCGGCTTCGGGATGCCCTCGGGGCACAGTCAGGCCGCCGTGGTGACCTACGGATATCTGGCGGCCAGGTCCGGTCGCCGATCGCTGCTCTGGGCCGCCGTCGCCGTGATCGCCCTGGTGGCCTTCTCCCGGATCTACCTGGGCGTGCACTTCTTCAGTGACGTGGTGGTCGGCCTTCTGCTCGGCGGGGCGATCCTGTGGGCGGTCCTGCGCTACGAGGACCGCGTGCTGGCCTGGTGGTGCTCCCTGGACACGGTGCGCTGGGTGTCCTACCTGCTGGCCTTCGCGCTGGTGCCCTGCCTGGCGGCCACCGCCTGGCAGTTCGGACTCCGCGGCGACTGGGCGGTCCCGGCCGCCGAGTGGATCGGCGCCACCCCGGCCGACCCGGCCGGGCACACCCTCGCCGGGCTCTACACGACCTGCGGCGCACTCCTGGGCGGGATCTGGGGCTTCACCCTGTTGCACCGGCGCGGCTGGTACAGCGCCGAGGGGACGATCACCGCGCGGGTGGCCCGCTTCGCGCTCGGGATCTCCGTGGTGGTGCTCATCCTGGTGGTGGAGCAGGTCCTCTTCCGGGACCTGACCGGCTTCACCACGGCCCCGGTGGCCTTCGCGGTCTACGGCGCCGTGGCCTTCTGGGCGACCTACGGTGCGCCGCAGATGTTCGTCCGCAGCGGCCTGGCCACCCGCCCCGAGGAGCCCGCCGAGACCGAGGACAGCGACCGGACCGCGTCTGAGGACACGCCTGGTGAAAGCCCCGAGCAGTCCACCGGGGACGGGTTCAAGGGCGCAGATCAGACATGACCCCTGTCACACCGGCTATGCGGTCAGGCTACTGAGGGGTTAAGATCATGATCGTTTAGACAACAGTCAAACGCGTGCTCCGGGGTCGGTGAAAGTCCGAACCGGCGGTGATAGTCCGCGACCCGGTCGAGTCCATCGACCGGTTGAACCGGTGGAATTCCGGTACCGACGGTTAAAGTCCGGATGGGAGGCAGTGCGCGTTGGGGCGGATCTGAGCCGTGCCAACCCTTGGCGTCGGCTTTCAGCGTCGTCCTTGTCGTGGACCCGATTTTCCACGCACCTTTTCCCCGGAGCCGTACCAGGCGAAGGGATGTAGGGCGTGTTCACCGGAATCGTGGAAGAACTCGGCAAGGTCATCTCCATCGAACCGGCCGGGGCCAACGGCGAAGCGGCACTGCTCACCGTGCACGGACCCCTGGCCAGCTCTGACGCCGCGCACGGCGACTCCATCAGCGTCAACGGTGTGTGCCTGACCGTCGTCGACCGGGGGGTGGACACCTTCACCGCCGACGTGATGAAGGAGTCCCTGGACCGCTCCTCCCTCGGCGGCCTCGTCCCCGGCTCCCCGGTGAACCTCGAACGGGCGATGCCCGCCCACAGCCGCCTGGGTGGTCACATCGTGCAGGGCCACGTCGACGGCACCGCCACACTCCTGAACCGGAATCCCGGTGACAACTGGGACGTTCTACGTTTCGGCATGTCACCGGAGTTGTCCCCGTACGTGGTGGAGAAGGGCTCCATCACCGTGGACGGCACCAGCCTCACTGTCTCCGCCGTGAGCGCCCCCGGCGCCAAGGACGAGTACTTCGAGGTCAGCCTCATCCCGGCCACCCTGGAGGCCACCACCCTGGGCGGCCTGGCGGTCGGCGCCACCGTGAACATCGAGGTGGACGTCATCGCCAAGTACGTGGAGCGCATCACCGCGGTCGCCCAGGCCCGCAGCCAGGGCCAGGCTCGCGTGCAGGACGGCACCCGCGCCTAGCGTCACCCCGCCGGCGCCTCCACCCCGGCAGCACCCACCCGGAATCACCCACGACGTACCTTCAGGAGCGGGAATGACCGTCACCGACACCACCCCGGCCGCCGACACCGAGCAGAGCGAGCAGGCCGTCGTCCTCGACCGGATCGAGGACGCCATCGCCGAGTTCGCCGCGGGCAAGGCCATCGTGGTCGTGGACGACGAGGACCGCGAGAACGAGGGCGACATCATCTTCGCCGCCGAGCTCGCCACCCCCGAGCTGCTCGCGTTCATGATCCGCTACACCTCCGGCGTGGTGTGCGTGCCCATGGAGGGCGAGGACCTGGACCGCCTCGACCTGCCGTTGATGACCGCACGCAACGAGGAGAGCCTGCGCACCGCCTACACGGTCACCGTCGATGCCCGTGCGGGTGTCAGCACCGGCATCTCGGCCGCCGACCGCGCGCACACCATCCGCCTGCTCTCCGCCGCTGAGAGCCGCCCCGTGGACTTCGTGCGCCCCGGTCACATCCTGCCGCTGCGCGCCCGCCCGGGCGGTGTCCTGGCCCGCCGCGGCCACACCGAGGCCTCGGTCGACTTCGCCCGGCTGGCCGGTCTGCGCCCCGCCGGTGTGCTCGCCGAGGTGGTCAACGACGACGGCACCATGTCCCGCCTGCCCGAGCTGCGCGAGTTCGCCGACGAGCACGGCCTCAAGCTGGTGTCGGTCGAGCAGCTGGCCGCCTACCGCGCAGCCCTCGGCCAGACCCTCACCGAGGAGGAGGCCAGCCCCGCACTGGTCACCCGCATGATCGAGACCCGCATGCCCAACGAGCACGGCGAGTGGCGCGCGGTCGGCTTCAAGGGCACCGCCGACGGCGCCGAGCACGTCGCGCTGGTCTTCGGTGACCTGACCGACGGCACCGACGTTCTGGCTCGCCTGCACTCCGAATGCCTGACCGGCGACGCGTTCGGCTCCTACCGCTGCGACTGCGGCGCCCAGCTCGACGCGGCCATGGCCGACATCGCCAAGGAGGGCCGCGGGGTCATCGTGTACATGGGCGGCCACGAGGGCCGGGGGATCGGTCTGCTGCACAAGCTGCGCGCCTACAGCCTCCAGGACCAGGGCGCGGACACCGTCGACGCCAACCTGAACCTGGGCCTGCCGGCCGACGCGCGTGAGTTCGGTGCGGGCGCGCAGATCCTCACCGACCTGGGTGTGTCCTCGGTCCGACTGCTGTCCAACAACCCGGCCAAGACCGAGGGCCTGGAGCGCCACGGCGTGCGGGTGACCGAGCGGGTGGCCATGCCCACCTTCGTCACCGACGACAACCTCGCCTACCTGCTGACCAAGCGCGACCGTATGGGCCACGACCTGGCCGGCGTCGCCAAGTAGGCGAGCTGTCAGTCGAGTCAACAGCCGTGTACGCCTCATCAAGCAGGCGTACATCTTTACCACCACGAACACCCGTCACACACGAAGAAGGGCCGGTCATGAGCGGCGCAGGACGTCCGGACGAACAGCAGGTCGACGCCTCGGGGATGTCGGTCGGCATCGTCGTCACCCGTTGGAATGAGGCCATCGTCGAGCCGATGCTCGCCAACGCGCTCAGTGTGGTGAAGGCCTCGGGGGCGGGTGAGCCCGTCGTGGTGAAGGTCGCCGGGGCGGTGGAGATCCCGGTGGTCGCCCAGGAACTGGCGCGCAAGCACGACGCGGTGATCGCCCTGGGCGCGGTCATCCGCGGCGGTACCCCGCACTTCGACTACGTGTGCCAGTCGGTCACGCACGGGCTCACCGAGGTGGCCCTGCGCGAGTCCACCCCCGTGGGCAACGGTGTGCTCACATGTGACACCCTGGAACAGGCGCGTGACCGCGCTGGCCTGCCGGGAAGCGTCGAGAACAAGGGCGCCGAGGCTGCGCTGGCCGCCCTGGACACGGCGGCGGCCCTGCGCGGGCTGCGCCGCTGACCAACCACCTTCCGGCTTCCGGTTCGCGCGCCCTGGTAGCGGGTGAGAGTCACGCCCGAGAGCGTGGGGACGGAGCAGTTGGTGCGGACGAGGGAACAACCTGTGGACGAGGCGTCGAAGAAGCCGGTCCTGCCGATGACGTGGCGGCCCCGGGCGGTACGGCTGGTGGCCTACGGCCTGGCGCTGCTGATTGTGGCGACCTTCGTGGTGCTCGCCGTGATCCTGCCCGCGGACTGGCGTCTGCTGGACCGGATCCTGGCCGTCGGGTTCGGTTTCGTGATCGCTGGCGGGCTGCACATGCTGGGCCGCCCCCGGCTGATCGCCACCGAGAAGAACGTGGTCGTGATCAACGGGATCCGCACCCACTACCTGGCCTGGCCGGAGGTCCTGGACATCAGGATGCCGGTTGGGGAGCCGTGGCCGTGCCTGGACCTGTCGGACGGCACTTCGCTGCCGGTGATGGGCATCCAGAGCACCGACGGCGAGCTCGCCCAGCGCAACCTGGCGGAGTTCCGTTCGATGCTGGCGCGCGGCGAGGGCGAGGAGCCCGAGCTTCCCTGAGCCGGCTGCCCGACGCTGGGCTTTGCCTCCCCTGTTCGTAGACGCAACCGAATTGAGCCCTCGTTTCCTGGAGGAACGGGGGCTCTTCTGTGTTGTCTTGGGCACATAGGTTGGTACCGGAGGCCAGAGCTCCTCCGGGAGTCGTGGAAGAGGTGCCGAGTGCGTGATATCCGAGCGTCCGTGTCCGAGCTGTATGCCTCGGGGGAGACCTTCGCCGTGGCCACGGTCGTCGACACCTACAAGAGCGCCCCGCGCGACGCGGGCGCGGCCATGCTGGTGAGCTCCTCCGGTGAGGTTACCGGCAGTGTCTCGGGCGGTTGCGTGGAGGGCGCGGTCTACGAGGAGGCCCTGGAGGCCATCCGTACCGGCGTCCCGGTCCGCCGCACCTACGGGGTCAGTGACGAGGACGCCTTCAGCGTCGGCCTGACCTGCGGCGGAACCCTGCACATGTTCATCGAGCCGGTCAACCGTGAGACCTACGCGCAGTTGGGCGCGGTGATCGGTGCCATCGACGAACACCAGCCGGTGGCGGTGGCCACGATCGTCTCCGACCCCTCCGACACCTCCCGTGTGGGCCGCCGCCGTATCGTGTGGCCCGGCCACGCCGAGGGCGACCTGGGCGAGGGCGGAGAGCGCCTGGCCGCCGCGCTGGACGACGACGTGCGCGGCATGCTTGCCCAGGGCAGCACCGGCCTGCTGCACTACGGTGTGGACGGCCAGCGCCGCGGCGACGAGCTGGAGGTGTTCGTCCAGTCCTTTGCCCCGGCGCCCCGGATGCTGGTGTTCGGCGCCATCGACTTCGCGGCCGCAGTGGCCGACCTCGGCACTTACCTGGGCTACCGGGTGACAGTCTGCGACGCCCGCCCGGTCTTCGCTACCCCCAAGCGCTTTCCTACGGCCGAGGAGGTCGTGGTGAAGTGGCCGCACGTGTTCCTGGACGAGATCGCGGACGAGATCGACCAGCGCACGGCGATCTGCGTGCTCACTCACGACCCCAAGTTCGACGTCCCCGTCCTCAAGCGCGCCCTGAGCACCGAGGCTGGGTACATCGGCGCGATGGGCTCCCGGCGCACCCATGAGGACCGGCTGGACCGGCTCCGTGAGGCGGGGGTGGCGGAGGAGGCCCTGGGCCGCCTGCACTCGCCGATCGGCCTCGACCTGGGCGCACGCACTCCCGAGGAGACGGCGGTGTCCATCGCGGCCGAGCTGGTGCAGAGCCGATGGGGCGGCAGCGGCCGGGCCCTGCGCGAGACCAGCGGCAGGATCCACCGTGAACTGGTTCCGGCCGGATTCGATCAGCCCGAGAAGTGAACCGAAACAAATCCAGCGTCAAAGTTCCAGTTCAGAGCCTTTCGCCTGGAATGGGGTTCCGATTCTTTCGTCCAGCCGGGCCACTCGGGAACCCCGTCCGTGACATCATCGCGTCATGAGCGCGGGGGACAAGGGAACACTGATAGCGGGCCTGCTACTGGCTGCGGGGTCGGGCAGCAGACTGGGCCGCCCCAAAGCCCTGGTCGAACTCGGCGGTGAACGCCTCGTCGACCGAGGGGTACGCACCCTCGCCGACGGCGGCTGCGCCCCCGTCCTGGTGGTCCTGGGCGCGGCGCACGCCACCGTTCCCGGAGCGCTCACCGTGCACAACCCGGACTGGGTCACCGGCATGGGTTCCTCGGTACGGGCCGGGATCGACGCCGCGCCGGACAGCGTGGACGCCCTCGTCTTCGCCCTCGTCGACCAGCCGCTGGTCACCTCCGAGGCGGTCCGCCGCCTGATGGAAGCCTACGAACAGGGCGCCCGCGCCGCGGTGGCCACCTACAACGGCAACCCCCGCAACCCGGTTCTGCTGGGCCGCGAACACTGGTCCACGGTCCACTCCATGGCCGAGGGGGACGTCGGCGCACGGCCCTTCCTGCGCGCCTACTCCCACCTGCTCACCACCGTGGCCTGCGACGACATCGCCAGTCCCGAGGACATCGACACCGAAGAGGACCTGACCCGCCTCAGCGCGCTGCTGAACAACGCCTAGAGAGCCCGACGGGTCAGCCCAGCTGCTCGGCGAGGATCCCGAAGGTCCGCTCGACGTTCTCGCCCGGGCCCAGCACGATCAGGTCCCTGCCGCTGTTGAGGGCGTCGGGCGGGCAGGTCATGGGTTCGACCGCGAGGTTGGCCCGGTGTAGTTCACCGCCGAGGGTGTCGGAGCTGAACAGCTGGAGCCAGGAGAAGCCCGGCCCCGACCACAGTGCCACCCGGTGCTCGGGACCGCTCAGCCGAACCCAGGCACGGTCCTCGCCGTCCCGGTCCAGATCGGTGAAGGCGGTGTCCAGCACCGTCGTGCCCAGTGCACGGCCCGGCGCGCGGAGGTTGAACCCACCCCCGGCCACCGGTACCGGGTCACCTTCGGGGATCATCCTGGAGTCCGTGGGCTGGTAGCTGCCGATTCCGGCTTCCACGTGCGCCTCGCCGCGCTCGGCCAGGTCTCGAAGCGGGGTGCCGAGGGTCAGGTAAGGATGGAAGCCGAGCCCGAAGGGGGCGTGCGAGGTTCCGGTGTTGCGTGCGGAGGTGGTGACGGTCAGCCCCGCACCGCTCAGCCGGTAGGTGATGGTCAGCTCCAACGGGAACGGGTACCCCGAGGTGCCGGGGAAGTCCAGCCGCAGGGTCACGGCCTCCTCGGACTCCTCGACCGGGGTCCACTCCACGCCGTCGACCAGCCCGTGAATGGCTGATCCGGTGGCCGGATCATTGACGTCCAGCCGGTACTCGGTGCCCTGGAAGGTGTAGCGGCCCGAGGCGACCCGGTTGGGCCAGGGAGCCAGTACCTGACCCTGACCGGCCAGCGGGCCCTCCGGTCGGGTGTACGGCCAGACCAGGTCCCGTTCCCGCCAGGTGAGCGCCTGCAGTCCGGCTCCGACCCGGTCGACGCGCGCTCCGTACTCACCGGCGCGCAGTTCGAACACCTCGCCCACCTGTTCACCCTTCCCGTCATGCCGCTCCCGGTCCGGCAAGCCGCCGAACCGGGAGATCATAGCGCGCCCGGCACCTCACGAGCCCGCTGAAAACTCTCAGCCCAGCAGCCCGTCCAAGGGGATGAGCACACCGGACCCCAGCGCCAGCAGCCCCGTGGAGAACAGCACCACGAGCATCAGCAGCGAACCCGCCACCGCCAGGCGGAAGGCGCCCAGACGGCGCCGGGCCTTGACCGTGGACTTGGCCGCGGTGCGCCCCAGCACCACCAGCGCCACCGACAGCAGTACCGGGAACCACCAGGAGGCGCCGATCCCGCCGGGCAGCAGCCCGGTCAGCGCGGCGGCGCCGTCCGCCAGCGGGTTGCCGCTGAAGTCGATCAGGCCCGTGTAGGTGTCGGTCACGAAAGCGCTCTCGGGGAAGAAACCCTCCTCGGGACGCAGCGCCCGGCCCAGACCGTCCACCATGCCCAGCAGAGCGGCCGGGTAGGCGAAGCGGCGGCACTTGCCCGCCTTCATCGCGCGCTGGATCTGACCCATGGTCTTCTGGACCCGGCGTTCGGCCTTGTCCTGCCTGCGCTTCTCCTTGGCGGTGGCGGGTTCCTGCGGGCGGGTGGGGTCACCGGCCACCCTCTGCCCGCCGGGCCCGACCTGCCCTCCGGGAACCGCCCGGTGGTCCGGGCGCGTGGTCGCGGCCTCCGCCCGCCGCTGCTTGGCCGTGGCCACCTTCTCCTGGGTGCTCTCCCAGCGTGCGCGCGCCGAACCGGCCAGCGACGCCCAACGGTCCCGGCGGCGCTCCCGGCCGTCGGCCCGCTCCCGCTCGGCGATCGCGCCGCCGACCCGGTCGGCCTCGGGCAGCAATAGCAGGGCGGTGAGCATCGCGCTGCGGCTGGCCAGCTGGTCACCGCCGTCACGCAGGGCGGTCTTGCGCTGCTCTAGCCACCACGGCGCGTTCGGTGCGGCACTGCGCTGGCTGGGGTGCCAGGACTGGCGGCGCAGCAGCGACCGGTGCTGGGAAGCGGTCTCGGGGACCAGCACCAGCTCCACGGCCCGGGCCCAGGCGGAGTTCATCTCGTGGGCCGCGGGGCGCTGAGGGGCGTCCGTGTTCCCGGTTCCTCCGGCCCCCGAACCCACCACCCGGTCCAGGGTCTCCTCCACCCGGCGCATCAGCAGCGGAACCTCGTGCTGGACCCGCTCCAGCAGCACGCACCGCCCCGAACCCCCCGAACGGCAGCCGGGGTGCGGGCACCAGTGCTGCGATCCCAGGCCGACCACGCCCGACTCCACGGCCTCGCGCACCACCGCGTGGCGGCTGGCCTCACCGGTGGCCAGGCTCAGGAGACCGTCGGCGCTGATCTCGTGACCGCGAAAACGCGGCGGCATACCCGGCACATAGCGGGCAGCCAGCGCGCTGATCGCCACGTGCGCGAGGTCGGGCCGGGCATCCAGACCGGTCAGGTAGGCGCGGTCGAAGGTGTAGTCGTTGACCTCCCGGTCCAGCCAGGTGCGCAGCTCCGACCAGTGGCTGCGCAGCCACATCGCACCGGTGTCGGAGCGGTCGAGCAGGTCGAAGGCGAGGCTGGGCGGGTCCTCGTGGAAGGCCCCGGCGAAGTTGATCGGGCGCAGCCGGCTCGCCGTGCGGATCGGCGGCCGATCACCGGCCAGCCAGGCGGCGACCTCGTCGTACCCCCAACGCGCGGAGGGCGCGAGGGTGAGCAGCCCGCGGGCGAGCAGGCGCCAGCGCTCGTCGGTGATCGCCGAGATGTCCACCTCGGTGTTGCGGGCGGTCAGCCAGTTCCCGCCCCGCTCGGGGCGGCGGCCGGTGGTGAGCTCGTGGACCATGACGCCCAGGGACCACCAGGACGCGGGGGCCTCGCGGCGGCCCTCGATCACCTCGGGGGCGGCGTAGTCCTCGGTGATGGCCTGACCGCCGTAGACCCGGCTCATGGTGGCGCGCACCGCGCCGCCGAAGTCGGTCAGCGCGACCACCGGCGGGTCCAGGGAGCGGACCAGCAGGTTCTCCGGCTTGACGTCGGTGTGGTTGTGCTGGAGTTCGCTCTGCCAGTGGTGCAGGCAGTCGGCGACGGCGCGGACCACGGCCCGCGCGCGTTCGTCGTCCATGGGGGACTGGTTGATGACCTCGCGCAGGGTGCCCAGGGAGAAGTACTCCTGGGCCTCCCAGGCCAGGTCCTCGCCCCAGGAGCTGGTGGCGGTCCCGTACCCCTGAATGGCGGGGGTGTACGGCGAGGCGGTGCCCCGCGCGCGCAGGCGGTCCAGCAGCTCGCGGTTGATGTCGTGGCCGGGCCGATAGACCTTCAGGGCCAGGCGGCGCCCGGGGGAGTCGGTGGGTTCGGCGAGGTAGACCACGGCCTCGCCGCCCGCACCGATGTGGTCCAGGACCTGGTAGCGGCGGCGGAGCTCGGCGGGCACGGCGTAGTCGAGGTCGCCCGCGGGGCCGACGACCACGCGGGAGAGCAGGCGGGCCATCCAGTCCAGCAGGGGGCCGAAGAGCATCCGCCACCAGGGGGCGCGGCCCTCGGGTGAACCGGGCGCGCCGGGACCGGCGGCACCGCCGGTGGCGGTTCGGCGGGCGGGGCGGCTCGCGTCCAGCCTGGCGCTGGGGGAGGCGGGCGGCTGGACCCGGGTGCCGTCGGCGCCGTTCCCGGGGCGGGCGGCGTCACCGGGCAGAACGGTGGTGCGATCGCTTCCGTTCGGGTGTCCGCCTCCGGCGGGGGAACCCGGGGGGACGATACGGGTGGGCGCCTCGTCGGGGCGGGGCTGCTGAGGCTGGGGCGGTCCTCCCGGCCCCGGGTGTGGCTCCGGTGGTGGGGATGCCCCCGGTCGGAACACGCGCGTGACCCAGCGCGTGGCACCCACCGCCGGATTGATGCGCGTGGTGGGTGGAGTGGGGTCGATCCGTTGGGTCGGTGCGTTCTCGTCACCGGGGTCTGGCGTGACCATCGAGGCCGGGGCCATCCTTCGGATAGGCGGTCGGTTGCGGATGTCCGGGGGGATTCCGTGGGAAGGCGGACCCTTCCAGACTAGGTCTTGCGCGCGCCCGATCGGAGTGGTGTGACCACCCCGGTTCGGGCGTGCGGACCGCTTTCCCCCGTACCTGCTTGGACTCCACCGGGACCGCCCGGGTTCCGGTTTTCGTGACTCTTCGTCACAGGTTCCGTGCATTGGTGCCGGACAGTGGCTGCTCCGCCGCGAACACGGGGCACGGGAGGGATCAGTGCTGGCCGCGGGGGGTGATCCCGAGTTTGGCGCAGGCGTCTTGGTACATGCGCACGACCTCTGCGCGGATCTGGGCGCGCTCGGTCAGCGGCTCGGCCCAGGGGATGCGCACCTGGTGTTCGGTGCCGTCCACGGTGACCGCGTAGTCGCCGCCCTGGCCGTCCAGGCCGGTCATCCGGGCGGCGGTGGCGTCGGGCTGCCCGCCCAGGGCGCGGCAGATGAGCAGGGTGTCCTCGGGGTGGTCGCCGTTCATGTGGGCGGTGACGGCGGTGACGACCTCGGGGGCGAAGGGGTTCGGCTGCACGGTGGGGCTCTCCTGCGGTTACTGGCGCACGGTCGCGTGACGCTCGGCGGTGGCGCACGCGTGCCCGGCACGGTTCGGGCTCGGAAAAACGTCACGGGGGAGGGTCGCGTGGACCCTCCCCCGTGACGATATCCGAGGCCTCAGCGAGTTTCTGACGGGGTGTCGTTAAAACCTGGCGCCGTCAGAACTCGGGGCGGTGGTCGTTACCCCGGTCGGCCACGCTCGGACACCGTCCCTTCCCGAGGTCCTCCCCAGGTCCTCGGAAAGCGCCCCGGCCGGACGGCGGCAGAGAAGCCGGGCCGGGACGTTGTACCGCTGCGGCCTAGGCCTCGCGGGTGAATTCGGCGTCGATCTCGATGGTGATCTTGTCGCCGACGACCACGCCGCCGCCGTCCATCGGCATCTCGATGTCGACGCCGAACTTCTTGCGGCTGATGGTGGTGGAGGCGGCGAACCCGGCGCGGTCCAGACCGTAGGGGTCGACGGTGGAGCCGTTGAACTCCAGGGAGAGCTCGACCGGGTGGGTGTTCTTCTTGATGGTCAGCTCGCCCTTGAGGACGAAGTCCTCGCCCTTGGCCTCGAGGCCGGTGGAGCGGAAGGTGAACTCGGGGTGGTTGTCGGTCTCGAAGAAGTCCGCCGACCGGATGTGGCCGTCACGGTCGCTGTTGTCCGTGTTGATGGAACCGGCGTCGATGGTGGCTTCGACGGAGGCCTTGGTGGGGTCCTCGGGCACGGTCAGCGTGGCGTCGAATTTCTCGAAACGACCGCGGACCTTGCTCACCATCATGTGGCGGACGGAGAACCCGACCACGCTGTGGGCGGCGTCGATCTTCCAGGTGCCGGGCTTGAGTTCCTGAGCGGCCATTGGTGTCTCTCCCTGTGTGTGGGTGACCCGGTTCGGGTCGACTCTCTGTCCAGATTCTCTGCCTGGAAACAAAGTAGCTTAGAAGTATCTTCCCGGGAAGGAGTCTATGTGTTGGATTCCGAGGAAGCAAGGGCCCGGGCGGACGAGCTCCCGGCGCTAGAATCAGGCCATGGAAAAGGCCTGGCTCGAACCCGACGAACAGGACGTCTGGCGCGGGTTCCTCCGGATGAACGCCTGGATCTACGACGAACTCGAACACGATCTGCGCACCCGCGACGGGCTCTCTCTCATCGAGTACGGCATCCTCGCGCACCTTTCCGAAGCCCCCGGGCAGCGCATGCGCATGCGCAACCTCGCCGAGACCGTCATCGTCTCCAAGAGCCGCCTGTCCCACCAGATCGCCCGCCTCGAACGCGACGGGAACGTGCGCAGGGAGAACTGCGAGGACGACCGGCGCGGGTTCTGGGCGATCCTCACCGACAAGGGCGCCGACACCCTGGGGCGGGCCGCCCCGGAACACGCGGCCCGGGTGCGCTCCCTGATGTTCGACCGCCTGTCCCGGGAACAGGTCGACCAGCTTCGGAAGATCGTCGACACACTCAGCGGCGATCACCCGGACCAGGGGGATCCGGTACCGGGGTAGGGGAGGCGGCAGGGAAGCAAGGAGAGACCGAACAACTCTGAACTGAGAGGTCCGGTGCAGTGAGCTCCCGGGCGTCCGCGCACTAACCCGCAGCCCGGGCCCACCTGCTCCAGGTCCGGTTCCCGGCTTTGGCCCAGGTCTGCACAGCCCCGACCCGTGTGCCTCTCTCCACCTCTGCTCGAACCGGTGTCCCTGGGGTCCCCGGTGCCCGCGGTGTTCCGAGGGCGATCCCCGAGGGAACGCCATGCGGGATCCAGCCCTGTGCCAGGGATTCGGGGTTCGGCCGGTTCAGGCCATTCGGCGTCTTCTTCCCGAAACCGCTGGCCCGTAAGCCGAGCGCCTGTGAAGCTTGGGTCATGGGGACGGCGCGGGGCAACCGCGCCTCCCGGGGAGGACGGCGGCCGGGCGCGGCCTGAGGAGGGGAACAGCCACATGGTTCTGTCCGAGAAGCGATCCCGAAACGGATACGCATCCCAGGTAGAGTCGGAGCCTGTGAGTAGACCATCGATCACCGGCGCCCAGAACTTCCGTGACGACGACGGCAGCGCCGACCCGGAAGTCGAAGCTCGCCTGCGTGACCACGCGGCGGGCAAGATCGGCGATCGTCAGGTCCTCGCCGCCCTCAGCGAGTCCCGGGTCCTCATCCCAGTGGTGGCCGTGGCCACCGAGACCGAGGAAGGCGTGGGCGGACTCACCAAGGACAAGAACAGCGAGGTGGCCATCCCCATCATGACCGGCAAGGACGGTCGTCGGGGAGTCCTCGCCTTCACCTCCGTGGACGCGGTCCGCCGCTGGCGCCCGGACGCCCGGCCGGTGCCCTTCACCACACAGGACGCCTGCCAGGCCACCTTGGAAGAGAACGCCGACGCCCTGGTCATCGACGTCTCCGGGCCGGTCCCGCACAGCATCCAGGGCCGCTTCCTCACCATGCTCGCCGAGCAGGGAACCGTCCCCGAACCCAAGGACGACCCACAGGTCCTGGCGCTCATCTACCGGGTGACCCACGCCGAGTTCGGGATCGAACGCGTGCGCATCCACCCCTCCGAGCGCGGAGAGATCGGCATCCGCCTGGAACTGGACGAGCGCGACGACGAGTCGCTGCGCCGCGTCGCCGAGCGGCTGACCACCGAACTCCAGCACGTCCTGCCCGGCGGGGTCGAACTCAGCGCCGTCGTCCGCGCCCAACGCGACGACGAGTAGACCCCGGCGGTCCCAGACCGCCCAGGTCACTGAAGGCTTGCGGGTCGTGCATGCTGCGCACGTGGTCCAAGGCGACCGGGTTGTCCACAGGAAGCCGCTGGCACTGTTGCGTAGCTCACCCAACAGGTAGCTTCCACACATGCCCACCCCCTTGGTGTTCACGCCGTCTCCGCTGTTGTGGGCGGTCCTCGCGGCCGTCAGCCTCTGTGTGCTCGGCATCGTGGTCGGCCGTGCCACCGGTCGCCTCGTGCACCTCTTCGGATCGGCCTGCCCCTCACGGAGTTCCGAACCCCCCACCGAGGCGGGGTCACCCTCCGCGCTCAGAACTGCCCGGAGCCGGGCCCTCCCCGGTCAGGAAGGAGCCTCCGACGCACCGTTCGGGGCCCCATCAAGACCTACGCCCGCTAGCCCCGGCCGCGACCTAGGGGAGGACGACGGGCCGCCACCGCCCTGTTGTCCGCACTGCCGGGCCGAACTCCCCTTCGCCAGAGGGTTCCCGGTCGTCGCCGCCCGCGCCTTCCGACAGCGCGGCGCCTGCCCCCACTGCGAACGCCGGGTTCGCCCCCACCCGGCCGTCATCATCGGCACTGCCCTGCTCTTCGCGCTGGTCGGCGCCCTGGCGCCCTGGCATGCGGGCGACTGGTCTCCGTTCGGCGTGCTGGCTGTGCTCTGGCTCATCGTGCTCGGCGTGCCCCTGTCCGTCATCGACCTGCGGGTCATGCGCCTGCCCGACGCCCTCGTCGCTCCGGCCTACCCCGTGGCCGCCCTCCTGCTGGCCGCGGCGGTTCTCCTCCCACCCGTCGGCCCCGACCTCGAACGCGGTTCGCAGGCCCTCGTCGGCATGGTCCTCATCACGGTCCTGTACTGGCTCATGTGGCGGATCAAACCGGGCGGGCTCGGTTTCGGCGACGTCAAACTCTCCGGGCTGACCGGCCTCTACGCGGGCTGGGCCGCCGGTCCGGTGGGCGCGCTGGTCGCCGCGTTCTGGGCCTTCGCGGCTTTCTCCCTGGTGGGTCTGGCCCTGCTGGCACTGCGCCGGATCACCCGCGCCGAACCCCTCCCCCTGGGCCCGTTCATGCTCGCTGCCACCCTCGCCACCGTCCTCGCCGGTCACCCTCTCCTGCCATAACCCAGGACCGGTTCCTCCCATAACCCCGATCCCGGTGATCACCCCGGCACCTGATCCGTGGGAGGATCGTGCACATGTTGCGTTGGCTGACCGCGGGGGAGTCCCACGGACCTGCACTCGTCGCGATTCTGGAGGGCCTTCCGGCCGGTGTGTCCGTCACCTCTGACGACATCGCCGCCGCACTGCTCCGCCGCCGCGCCGGGTACGGTCGGGGCGCCCGGATGAAGTTCGAGAAAGACCAAGTCTCCGTTATCGGAGGCATCCGGCACGGCATCACCCAGGGTGGGCCGGTCGCGATCGAGGTCGGAAACACCGAGTGGCCCAAGTGGGAGAAGGTGATGTCGCCGGACCCGGTTCCCGCTGAGGAACTGGACGGCGTGGCGCGCAACGCGCCGCTCACCCGGCCCCGCCCCGGGCACGCCGACCTCGTCGGTATGCAGAAGTACGGGCACGAGGAGTCCCGACCGATCCTGGAGCGCGCCAGCGCTCGCGAGACCGCGGCCCGGGTCGCGATCGGCGAGGTCGCCCGGCAGTTCTGCCGCCAGGCGTTCGGTATCGAGATCCTGAGCCACGTGGTCTCCATGGGACCCGTCGCCGTCCCCGAGGGTTCACCCGAGCCCCGCCCGGAGGACCTCGCCGCGATCGACGAGGACCCGCTGCGCTGCTTCGACGCCGAGACCAGCGCGCGCATGGTCGAGGAGGTCGACGACACCAAGAAGTCCGGGGACACCCTGGGCGGCGTCGTCGAGGTGCTCGCCTACAACCTTCCGCCCGGTCTGGGCAGCCACGTGCACTGGGACCGCCGTTTGGACTCCCGCCTGGCCGGAGCGCTCATGGGCATCCAGGCGATCAAGGGCGTGGAGGTCGGCGACGGCTTCCGCACTGCGGCCCGCCGCGGATCCGAGGCCCACGACGAGATCGAGCCCGGCCCCGACGGCGTGCGTCGGCGGACCAACCGCGCTGGCGGTGTCGAGGGCGGCATGTCCACCGGTGACCCGCTGCGAGTGCGCGCCGCGATGAAGCCCATCGCCACGGTGCCCAACGCGCTGGACACCATCGACATCGAGACCGGCGAGCCCACCAAGGCCAACCACCAGCGCAGCGACGTCACCGCCGTCCCCGCCGCCGGTGTGGTGGCCGAGGCCATGGTCGCCCTGGTCATCGCCGAGGCCGCCATCGAGAAGTTCGGCGGCGATTCGGTCCCCGAGACCGCCCGCAACCTCCAGGGCTACCTGGACTCACTGGCGATCCGCTAGACCCGAACCGTTCACCCCGGCCCGCCCTCCCTCTGGAGGGCGGGCCACCGCTCTTTCGCCCCCGAGGAGTGCTCCGCATGGACAACCCCCGCCTGGTCACCGTCTGGTGGGACCTGTCCGAGTCCGCCCAGACCATCGAGTCCCTGCGCGCCTACCTGCGCGACCAATCCGTCGACGCCTTCGCTGAAGTGCCCGGCCTGCGCCTCAAAGCTTGGATCGCCGACCCCGAAACCGATCGCTGGGGCGCGGTCTTGCTCTGGGAGTCCACCGAGGCTTCCGAGGGGACCGTACCCAGCCGCGCCGCGGAACTCATCGGTTACCCGCCCACCGAGGTTCACGCCTTCGACGTCGAGGCCACCGTCCAGGGACGCTACGAGGACGAGGAACTGAACCATCGAGGCCTTGCCTTCTCCGCCGAGCGGCCATGATGATGTCTGTTCTGTCTGATTTTCCAGAAGTTGGATTTCTGACCACTGTCCGCTGGTAAGTTGCCTGCTCAAGAAGTCTGCTCCCCGCGCATGCGGGGATGGCTCCGTCAAGCCAACCTTGACAGAAAAAGACGTCAACTGCTCCCCGCGCATGCGGGGATGGCTCACTCTGCGAGTCGAAAAAACTACTCCTAGTGGTACTGCTCCCCGCGCATGCGGGGATGGCTCGCTGTTGACGTATGCCGTAGCGCGGTTTTCGGGCATGCCGAGGTCGGCCGAGACGAAGGTTCCCCCACAAACGAGCATGCGTGCTGGGCCAGACCCGTGACAAGCGGGGATCCGTCAGGCTGTGGATAACTCACGCGGCCCGGCAGCCGGCTGCTGAGGTTGAACGCCTGCTCCCCGCACGCGCTGTGCGGTGTTTCTGCTAGACAGGACGCACACGGCAGAGATTTCCTCCTCGCGTTCGCGGGGAGCGGTTCCCCAGAGGTAGGCAGAGCGTGGCAAGAGCGATCGCGGTGCTCATCGGTTCGCCCGGTTCGGGCAAGTCCACCGTCGGCGAGGCGCTGGCCCGTCGGCTCGACGCGGACCTGTTGTGTACCGACACCGAGATCGAGAAGCGCGCGGGCAAGCCCATCAGCGACATCTTCCTCGAGGACGGCGAAGAGCACTTCCGGGCCCTGGAACGCGAGGTCGTCGCCGAGGGCCTTCGTGTCTGGGAGGGCGTCATCGCGGTCGGCGGTGGCGCGGTCCTGAACGAGGACACCCGCAAGGACCTGGTCGACCACCACGTGGTCTACCTGCAGGTGGACTTCGGCGAGGCCGCCAAACGCGTCGGGATGGACGTCGCACGCCCCCTGCTGGCCGGGAACCCGCGTACCCAGTTGCGCAAGCTCCTCAACGAACGCCTCCCCGTCTACGAGGGCCTGGCCTCGGTGACCGTGCCCACCACCGATTACCACCCCGAGGAGATCGTGGACACCATCGTCTCCTCTCTCCCCGACCTCCCCGAAACCACTGGAAAGGCCGACAAGTGACCGTGACCCGGATCGGTGTGGGGGAGCCCACTGGACGCTACGACGTGGTCGTCGGCAGCGGGATCCTCTCCGAACTGCCCTCTCTGGTCGGGGGCGCCGCACAGGTGGCCGTCATCCACCCCGAGGGTCTGGGCGAGATCGCCCGTCCCGTGGTCGGGGCCCTGGAGGGTGCCGGTTACCGCGTCCGGCCCATGCCGGTGCCCGACGGCGAGGCTGCCAAGACCGCCGCCGTCGCCACCGACCTGTGGTCGCGGCTGGGCTCGTTCAACTTCACCCGAACCGACGCCGTGGTGGGTGTGGGCGGTGGTGCCGCCACCGACCTCGCCGGGTTCGTGGCCGCGACCTGGCTGCGCGGGGTGCGCTCGGTGCTGCTGCCCACCACCCTGCTCGGCATGGTGGACGCCGCCGTCGGCGGTAAGACCGGCATCAACACCCCCGAGGGCAAGAACCTCGTCGGCGCCTTCCACCCCCCGGCCGGGGTGCTGTGCGACCTGGCCACTCTGCCGAGCCTGCCCCAGGCCGACTACATCGGCGGCCTGGCCGAGATCGTCAAGGCCGGTTTCATCGACGACCCCGTCATCTGCGATCTGGTCGAGGACGACCCCGAGGGTGCGGCACTGCCCGAGGGCAAGCACACCCGCGAGCTCATCGAGCGCGCGATCCGGGTCAAGGCCGACGTCGTCTCCGGTGACCTCAAGGAGAGCGGCCGCCGCGAGATCCTCAACTACGGCCACACCCTTGGGCACGCCATCGAGCGCGCCGAGAACTACACCTTCCGGCACGGCTATGCGGTCTCCATCGGCATGGTCTTCGCCGCCGAACTCGCCCGTCTGGACGGCCGGATCGACGATGCCCTGGTCCAGCGGCACCGCTCCGTGCTCACCTCGGTGGGCCTGCCGGTCAGCTACGCCGCCGAGTCCTGGGACGAGCTGCGCGCCACTATGGCCGTGGACAAGAAAGCCCGCGGCGCGACCCTGCGCTTCGTGGTCCTGGACGGCCTGGCCAGTCCGTCGATCCTCAACGGTCCCGCGCTTGAGCTGCTGGACGCCGCCTACCAGGCGGTCGTGGACGGTTCCTGAGTCCCCGGAAGCCACTAGACTGATCGAAGGCGAGGAGTGCCCGGGCGCTGGCGGACACAGTCCCCGCTAGCAGTGGACACACCCGTCTGGCGGTGGAAACACCCAACCGCGGACACACCCACCGGCGGCCTCGGGAGCCACGCCTCGCCCCACTGACCACCGACCGGACCAGCGAGTCCGGTCTCCGACGTGTCACACCCCTTGGAGAGACGACCGAAGTGGCCACGACGAACGACATCAAGAACGGCACGACCCTGAAGCTCGACGGAGGCGTTCTCTGGAACGTCCTGGAGTTCCAGCACGTCAAGCCGGGCAAGGGCGGCGCGTTCGTCCGCACCAAGCTGAAGAACGTCCTCACGGGCAAGATCGTCGACAAGACCTTCAACGCCGGTTCCAAGGTCGAGTTCGCCAGCGTCGACCGCCGGGACATGGAGTACCTGTACCACGACGGTGACTCCTTCATCTTCATGGACACCCAGACCTACGACCAGATCCCGGTGTCCGACGCCGTGGTCGGCGAAGCCAAGGGCTTCCTCCTGGAGAACACCAAGGTCACGGTGGCCACCAACGAGGGCAACCCGCTCTACATCGAGATGCCCGCCGCGGTCGAGCTGGAGATCACCCAGACCGACCCGGGCGTCCAGGGCGACCGCTCCACCGGCGGCACCAAGCCCGCCACTGTCCAGACCGGCGCGACCATCCAGGTGCCGCTGTTCGTCACCCAGGGCGAGCGCGTCAAGGTCGACACCCGCACCGGTGACTACCTCGGTCGTGTCAACTGATGAGTGGTGCACGGCGTAAGGCCCGTCGGCGCGCGGTGGAGGTCCTCTACGAATCCGAGGTGCGTTCCACCTCGGTGGAGGACGTCATCAAGCGTCGCCGGGCCCAGCCCGAACCGCCGATCAACGAGTTCACCGAGCTGTTGGCCCGCTCCGTCGATGAGCGGCGCGCACGCATCGACGAACTCCTCGACGAGTACGCCATCGGGTGGACCCTGGAACGCATGCCGGTCGTGGACCGCAACATCCTCCGGATGGGCGCCTACGAGCTGCTGTGGGCCGAGGACATCCCCGACGGCGTGGCGATCGCCGAGGCCGTCGGTGTGGCCAAGGAGCTTTCCACCGACGAGTCGCCCAACTTCATCAGCGGACTTCTGTCTAGGCTGATGGAGAACAAGTCGACGCTCTCGCTCTGAGACCTCGAGCCGAGGCCGGGCCGGGCGGACCGTGCCCCGTGGCGGGGCGCGGGCACTAGCTGATTGAGGGAACGCAGTTGACTGACAGGAGCGGCACGTTCGCGACCACCGCGAGCGGCTTCGGTACGAGCGGTGCGACCGGTCCCGCGCGGGCGGCCAACACCGCCCGGACCGCCGTGGTCTGGGACGCGCTCTCACAGCTGTTGTCCCGCCTCTCCGACGGTGAGCCCCTGGAAATCGTCGACGCGGGCGGCGGCACCGGTGGCGCCGCCGTCCCGCTCGCCGAGCTCGGTCACCGTGTGACCGTCGTCGAGCCCAGCCCGGACTCCCTGGCCGCCCTGGAGCGCCGCGCCGCGGAGAGCGGTGTCACGGTGCGCGGCGTCCAGGGGGAGACCCAGGACCTGGCCTCGCTCTTCCCGGCCGACAGCGCCGACCTCGTGCTGGTGCACAACGTGCTTGAGTACGTCGACGAACCCGCCGTGGCGCTGGCCGACGTCGCCGGTATCACCCGGCCCGGCGGCGCGGTCAGCCTGCTGGTGACCAACGCCGTCGCCGGTGCCCTGCACCGCGCCCTGGCCGGGCACATCACCGACGCCCAGCACCTGCTCTCGGACGCGGACGGCCGCTGGGGCGAGGCCGACCCCATGCCCCGCCGGTTCACCCGCCAGCAGCTCCTCGAACTCATCGGGCACTCCGGCCTGACCGGGGAGAGCGTGCGCGGGGTGCGCGTGTTCGCCGACGTCCTGCCCGGGCACGCCTGGGAGGGCGACGCCCAGGCCGGGCAGCACCTGGTGGATCTGGAGCGGGCCGCCGCCGACCACCCCGAGCTGATCGGCATCGCCACCCAGCTGCACGCCATCGCGCTCAAGCACTGACGGCGGGGGTTTCCCGGGGGCTCTCTGTTCCAGGTCCTCCCGTCGCTCTAGTGGATGTCGAAGAGCGTGCTGACGGACTCCCCGTCGTGGATGCGTCGAATCGCCTCGGCCAACGCGGGCGCGATTGACAGCACCCGCAGTTTCGGTGAGGTCTGCTCCGGGGCCAGGGGCACCGTGTTCGTGCACACGATCTCGGCCACGTCGTCCATCGTGGTAAGCCGGTCCAGCGCCCCGTCACTGAACAGCCCGTGCGTGCAGGCGACGCGGATGGAACGCACCTTCTGCTCGCGCAGCCGCTCGATCAGCCCCACGACGGTGCTCCCCCTGGCGATCTCGTCGTCCAGGATGATGATGTCTCGGTCGGCGACGTCACCGATCACCGACGTGACGCTCACCCGGTCGTCACTGAACCGCTGCTTGGCCCCGGACGCCACCGGGGTGCCCAGCCTGCGGGCGAACGCCGAAGCCTCCTTGACGTTGCCGAAGTCGGGGGAGACCACCACCGTGTTGGACAGATCCCCGCTCCGGAAGTGGTCGGCGAGCTCACCGAGCGCGTGTAGGTGGTCTACCGGGACACTGAAGAACCCGTGGACCTGGGGCGAGTGCAGGGTCATGGCCAGGACTCTGCTGGCGCCCGCGGTGGCGAGCAGATCGGCCACCAGCCGCCCTCCGATGGAGATGCGCGGCGCGTCCTTCTTGTCCGAGCGTGCGTAGGCGAAGTGCGGCATGACCACCGTGGTCCGCGCAGCGGAGGCGCCCCGGGCCGCGTCCAGCATCAGGAGCAGCTCGACGAGGTTCTCCTGCACCGGGGGGACCAGCGGCTGGATGATGAAGACGTCGCGTTCGCGGCAGTTGGCCTGGAGCTGTACTTCCAGGCAGTCGTTGGCGAACCGGGAGACCCGGGTGGGGGAGAGGGGCTTGCCGAGGTCCGCGCAGATCTCCTCCGCGATTTCGGTGTGTGCGCTGCCGGAGAAGATGACGATGTCTCGCATGGGATCCCTGGGATAGGAGCGGGCGGTGCGGCCGAGAGCAGACTACTGGTGCGGACCTCGTGCGCCCGGGTGCCTCCCGTCCCAGCTGGGACGGTAGGCACCCCGTGTGCTCAGCATGTCCCGTGCGCCCTGCACGCCGCGTCTACCTGGGACGCGTGCGCCTCGTACGCGCCCCGGCCCAGCCCTGCTTTTGCAGGGCGTCGGGGTGGCCGGTACCGGACGGTGCCCCGGGGCAGGGCGGCTCCGGTCAGGGCATAACCTGGGCCTATGAGCCGACGTCAACTGGAACGCGGTGCCGCTCTGCGGGGTGTGGTCACCCCCGACGGCATCGCTCCGCTGGACGCCGACTTCCCTCCGGACGGCTCCGGTCCGGACGAGGACTGCCACATCCTGCACTTGGACATGGACGCGTTCTTCGCGAGTGTGGAGCAGCTGCGCCACCCCGAGGCGCGCGGCCGCCCGGTGATCGTGGGCGGTACCGGTCCGCGCAGTGTGGTCTCCTCCGCCGACTACATCGCCCGCCGCCACGGCGTGCACTCGGCGATGCCCATGGCCCAGGCGGTGCGGTTGTGCCCGGACGCCCTGGTCTACCCGCCGGACGGAGCCGCCTACCGGCAGGCCTCCGAGGCCGTCATGGACATCCTGCGCTCGGTCACGCCCCTCGTGCAGCCGTTGTCTCTGGACGAGGCTTTCCTGGACGTCTCCGGTGCCCGCCGGCGTCTGGGCGGCCCTGTGCGCATCGCCGCGATGATCCGCGAACGCGTCCGCCGGGAGCAGCGGCTCACCTGCTCCGTCGGGGTAGCCGCCACCCGTTTCGTGGCCAAGCTCGGCTCCACCCACTGCAAGCCCGACGGGCTGCTGCTGGTCCCCACCACCACCGTGCACGGCTTTTTGGACCCCTTGCCCATCGGGGCGCTGCCCGGGGTCGGGGACAAGACCGAACGCACACTCGTCCGGCTGGGCCTGCGCACCGTCGGCGCCCTGGCCCGGACCGACCCCGAACTCCTGCGCATGGAACTGGGCGAGAAGGCCGGTACCCGCCTGGCTGCGCTGGCTCGGGGCGAGGACCCTAGCCCGGTCGTCGCCGAGACCCCGGACAAGAGCGTGGGCGCGGAGGAGACCTTCTCCGTGGACGTGGATGACCCGGGCTTGGTCGACCGCGAGCTGCTGCGCCTGTCCGAGAAGGTCGCGCACCGGCTGCGCGCCTCGGGGCAGGTGGGGCGCACAGTGAGCGTGAAACTGCGCAGGGCCGACTTCTCCACGATCACCAGGGCGAAGACCCTCTCCGAGACCACGGACGTGGGGAGGGAGATCAGCGCTGTGGCGCGTGCGCTCTACGCGGCGTCGGGGCTGAGGGGTACTCCGCTGCGGCTGGTGGGGGTTCGTGTGGAAGGTGTCGCCCCGGTGGAACTTTCACACCGCCAGTTGGCGTTGGGGGAGGAGGACACAGGTTGGCGGGACGTTGAACGGGTTATGGACCGGGTGAAGGCCCGTTTCGGTCCGGGCGCGATACAGTCGGCCGTATTGGCCAAGAGTGACGAAAACGACGTATGATGCGGCAACTTCCGGGGACCTCTGAGCGTTCTCATGGGTAGAACCGGAGTAAGGGTAAGAAGAGAGGCATGGAAGCCGGTGTTTCCGATACAGGGCGAGGGTATCGTGGCCGTAGTGGGTCAGGTACACACGCAGCTTTTCTTTCCACTAGGCGCTAGTGCACCGTATTCTGGGCATACCACTGACCAAGAGACTGTTTTTCAGTACCCGTCACCCCAACCGGGGACTGCCGTAGGGAGGCGCCGTGCCGCTCTCTGAACACGAGCAGCGCATGCTCGACCAGATCGAGCGGGCGCTGTATGCCGAGGACCCGAAGTTCGCGAACACTGTTCGGCAGACGAACCCCGGAGTCCATTACAAGCGCTGGATCATCAAGGCCGTCATCGGCTTCGTGCTCGGCATGGGGTTGCTGCTCCTGGGGCTGTTGTTGGGAGGCCCGGACGCGTCGCTGGCACTTCCGGTCACCATCAGCGTCCTCGGCTTCATCTTCATGCTGGCCTCCTTCCTCATGGGGGCGAACGCCTGGCGTAAGGCCGCCGGCGGCGCGGAGGCGATGCTCGCGGAGGCCGAGAATGAGCCCAAGAAGCGCAAGGGCGACAAGCGTCCGGGAATGATGAACCGCTTCGAGGAGCGGTGGCGTCGCCGCCAGCAGGGTGAGGAGTAGTAACTCACCCGGGGCGGACACCGGTTCGCCCTCGCGACGGATGCCCTGAGCGCCTGCGTGTTCCAAGACGGTGGGGCCCGAGCACGATCATCGTGTGCGGGACCCACCGTTTTTCGTGCCTGAACCCTGAGCCAGCCCCGTCCCGCCCCCGACCGGAACAACCCCGCCCGGGGTTTCGGACACAGAACGCCCACACCCGAACACCCACCGGGGCCCGGCTGGGTCGTGTGCGTCACGCCCGCCTCCAGTGCCTGTGCCTCTTGGAGGCACTCCCACCTGCCTCTCGGGGGTCACGCCTTCACCGGCCGCAGCCCACTGACGCGGTCCTCGGAGGTCTCCGGGGCCCACGAGTCGCTTCCTGGTCCGGCTACGTTCCGGGTCTCCCGTGCCCCTGCCTTGGGGCAACCCGGTCCCTCCCAGGGGACTCAGACGTCCCTGGGGCCACAGACACCCCAGGCGCCCCTGGAACCTTGTAGGGCCCAGGGACACCACCGGCACTCAGGAAGTGGCGGGGACGGCTTCCGCAGCGGTTCTGGGGCGCTGCCAGGGGGCCAGGGAGCGCGGGAGCAGAAGGGCGCGCCAGCGGTCGCTGCCAGATGCGCTGGCGGACAGGCCCGCCGTGGCCGTGGCCAGGTCGGCGGCCATCTGGGTGCCGGTCTCCGGGTCCGGGGCGTAGCGGGCGGCCTCCTCGGCTCGGGCCAGACGCCAGATGGCGGCGTGGGCCTCGCCGGGGATGACGCTTCCGTCCTCGCGGACGGCGCACAGGCGGGCGGCGGTTGCCCGGGGGCTCTCCGTGAGCACCCAGTCCAGGCCCAGGTCCAGGCAGGTGTCGCGCAGTTCCCGCCATGCGGTGTGGGCTCCGGCGACCCCACCCGAGGCCAGGGCGGCCCGGCGGGACCCGCGGATCAGGACCCGGGTCAGGGCCGGAGCGGCCAACAGCAGCAGGGCGGCGATCACGCCGACGACGGCGGGCCACCAGAGCGCCGCGTCCGAGCTCGTGCTCCCGCCGGCGGTGCCGCCGACGTCCTCGGCGGGCTCGTCCTCGGGGGACTCGCCGGCCTCCGGGGAGGCGCTGGGCTCCTCGGTCGGGGAATCGCTCGGCTCGGGACTGCTGGCGTTCGTGGGTTCTGGTTCGGGGACGGGCTCGGGGTCGACGTCGGCCCCGGAGGTGTAGTCGGGGACCGTGGCCGACCCCTGCCCCTGCGAGGAGGCCGGTGTGGGCTCGAAACGCACCCAGCCCGAACCCTCGAAGTACAGCTCCGGCCAGGCGTGCGCGTCGCTCACCGCCACGGACCAGCGGCCGTCGCCCACCTGTTGACCTGCGGTGTAGCCCACCGCGACCCGGGCCGGGATGTCGGCCTGGCGGGCCATGATCGCCATCGCCCCGGCGAACTGCTCGCAGTAGCCGATCCGGTCGTCCAGGAGGAAGTGCGACAGGGGGTCGGCATCGCCGGGCGTGGCGGGCGGGCTCAGGTCGTAGGTGAAGGCGCCCCCGGTGAAGAAGTCCTGGAGTGCGGTGGCACGCGCGTAGGGGGTGTCGGCGTTCGTGGTCAGGGAGTCGGTGAGCTCCTGCACGCGGTCGTCGATGTTGTTGGGCAGTCTGAGGTAGTCGTTGGGCAGTGAGCGCGGCCGTCCGGCGTTGGCCAGGTCCTGGGCGTCGGGCTGGTTCTCGGCGGACTCCACCACGAAGTTGAAGCCGGTCGGCGGGGTGTCGGTGGTGAACACCATCAGGGTGTCGGGGTCCACGTACCAGTCGCCGGAGACCTCCACCGTGCGCGCCGGGTAGGGCAGCGGCAGGAACTCCATCCGGGGGGCGTCGGAGTCCAGGGACACCCGGGTGGTGACCGAGGTGTCGGACTCCTCCGACCAGCCCGGGGGCAGGGGCAGGTCGCCGCTGACCCTGGCGTCGCGGTCGGTGTGCACCGGGGACATCGTCCAGTTCTCGCCGTCGAACTCGTCCAGGACGAAGGTGCGCAGGTACTCGGGGTCCTCGGCGTCGGTGCGGTAGGTCAGCACCGTGCGGTCGGAGGAGGAGGCCAGGTCGCGGCGGAGCGAGACCAGCGGGTGTGTGGTGGTCACGCTGTTGTTCGAGGCGAACTGGTTGCCGTCGGCCATCGTGTAGAAGGCGTCGGTGCGCAGGGAGGGCATCATCAGGGGCAGCGACAGGGCCAGCAGGATCGCGGTGGCCGCGGCGGCGACCACGGTGCCCAGCTGGACGGCGCCCGCGCTGAAGCGGCCGGCAGGGTCGTTCCCGCTCGGGACCCGGACCCCCCACTCACGTCCCCGAACCCACATGTCCGTGGCGAGCAGGGCGAGGAAGCCCGCGGCGCAGACAGCGGCCTGGACCCAGGTCAGACCGCCGCCGTCCACGGCCAGCGGTACCAGCATCAGCGCCAGCAGCAGGCCGCCGACCATTCCCGGGCAGCGGGCGGTCACTGCCAGGAAGTCCGCGGTGATCGCGAACACCACGAAGGTCAGCGCGATGATCATCCGCAGCCCGTTGGTGGCGGCCACCGGGGGAGCGCTGGTGTTGATGCTGTGCACGCCCTGCTCGAACAGCGTCCAGGTCTGCTCGAAGGTGGCCGCGGTCGGAACGATGCCGAGGAAACCGGTGCCCGGGGCGAGGATCGGGGTGAACAGGAGCGCCGCGACGATCAGCTGCAGGAAGGGCACCGGGAACGCGTTGCGGTCGGTCAGGCGGTACAGCGCGGAGACCACGGCCACCGCGACGACGAGGACGGCGGCCGGGCCCCACCAGTCGCCGCGGATCAGCCCGCCCAGGAGTGGCAGCGCCGCCAGCATCGAGACCATGACGGCCAGCGGCATCAGTGCTCTGGTCACTCTCAACGGGACCCCTCCCAGGGGACGTGGGGGCCCGCCGGGGTCAGGGGGACCTCCCCGGTGCGGCTGCTGGCAGAGGGCGGGAAACCGGAGCGGCCGGGAAACCCGGAGGAGCCGGGGGAGATCGCCTGCTGCCACAGAGCGGGCAGTTCGGTCGGGTCGGCGACGGGGAGTACTCGCCAGCCGTTGGCGGAGAGCAGTTCAGCGATGCGCTGGGTGTTTTCGGAGGTGTCCCAGGCGGCCCGCACACACAGCACCGCCACGTGCAGTCCGGAGCCGCGCACCCGGGAGAGCGCCGAGGCGTCCTCCGGGGAGAGTGCGCCCAGGACCGCCACCACCAGGCTGGCCGAGGAGCCGCGGGCCCCTTCCAGGGTGCTGATCCCGCCGTGGAGACTGTCCGCCTCGGAGGCCTCCACGGTGGCGAGCCCGTCCAGGACGCCGGACGCGTGCTCGGTGAACAGCTGGCCCCGCTCGGTGTGCAGGCGCAGTTCATGCCCGCTGTCCAGGAGGTTCACCGCGACGGAGGCGGCCACGCTCACCGCGGTCTCCAGGGAGCTCCAGGGGCCCTCTCCGGTGTGGGCCGCGTCCCGGGTGTCGAGGAGCAGGGTGCTGTGCTCCCGCCAGTGCTGTTCGTCCCGGCGCACCATGAGCTCGCCGTGCTTGGCAGTGGAGCGCCAGTGCACCCGGCGCATCTCGTCGCCGTAGCGGTACTCGCGCGGAATGGGGTCCTGCTCACCGGCGCCGTTCACCGAACGGCGCGGCGAGTTCTCACCCTGGGAGCCGTCGGAGGCGCCGAGGACGGCGATCGGGACCACGGGCGGGGTCACGAGCAGGGGCGTGGGCGCGCCGACCTCACGGGTCACCCGGACACAGCCCAGCGGGTCCACCACGCTCACCCGGAGCGGACCGACGGGGTAGCGGCCGCGGACCGCCGGGCGGACCAGGTAGGTGACGTCGCGGACCGCGCGCGGGGCCAGGTGGCCCACTGTGTACCGGGGTTCGTAACCCAGACGCACCGGCAGGGTGTCCTCGATCCGTACCCAGCTCACCGGCCAGGTGGGGGAGGAGTTACCGACCCGGACCAGGACCCGGGTGTCCGTCCCGGCCGGGACGCGCGGCGGGTGCAGTGCCCGGCTGTGCACCACCCGGTTGGTCGCCCCGAGGATGGTCAGCGCGGAGATCGGCGGCACCAGGAGCAGGAAGAGGCCCACCCCCACCAGCTCCCGCTGGCCGATGACGAAACCGCACACGAGCGCGACCACGCCGAAGAACAGCATCAGTCCACCGCGGGCGGTGAGGGTTCGGTGCGGGCGCATGGTGCGTCTCTCGGGTTCGAGGGGCTCGGTTCTGCCGGGTTCGGGTCGGACGGCCTGCTCAGCGGGGTTCTGCGGGGAACGGTGACGGGACCCGGGCCGGGCTCGCTTCCCCGGACCGGTTCCGTACCCGTGGTGACGGGATGTCCGCCCGGTCAGTTTCCTGACCCCGGTCGCCGGTGCCCGACCCGGTCAGGTCTACGCAACCGGGGCCGGGACCGGGCTGGGGAGATCAGTGTCAGCGGGGCCCGGGGACCGGCAGGCGGGCGACCAGCTTGGCCACGATCTGCTCGGCACTGAGCCGTTCCATCTGCGCTTCGGGTCCGGGCAGCAGCCGGTGGGCTAGGACCGGGACGGCCAGGGCCTGCACGTCGTCGGGGACGACGTAGTGGCGCCCCTCCAGAGCCGCGTGGGCCCGGGCCGCGCGCACCAGGTGCAGGGTGGCGCGGGGCGAGGCGCCCAGCTTGAGTTCGGGTGCGGTCCGGGTGGAGTTGACCAGGTCCACGACGTAGCGGCGCATCCCCGGCGCCATGTGCACGTTGTGGACGCGGTCCACCAGGGAGCGGATCTCGGCCGCGTTGGTGACCGGGGCCAGCTGCTCCAGCGGGGAGCGGGAGCTGTGGCTGTCGATCATGTCCAGCTCGGCCTGGGGCGAGGGGTAACCGACGGAGACGCGGGCCATGAACCGGTCCCGCTGCGCCTCGGGCAGGGCGTAGGTGCCCTCCATGTCGGCCGGGTTCTGGGTCGCCACGACCATGAACGGCCGCTCCAGGGCCCGGGTCTGCCCGTCGACGCTGACCTGCCGTTCCTCCATGCATTCCAGGAGGGCTGACTGCGTCTTGGGCGAGGCCCGGTTGATCTCGTCGCCGAGCACGATGTTGGCGAACACCGGGCCCGGGTTGAACTCGAACTCGTTGCGGTCCTGGTGGTAGACGCTGACCCCGGTGATGTCGCTGGGCAGCAGGTCCGGGGTGAACTGCACGCGCTGTACGGAGCAGTCCACGGCCCGGCCCAGGGCCTTGGCCATCATGGTCTTGCCGACCCCGGGTACATCTTCGACGAGAAGGTGGCCCTCGGCGAGCATGACGGTGAGCGCGATGCGCAGCACCTCGGGTTTGCCCTCGATGACCGTCTCGATCGCGCCGCGGACGCGGTCGGCGACGGCGACAACGGCATTGACGTCCCCTCGGACGTCGCCCCCGTGACCGTCGTGCTGTGTGCCGAGTGACACGAGACCCCTCTCGCTCAGTATGTCTCGGTGTATCGATCCGAGGCTAGGGCCAATCAGACCGATTGCAAACCAAAGTGCCGGAATCGGCCGACGAATGATTCCTCTGGAGGCCAAAGTGGTGAAAGAGCTCGAATCGGTCCACTGATCATTGGCGGGAGCGTGCTCCCCGACAACGGGTCGGACGCGGAAAACACGCCCGAAGTTGTGCCGGGTGGTGGTCGTCACCATGTGTCGCCGACCCGTTCTCGCCTCGGTGCCCTCCCCGGCTCCTGTCCGCTTCCCCTCCGTCAGGGTGCGACGCACGCGGGCGCTGCGCGGCGGCGCTCGCCCCCCACTGCCGACACGCCTCTCTGACCTGCGATTTTGTCGATTCCAAGGCCGATGAATCCGGGTTGAAGCTGTTGACGGTGGGGGAGAGTGGAGTAAGGTGGGGCACCGTGGAGATGAGGGTGAATTCTCCACTTAGGGGTGAGGGGGTGAGTGTGTGTTCCTCGGCACCCACACACCTCGCCTCGACCAGAAGGGACGGCTGTTCCTTCCCGCGAAGTACCGCGACGAACTGTCGGGGGGTTTGGTGATCACGAAAGGCCAGGAGCACTGTCTCTACGTCTTTCCGACGGCCGAGTTCAGTCGCATCACCGACGCCCTGCGCTCCGCTCCGGTCACCGCCAAGGCGGTTCGCGACTACAGCCGCGTCCTCTTCGCCAGCGCGTCGGACGAGTCCTGTGACAAGCAGGGCAGGGTCACGATCCCGCCGAAACTACGCGCCTACGCGGGCTTGGACCGCGATTGCGTCGTGATCGGCGCCAACACGCGCCTGGAGATCTGGGACGCCACCGCGTGGTCGGAGTACGAGGCCGAGCAGGAGCAGGCGTTCTCGCAACTCTCAGAGGAGGTGCTGCCCGGGGTGCTGTGACGGCGGGGCGGACATCTCGCCGCCTCGATCCACCAGCAGCACAGAGTCCATGCAATGCCGGGACCGGCAGCGGTCTCCGGAGACGGTCACACGAGCTGGCGCGACTTCCCCGGTGCCAGGTCGTGAGCGCGCGTCCGCCGAAAGGTGGACAATAGCGGCCGTGTCCGGAGGCCCGCCGGTACTTCGGAGGGGCCACGCGAAGGACACCGTGGAGCGCGCCCAGTGCGCTGCACGGACTTCAGGGGGAGACCGCGAGAGCGTGGAGGAACAGCAGCGCATGGGGGACAACCGGCAGCACGAGCGACCCGACGGGGACAGCTCTCCGAACGAGACCGCAGAGCACGGGGACACGCAGCACCAGGTCGCGCAGAACGACATCGAGGCGCGCATCCGTGCCGCACGTGAAGGAATTGATCCTCTGCACGTGCCGGTGATGCTCGACCGGATCGTGGAACTGCTCGCCCCGGCGCTCAGCCGTCCCGGGGCGGTCTTCGTCGACGGCACCCTCGGGCTCGGCGGGCACTCCGAGGCCCTGCTCAAGGCCTGCCCCAGCATGCGACTGGTCGGCGTGGACCGGGACACCACCGCCCTGGAGCGCAGCGCCAAGCGCCTGGCGCCCTACGCCGACCGCACCCACTTCGTGCACGCCGTCTACTCCGACATCCCGAGCGCCCTCGACGAGGCCGGGGTTCAGGAAGCCGACGCCGTCCTGCTCGACCTCGGCGTGTCCTCACCGCAGCTGGACGAGACCGACCGCGGTTTCGCCTACGCCCACGACGCCCCCCTGGACATGCGTATGGACCGCACCCAGGCGCTCACCGCGGCCGAGATCGTCAACGACTACCCCGTCGCCGAGCTCACCCGAGTGCTGCGCACCTACGGTGAGGAACGCTTCGCCTCCCGTGTGGCCAGGGCGATCGAGCGCCGCCGCGCCCAGGGCCGCATCGACTCCACCCGCGAGCTGGCCGAACTGGTCCGCGAGGCCATCCCCGCGGCCACCCGCCGCACCGGCGGCCACCCCGCCAAGCGCACCTTCCAGGGGCTGCGCATCGAGGTCAACGCCGAACTCTCCATCCTCAAGGAGACCCTCCCCGCCGCCATCTCCCGTCTGGGGCTCGGCGGCCGCATCGCGGTGCTGTCCTACCACTCGCTGGAGGACCGGATGACCAAGAAGGCCCTCGCGGCCCTGGCCACCGACACCACGCCTGCCGACCTTCCGGTCCCCCTCCCGGACCGCCAACCGGAACTCCGGCTCCTCACCAGGGGCTCGGAACTCCCCACGGACGAAGAGAACGAGCGCAACCCGCGCGCGCAGTCGGCCCGCCTGCGCGCGGCCGAACGCGTGCGCCGGCCGTCGCGGCAGTAGGGAGAGCAGATGGGCACGAAGACGGACACCCGCCGCACCGCCAAGGAGCGGAGCACGACCACCAGGGGGAGCAGGACCACCAAGCGTCCCGCCACGCCCCAACGCACCGCGCGCCCCGCGGCGAGTACCCGCACCACGCGCACCACCCGCTCCGGCGGGGGCGCCCCGGCGCCGAAGATCCCGTTCGTGCTGCTGATCCTGTGCCTGCTCGGCGGCGCGTTGGTGGCCCTGCTGGTGCTGCGCAGCGTCGTCGCCCAGGAGGCCTACACCATCACCAGACTGCAGGCGGAGAACCGCGAGCTCTCCTACGTGGAACAGCAAAAGGAGAAGTCCGTCGCCCATCTGGAGACCTCCGAGCGCATCTCCGGGGAGGCCGAGGAGATGGGCATGGAACAGGGCGAGGCCACGCTCTTCCTGGATCTGGACAGCGGTGAGATCACTGGTGGCAGCGGCGCGGACGCGCAGGAGAACGGCGTCGGCGCCGGAAACGCTGGGAGCGGTGAGTGAGCAACCCCCGGGACCGAAACCCCCGTGACCCCCGCAGACCCGGAGCGACAGGACGCTCCGGGTCCCGGCCCAGCAAGCGCCCCCAGCGCGAACCACGACGCCCGGCCGACGGTTCCCGCGTCCGCCCGGGCGCGGCGGGGGCGGGCCGGGGGAGTACCGCGCGTCCGGCGCGCCGAGCGGGTGAGCGGCCCCGCCGCAGGCCCCCGGCGCCGCCGCCCCCGCCGCCCCCGCTGCTGCGCCGCACCTTCCGGGCGGGCGACCCGGCCAAGCGCATCAAGATCGGTGGGGTCATCATCGTCGTCATCATGATGCTGTTCGCCGGGCGGCTCACCCAGATCCAGGGCATCGACGCCGACAGCTACGCCGAGGCCGCCGCCAACCTGCGCCTGCAGACCATCGACATCCCGACCCTGCGCGGGCAGATCACCGACGTCAACGGCAACCCGTTCGCGCTGTCGGTGGAGGTGCGCACCGTCTTCGTCGACCCCGAGGAGGTCAAGGAGGAGGAGCGCGACCAGGTCGTGGACGAACTGGTCACCCGCTTCAACCTGGACGAGGACGAGGTGGCTGCCAAGGTCGACGCCACGCCCAGCCGCTACCAGGTGGTGGCCCACCGGATCTCGCCCGGCGACTGGCAGGAGATGCGCGATCTCGGCCTGTCCGGGGTCGGCGCCGAGGTCGACTACGAGCGCGTCTACCCCGAGGAGACCGGCGCCGCCGACCTGGTCGGCTTCGTGGGTTCCGAAGGACACGGCCTGGAGGGGCTGGAGGGCTACCTGGACGAGACGCTCTCCGGTGAGGCGGGAAAGCGCCAGGTGGAGGTGGGCAGCGACGGCACCCAGATCCCCATGGCCGGCGGTCTGGTGCGCGAACCCGAACCCGGCCAGGACGTGCGGCTGACCCTGGACCGCGACCTCCAGTGGTTCGCCCAGCGGGCGCTGGCCGAACGGGTGGAGGAGTTGGACGCCGAAGGCGGCAGCGTCATCGTCACCAACACCGACCACGAGATCCTCGCGATGGCGGACTACCCGTCCTACTCGCAGAACGACATCTCCGCCACCGGACCCGAGGAGTGGTCCAACGGCGCGGTGGCCGAGACCTTCGAACCGGGCAGCACCAACAAGGTGATCACCCTGGCCGCGGCGCTGGAGGAGGGGCTCACCACCCCGGAGACGGTGTACACCGTGCCCTACTCCCTCCAGTACTACGACCGGACCTTCCGCAACTCCACCAACAACGGCACCCAACGGCTCACGGTCAACGGGATCATGGCCCAGTCCAGCAACGTCGGCACGATCAAGATCGCCGACGAGGTCGGCCGCGGGACGCTGTACAACTTCATGAAGGATTTCGGGCTCGGCCAGCCGACCGGCCTGGCGCTGCCGGGCGAGGAGGCGGGCATCCTCACCGACCCCGACGACTGGTGGGGTACCCAGTTGCCGTCGGTGTCCATCGGGCACGGTCTTTCGGTGAACGCCACCCAGATGGCGCTGGTCTACGCCACCGTGGCCAACGGCGGGGTCCAAGTGGAACCCCGGCTGGTCGCGGGCACGGTCGACCCGGAGGGTGAGTTCACCCCGGCCGGGGAACCGGAGAAGACCCGAGTGGTCAGCGAGGAGACCGCCGAACAGCTCGCCCTGATGCTGGAGGCCGTCACTGGCGACGGGGGCACCGCACCGCAGGCCCGGATCGACGGTTACCGGGTGGCGGGCAAAACCGGTACCGCCAACCGCCTCGACCCCGAGACCGGCGCCTACAACGAGAACGACTACACCGCGACCTTCGCGGGCTTCGCCCCGGCGGACGACCCGGAGCTGATCGTCCAGGTGGTCCTGCACAGCCCGAGGGGGACCATCTACGGCGGTGAGGCCGCGGGGCCGGTGTTCAACGACATCATGTCCTTCGCCCTCAAGACCATGAAGGTTCCCCCGACGGGCACCGAGCCGCCAGCCATCCGCCTCTTCGAGGAGGAAGACGACTCGTAGGGACGGACTCGTAGGGCTGGGGAGGCCCGGAGTCAGACCCGGGTGCGGACGGCGCGGATGTGTTCGGGGCCGGTGCGGCAGCAGCCGCCCACGAACACCGCGCCGTCCGCGCACCATCCGGCGGCGGCCTCGCCGAAGCCCTCCGCTTCGGAGCTGCCGGTCCACCGCTGACCGGCGGCGTCCCACAGCTCGCCCGAATTCGGGTAGGCCACCGAGGGCAGGCCCACCGCTGCCACCTCGCCCAGCAGGGACGGTACGTTCCGGGGCGGGACGCAGTTCACCCCCACCGCCGCCACCAACCCGCGCCCGTACAGCGGGGCGAGTTCGGCGGCCACCTCCCTCAGCGGGGTTCCGTCGCTGATCCGCTCGCCGTCCGCACACGAGAAACTGAACCACGCGCGAACATCCGGGGTCTCCTCCAGCAGCCGCGCCAGCGCCCGCGCCTCCGCCAGGGACGGCAAGGTCTCGCAGGCCACCAGGTCCGCCCCGGCGCCGGTCAGGACCCGCCAGCGCTCCCGGTGCCAGGCGTACAGGCCGTCCTCATCCAGGTCGTAGGCGCCGGTGTATTCCGAACCGTCCGCCAGCGCCGCCCCGTAGGGCCCCACACCGGCGGCCACCAACCCTGAACCGAAGGCGTCGCGCTCGGCCAGCGCCAGCTCCACCGAACGCCCGATGAACCCCAGCGCCTCCGACCGCGAGTACCCCCGCTCGGTGAAGGCCGTCACACTCGCCTGGTAGCTGGCCGTGATGGCCACGTCCGCGCCCGCCTCGAAGTAGTCCCGGTGCGCACGCGCGACCAGTTCGGGCTCCTCGGCCAGCAATCGGGCCGACCACAGGCCGCCGCCCAGGTCGCAGCCGTAGGCCTCCAACCGCGTGGCCAACCCGCCATCCAGCACCAGTGGCCTTGTCAGATCCATACCCGTGCCACCCCCTCTCCTCGAAGTATCGCGCGTAACCTGGGCGCAACCCCCATCCGGGGGAATAACCGACAACGCAGCGTGGAAATTACCGAGAGGTCCTCCACAGCCGTTAACCTCCACACGTGCCACCGGTAATGCGACCTGAACACACCAAACTCCGTCCACTGTCCGCCCTCGCAGCGCTGCTCGGGCCGGACACCACTCTTCTGCGCCCCGACCTGAGCGCGGACCGTCCAGCGGACCTCCCCGACCGGGAGATCTATGTCCGCGGTATCACCCATGACTCGCGCAAGGTGCAGCAGGGCGACCTGTACGCGGCCCTGCCCGGGACCCGCGCCCACGGCGCGGACTTCTCACAACAGGTAGCCGACGCCGAGGCTGCGGCGATCCTCACCGATGCCGCGGGCGCCGACCGCGCCGCCGAGACCGGCCTGCCCGTGATCGTCGTGCCCGACGCGCGCGCCGCCCTGGGCACCGCCGCCGCCTGGGTCTACGACGACCCGGCCAAGGACCTGCTCCTGGTCGGGACCACCGGCACCAGTGGCAAGACCACGATCAGCTACCTGATCGAGTCCGGGCTGCGCCAGGCCGGGATGAGCACCGGTCTGGTCGGCACCGTGGAGATGCGGGTGGGCGACGAGCGCGTCGCCTCCTCCCTGACCACGCCCGAGGCCACCGACCTGCACGGGCTCTTCGCGGTCATGCGCGAACGAGGCACCACCGCCGCGGCCATGGAGGTCTCCAGCCACGCCCTGGCCCTGGGTCGTGTCGGCGGTACCCGCTACGACGTGGCGATCTTCACCAACCTGTCCCAGGACCACCTGGACTTCCACTCGGACCTGCGCGACTACTTCGACACCAAGGCGCTCCTGTTCACCCCCGAGTACTGCGACATCGCGGTGGTCAACACCGACGACCGCTTCGGTCGTGCCCTCGTGGACATGGTCCAGGGGCGCGGGGTGGTCCCGGTGACCACCTTCGCCGTGGAGGGCGGTTCCGACGCCGGACCCGATAACGGCATGGACGCCGACTGGAAGGCCGTGGACGTCGAACTGGGCGCCACCGGGAGCACCTTCCGCATCGTCGGCCCCGGCGGCATGGAGGCCCGCGCCTCCGTGGGCCTGCCCGGGCCGTTCAACGTCTCCAACGCCATGGCCGCCGTCGTCGGCCTGGTCGAGGCCGGGATCCCGCTGGAGATCGCCATCGCCGGTGTAGCCGCGGCCCCGGGCGTGCCCGGCCGCATGGAGTCGGTCGAGGTCCGCGGGACCTCCTCGGGCTTCCAGGACTTCGCCGCCCTGGTGGACTACTCGCACAAGCCCGGCGCCATCGAGGCCGTGCTCAGCGCCCTGCGCGAGACCACCGACGGCCAGGTCACCATGGTGGTTGGCTGCGGCGGCGATCGCGACCGTGCCAAGCGCCCGCTGATGGGTGAGGCCGCCGCGCGCCTGGCCGACCAGCTGATTATTACCAACGACAACCCGCGCACCGAGGACCCCGTCGCCATCGCCACCGCGATGCTGGAGGGTGTGTCCAAGGTCCCTGAGGACCAGCGGGCGCGCGTCACGGTGGAGTTCGACCGCGCCGAGGCCATCGGCCTGGGCGTGCACCGCACCGGCCCCGGCGACGTGGTCGTGGTCGCGGGCAAGGGCCACGAGACCGGCCAGTACGTCAAGGGTGAGGTCCTGCCCTTCGACGACCGCGAAGTGCTGCGGACGGCCATCGAGGACGCCCTGCGCGCCCGCGCCAGCGCACGGCTGGGCAACGCCCTCCAGGACGTCCACCGGGCGCCCGACGAAGGCTGAACCCGGATCTGACCTCGGTTGATCCAATAACACACCGTAAGACGCGCCGCACGCGGTGCCGTCCGCTTTCCGGGACGCGGCCCCAGGCCGCGTCCCGGTGGTGCGCACGCTGCCGACGTGCACGGATCGCCGGTACCGGACCCGCCGTCGATCACGAAGTGGAGCATATTGCTCTGCGCAGGGCCCCGCTGGGACCCCAGACGCCCCAACATGTTCTAAGGTAGGTCCGGCAATCGCAGCCCGACACGTGCCGCCCACGGTCGCGCCCACGACCCGGCACCGGCCGGTCATCGTGGTGAAGCCCGGCGCGGCACCGCGCGCACGGTATCCGCGGTGCCATCCCCTGACCCGAACCCGAGGCCGGGTGGCCAATGCCCCTGGGGCGCCGTGGGCCGGGCCTGACATGAGGAGTGGATTTGATCGCGCTCACGCTCGATCGGATCGCTGAGATCACCCAAACCGCCATCGGCGGATCAGCGCGCCCCGACGCCGTCGTCGACGGCCCCGTCGTCATCGATTCACGACAGGTGGCGCCCGGAGCGCTCTTCGTCGCCCTGAGCGGTGAACGGGTCGACGGACACGACTTCGCCGAGTCCGCCGCGGCGGCCGGAGCGGTCGCGGTCCTGGCCTCGCGCCCGGTCGACGCCCCCCACCTGCTGGTGGACGGCGGTGACGACGAGGTCCTAGCGGCCCTGGCCCGCCTGGCCCGGCACGTGGCCATCGAACTCAGCGACCCCGCGCGCGGGACAGCCGCGGCCGAGGTCGTGGGGGTCACCGGCTCCTCCGGCAAGACCACCACCAAGGACCTCATCGCCCAGGTCATCAGCGGCACCGGACCCACCGTGGCGCCCGCCGGCTCGTTCAACAACGAGATCGGCCACCCGCTCACGGTGCTCCGCGCCGACACCGGCACCAAGAACCTGGTCCTGGAGGTCGCCGCCCGCGGCATCGGGCACATCGCGTACCTGTGCCGCGTGGCCCCGCCCCGGATCGGCGTGGTCCTCAACGTCGGCAGCGCCCACATGGGCGAGTTCGGTGGCCGTGAGGCCATCGCCAAGGCCAAGGGCGAGCTGGTGGAGTGCCTGCTACCCGGCAGCGACCGGCGCGGCGAGGGCGGCGTGGCCGTCCTCAACGCCGACGACCCGCTGGTGCGCGCCATGCACACGCGCACCGACGCCCGCGTGGTGTTCTACGGCATCGCCGAGGACGCCCAGGTGCGCGCCACCGACGTCGTCATCGGAGCCAACGGCGCCCCGTCCTTCACGCTCAACCTGCGCGGCCGCACGGCCCGGGTCGAGCTGGGACTGGTCGGCGCCCACCAGGTCAGCAACGCGCTGGCCGCCGCGGCCGTCGCCGACGACCTCGGCATGGACATCCAAGACATCGCCGCCGCCCTTGGCGCGGCGACCCCGGTCAGCCGTTGGCGGATGGAGGTCACCGAACACCGCGGTGCCACCCTCGTCAACGACGCCTACAACGCCAACCCCGAATCGATGCGGGCGGCGCTGACCACCCTGGGCGCGCTCGCCCGGGACCGCCGGTCCATCGCGGTGCTCGCCCACATGGCGGAGCTCGGCGATGACGGCCACGCCGAACACGAGAGCGTGGGTGAGCTGGCCGCCCGGACGGGCGTGGCCCACCTGGTCGTGGTCGGTACGGCGGCCGAAGGGATCGCCGTCGGCGCCGAACGCGCCGCACGGCAGGGGCGCTGGGACGGTGAGACCATCCGGGTTCCCGACGCGGAGGCGGCAGCCGACGCGGTGCGCGACCGGATGCGTACAGGAGACGTTGTCATTGTGAAGGGATCGCGCGTGGCTGCGCTCGAAAGGGTCATCGACCTCATCACCAAGGGTGATGTCCAGTGATCGGCATCACCATAGCGGCGGCGTTCTCGCTGATCATCTCCATGGTGCTGATGCCGCCGCTCATCAAGCTCCTGTACCGGTTCAAGTTCGGCCAGGAGGTCCGCGACGACGGCCCCGAGGGTCACAAGACCAAGCAGGGCACGCCCACCATGGGCGGTATCGTCATCATCCTCGGCGCGGTGGTGGGCTACTTCGGCTCCCACCTGGTGCTGTGGCTGATCCAGCCGACCGCCTCCGGGCCCACGGCCTCCGGTTTGCTGGTGATGTTCCTGTTCGTCGGCATGGGCTGTGTCGGCTTCCTGGACGACTTCATCAAGATCTACAAGCGCCGCAGCCTGGGTCTGCGCAGTGGCGCGAAGATGATCGGCCAGGCCATCGTCGGTGTCGGCTTCGCCTACGGCGTCACCCAGTTCCCCAACGGGTACGGCTACACCCCAGCCGCCCCCCAGCTGTCCTTCCTCCGCGACTTCGGCCCCCCGCTGATGCTCGGCGTGTTCATCATCTGGGCGCTGTTCCTCATCGTCGGCTTCTCCAACGCGGTGAACCTCACCGACGGTCTGGACGGCCTCGCCACCGGCGCGGTCATCCTGTCGCTGGCCGCCTACGTCATCATTGGCAACTGGCAGCTGCGCCAGTCCTGCGTGGAGGCCCTCACCTCCAGCTGCTACACGGTCCGCGACCCCCTGGACCTGGCTGTGGTGGCCTCAGCGGTGCTCGGCTCGTGCATCGGCTTCCTGTGGTTCAACGCCCCGCCCGCCAAAATCTTCATGGGCGACACCGGCTCGCTGGCCCTGGGCGGCCTCATCGTGGGTCTGGCCATCACCACCCGCACCCAGCTCCTGCTGCTGCTCATCGGCGGTCTGTTCGTCATCATCACCATGTCCGTGATGATCCAGATCACCTCGTTCCGCCTCACCGGCAAACGGGTGTTCCGTATGGCGCCGCTCCAGCACCACTTCGAGCTCAAGGGCTGGGCCGAGACCACCATCGTCATCCGGTTCTGGATCATCCAGGGTCTGTTCATGGCGATCGCCATCGGACTCTTCTACCTGGAATGGATGCCAAGCTAGAGGCATGCCGCACCACCATCCTTCCGACACCTCCCAGACCCCCGCGCCCGTGGGGAACGACAACCCCTTCGCGGGCGCGCGGGTCTGCGTCGCCGGTCTGGGTGTCTCCGGGCCCCCCGTCGCCAGGGCACTCCTGGCCCGGGGAGCCCGGGTGGTCGTCGTCGACGGCCGTGACGACGACACCACCCGACCGGTGGCCGCCGCCCTGACCGAGGCCGGAGCCGAGGTCGTCCTGGGCGACACCCCGCTGCCCGAGGACTGCGACCTCGTGGTCACCTCGCCCGGCTGGCGCCCCGACTCCCCGCTCCTGGCCCGCGCCGCCGAGGCCGGTATCGAGGTCATCGGGGACGTGGAGCTGGCCTGGCGGATCAAGCCCGCCGACCAGGTGTGGCTTGCCATCACTGGCACCAACGGCAAGACCACCACCGTGCGCATGCTGGAGTCCATCCTGCGCGCGGACGGCCGTGACGCCCTCGCCGTCGGCAACGTGGGCACCCCCATCGTGGACGCCGTGCAGCCCGACTTTGACGGCCACGTTCACGACATCCTCGCCGTGGAGCTGTCCAGCTTCCAGCTGCACTGGTCCAACAGCCTGCGCCCGCACGCCGCCACCGTCCTCAACGTCGCCCCCGACCACCTGGACTGGCACGGCGGGCTCGACCCCTACGCCCGCGCCAAGGGCAGGGTGTTCGCCCGAGGCACCATCCGCGTGGTCAACACCGCGGACGCCTGGTCCGTCCGCCTGGCCGAGGAGGACGGCGACCCGCACACCCCCGTGGTGGGGCTGCGCCTGGACACGCCCCGCACCGGTGAGCTCGGTGTGGTCGAGGACCTACTGGTGGACCGTGCCTTTGTTGCCGAACTGCACAGCAGCGCCGAGGAGCTGGCGACCCTGGGCGACGTGCGCCCGGCCGCCCCGCACAACGTCGCCAACGCCCTGGCCGCCGCCGCCCTGGCCCGCTCGGTGGGGGTCGCCCCGGCCTCGATCAAGGCCGGTTTGGCCGCCTTCGTGCCCGAACCCCACCGCATCGCGCACGTGGCCTCGGTCGCGGGCGTGGACTACGTGGACGACTCCAAGGCCACGAACCCGCACGCCGCCGCGGCCTCCCTGAACTCCTACGCCTCCGTGGTGTGGATCGCGGGCGGTCTGCTCAAGGGCGCCGAGGTCGACGACCTGGTCTCCGGTGCCGCGAGCCGCCTGCGCGCGGCGGTGCTGATCGGCGCCGACCGCGAGCGCATTCGCGAGGCCCTGGCCAAGCACGCCCCGGACCTGCCGGTGGTGGAGGTGGAGGGCCCCGAGCCGGACGCCCCGGCCGGGCACACGGTGATGGACGTTGTGGTCGCCCGGGCCGCCGCCCTGGCCGAGGAGGGCGACACCGTGCTGCTGGCCCCGGCCGCCGCCTCCATGGACATGTTCACCAACTACCCGGAGCGCGGCCGCTTCTTCTCGGACGCCGTCCATCGACTTTAGTTTTTCGTTCGGGCGCTGGCAGGGTTTTGGAGGTGCCGGAGGTGGGATTGCAGCGAAGAACTGCGCGGAGGCGTCCGTTGAGGGTGGTGGCGGGCGACGGGTGGGCGGAGGCCCAAAGATAGCACTAGGTAACGGAATGCCACTCCTGCGTCACATTCGGTGCGCGGGTGGCCTTCCGTGTGTCGTTTAGCACCCCCACGCCCGGCCAAAGATGGCCAACACGCGGAAAATGTCCACGGTTCCGAACCCGCCGGTACGCAAGGATTGAGGCGCGAATCGGGCGGAGGATGTGGATGGCGGCGACGACAACGGTGCCCGGGGTGTCCCGTTCCAGGGCGCGCACGGCGACCGGCGGGCGCGAACGGGCGCTCTGGCGTGAGTGGGCCCGGTCCCTGGACCGCCCCCTCACCTCCTACTACCTGATCCTCAGTACCGGGGTCATGCTCATCGCCCTGGGACTGGTGATGGTGCTGTCCTCGACGATGGTCAACTCCATCACCGAGACCGGCTCAGCCTTCTCCGTGTTCCAGCGCCAGCTGGTGGCGGCGATGATCGGCCTGCCGCTGATGGTGATCGCCTCCCAGCTGCCGCTGGGGGTCTTCCGCATGGTCGGGTACCCGGCGATGATCCTGTCCGTGGCGCTGCTGCTCCTCACCGCCTTCCAGGGCACCGAGGTCAACGGCGCGATCCGCTGGCTGGAGGTCGGCGGCCTGCTCATCCAGCCCTCCGAGCCGGCCAAGCTGGCCTTCGCCCTGTGGGGCGCCAACACCCTGGCCCGCAAGGAGGAGCTCAAGGAGCTCACCGAGTGGCGGCACCTGCTCATCCCGCTGCTGCCCGGCTGCGGTCTGCTCGTGCTGCTCGTCCTGCTCGGCTCGGACCTGTCCACCACACTGGTCCTGCTGCTCGTGTTCCTGGGCCTGCTGTGGGTCGTGGGCGCCCCCGGGCGGCTCTTCCTGGGCATGTTCGGACTCGTTCTCGGCCTCGCCGGGATCGTCATCGCCATCGAACCCTTCCGGATGACCCGCATCACGGCGTTCCTCGACCCCGGCGCGGATCCGAGCGGCTCCGGCTTCCAGTCCCTGCACGGCCTCTACGCCCTGGGCACCGGCGGGATCTTCGGGGTCGGCATCGGCGCCAGCCGGGAGAAGTGGGGGTTCCTCCCCTTCGCCGAGTCCGACTTCATCTTCGCCATCATCGGCGAGGAGTTCGGTCTCATTGGCACCCTCCTGGTGCTCGGACTGTTCGGCATGCTCGGCTACGCCGGGCTGCGCGTGGCCTACCGCGTCAAGGACTCCTTCTCGCGGCTGGCCGCCTTCGCCATCGTGACCTGGATCCTCGGCCAGGCCATGATCAACATCGCCGCCGTCATCGGCCTGGTCCCGGTCACCGGAATCCCGCTCCCGCTGGTCTCCTACGGTGGTTCGGCGCTCATCCCCACAATGATCGCGCTCGGAGTGCTGCTCGCCATCGCCCGCCAGGAGCCCCAGGCACAGAAGGCCCTGGCGGCCCGGGGTCCCAGTTGGGTCCAAAGGGCTCTAAGCTGGCTTGGCCTGGAGAACATCGTCGCTTCCGTCCAGAATCGGAGCGGCTCGGCGTCCTCCAAGCGCACCACCGCGCCGCGTGCCCCGCGCAAGTCGCAGGAGCGCGGCAGCAAGGTTGGTGCCAAGACCACGGCCAAGAACAACAGCGGACCGGTCCCGGCTGGTGACCGGCCAAGGAGGAATCGGCGACGATGAGGGTAGCCCTAGCCGGAGGCGGCACGGCCGGGCATATCGAGCCCGCACTCTCCCTGGCGGACGCGCTCCGGCGCATCGAACCCAACACGGAGATCCTCTGCCTGGGCACCGAGCGGGGTCTGGAGACCCGGCTGGTGCCCATGCGCGGCTACGAACTCGGTCTGATCCCGGCGGTCCCCCTGCCGCGTCGGCTCACCCCGCAGCTGCTCACGGTCCCCGGCAAGCTCGCGGGCGCGCTCAGCGCCGCGGGTGAGCAGCTGGACAAACTCCAGGCCGACGTCATCGTGGGCTTCGGCGGCTACGTGGCCACTCCCGGCTACCTGGCGGCCCGGCGCCGCAAGCTCCCCATCGTGGTGCACGAGGCCAACCCCCTCCCGGGCCTGGCCAACCGGCTCGGCGCGCGGCTGACCCCGCACGTGTTCACCGGGCACCCGCACACCCAGATCCGCAACGGCCGCTTCATCGGCATTCCGCTGCGCCAGCAGATCACCTCGCTGGACCGGCTGGCCATGGGCGACAAAGCCCGCGCCTACTTCGGGCTGCGCCCGGACCTGCCCACCCTGCTGATCTTCGGTGGCTCCCAGGGCGCCCAGCGCATCAACGAGACCGCCTTCAACGCCGCCGCGGCCTTCCGTCAGGCGGGCGTGCAGGTCCTGCACGTGGTCGGCCCCAAGAACGCCGACGAACCCCAGGACTTCACCCAGGACGGCATCCCCTACGTCGCCGTCCCCTACGTGGACCGCATGGACATGGCCTACGCCGCCGCCGACGTGGCGATGTGCCGCTCCGGTGCGATGACCTGTGCCGAACTCACGGCCGTGGGCCTGCCCGGCGCGTTCGTGCCGCTGGCCATCGGCAACGGCGAGCAGGCCCTGAACGCCCAGCCCATCGTCCAGGCGGGCGGCGGCCTGACGGTCGACAACGCCGACGTCTCGGTCGAGTGGATCGCCAACCAGCTCATCCCGCTGCTCACCGACACCGACCGCGTCGTGGCCATGTCCGAGGCGGCCGCCCGGATGGGCCGACGCGACGCCGACACCGAACTCGCCCGCGAGGTCCTGGCGATCGCCCGCGGCGACAAACCCACCCCTGAACTGCCGTTGCCCGAAGACGGCGACGACGAAGCCTTCTACGACGACGGGAAAGACACGAGATGAGCCTGGTCAAGCCGACCGACCCGGTCCCCGTCGACGAGCTCGGCCGTACCCACTTCATCGGCCTGGGCGGAGCCGGGATGTCCGGCATCGCCCGCGTGCTGCTGCAGTCCGGGGTCGAGGTCTCGGGCAGCGACGCCCGCGACAGCGAGACCCTGCGCGAGCTCGAGCAGATGGGCGCGCAGGTCTTCGTCGGCCACGCCGCCGAGAACCTGGGCAAGGCCGACACCCTTGTGGTCTCCTCCGCGATCCGCGAGAACAACCCCGAGCTCGCCGAGGCCCGCGCCCGCGGCATCCGCATCCTGCCCCGCGCCGCCGCCCTGGGCGCCCTCCTGCTGGGCCGCGAGGGCATCGCGGTCTCCGGCACCCACGGTAAGACCACCACGACCTCCATGGTCACCGTGGTCCTGCAGCACCTGGGCGTCGACCCCGGCTACGTGATCGGCGGCAAGCTGGTCACCACCGGCCTGGGTGCCGACGCCGGGGTCGGCGAGGCCATTGCGGTGGAGGCCGACGAGAGCGATGGGTCCTTCCTGATGCTCTCGCCCAAGATCGCCGTGGTCACCAACGTCGAGGCCGACCACCTGGACAACTACAGCGGCATCGACGAGATCCACGCCAACTTCGCGAACTTCGTCGACCGGGTCGAGCGCACCCTGATCGTCGGGATCGACGACCCGGGCGCTCGCACTGTCGCCGGGCTGGCCCGTGAACGCGGCAAGAAGGTGCTCACCTACGGGGAGGCCGCCGACGCCGACTACCGGATCACCCGGATTCGCCCCCGCGGTTTCACCACCGAGTTCACCCTCACCCCCGCCGACGGTGACCCGATCGACGGCACCCTGGCCGTCCCCGGGCTGCACAACGTGCAGAACGCCGCCGCCGCGGTCGCCGTCGCCGACGAGCTCGGCCACGACCTGGAGGTCGCTGTCGAGGGCATCGCCGACTTCGCCGGAGCCGCCCGCCGCTTCGAGCTCAAGGGCGAGGGCAACGGCGTGGGCGTCTACGACAGCTACGCCCACCACCCCACCGAGATCGACGCCGACCTGCGCGCCACGCGCGCCGCTCTGCGCTCCTTCGCCGAAGACGCCCAGGAGAACGGGGAGGAGATCCCCGAGGGCCGGGTCGTCGCGCTGTTCCAGCCGCACCTGTACAGCCGGACCCGGATCTTCGCCGAGGAGTTCGCCACCGCCCTGAGCCTGGCCGACGAGGTCGTGGTGATGGAGATCTACGCGGCCCGTGAGGACCCCGAGCCCGGGGTCACCGGCGAGATCATCACCTCGAAGGTCTCCCACGACGGTGTCCGGTACGTGCCGGGCCACCAGGAGTCCGTGCGCGTGGTGGCCGAGCTGGCCCGCCCCGGGGACATCGTCCTCACCATGGGCGCCGGTGACGTCACCGAGCTGGGGCCGCTGATCGTGGAGGAGCTGGCGCGGGTCGCCGAGGGTACCGAAACCAGCTAGAGGCCAGCTAGAGGAGCACGCACACGTGGGCGCTGACCGGGACGGGGCGAAGGCCCAGGCCACGAAGAAGGCGCAGGCCACGACAGGGGACAGCACGGGGTCGGATCCCTGGAAGGTCGCCTTCGCGGTACTGCTCGTCGTCTCCCTGGTCTGCGTGGTTACGTGGGTGCTGCTCGGCTCGCGCCTGCTCGTGGTGCGCGAGGTCGCCGTCAGCGGTCTGGACCGGGTGTCACAGGAGGAGGTCGTCGCTGCCGTGGCGGTGGACACGGGAACCCCGCTGATCCGGGTGGACCTGGACCACGGCCGCGACCGCGCCGAGAGCCTGGACCTGGTCGAGTCCGCGACGGTGACCCGCGGCTGGCCCGCAACCCTCAGAGTGGAGGTCGTCGAGCGGCGTCCCCTGCTCGCCATCCGGGTGGGGGAGGAGTACCGGCTGGTCGACGGCGACGGCGTGCGGATCGAGGACTCACCGAGCCGTCCCGGAACCCACCCGCTGGTCCGCGTCACCGGGGAAATCGAGGGCAACGAGGCGGTTCGGGCCGCCGCGGACATCGTGGAGCAGGCCCCGGACTCCCTCATCGCCCAGATACAGCTCATCGACGCCACCGACACCGATCAGATCACCGTCGAACTCGGCGACGGCTCACTGGTGGAGTGGGGTGACGCGCACGGTACCTCCGACAAGAGCGACGTCCTGCGCGTGCTGATGCGCGAGCACCCGCCCGAGGAGGGGCGGGTCTACGACGTCGGAACCCCCGACCTGGCGATCGTCAGGTGAAGCGCGCGCCAAGGAACGCACAGGAGACGGAAGATCCCGGGCAAGGTCCCCTCAGGGGTGTATTTGGGACGCGCCGAGGGCGTTGGCGCGTCCGGAGCTCTCCGAGCGGATCGTCCCGCCAGGACATTCCAGACGCGACGCGCCGAGTGCGCACTTCGCTTCCTTGCGTTATACGCCGTTAGGCTGAGGCCAACATCGGTTGCCCGCACCCGGCGGTCCGCTTACTGTCGGGAAGCACAACCAACGTCAAGAACGTAGCAAAACACGCTTTCAGGGGTACACAGGAACCGTCTCACCCCGCTCCGACAGAGCGGACCGCGGTCCGGCCCACGGGTCGGCCCGGCGAGGGGAAGAGCGGTACCGGTGGCCCCGGGTTCCCCCACTGACAGCCGCCCGACCGGGTGGCCGTTCGGGGGCAACCGAAACGCACACTGAAGAACCGGATGCCGGACCGCCGGCGCACCTGCTGGTCACAGCCAGCACACGCGTAGACGGAACGGCGTATGCGAGCGGAAAGGCCCCTCGTCGTGGCAGCACCGCAGAACTACCTCGCGGTCATCAAAGTCGTCGGCATCGGCGGCGGCGGTGTCAACGCCGTCAACCGAATGATCGAAGAGGGGCTCAAAGGCGTCGAGTTCATCGCGATCAATACCGACGCCCAAGCGCTGCTGATGAGCGACGCGGACGTCAAGCTCGACGTCGGCCGTGAGCTCACCCGTGGCCTTGGCGCAGGCGCCAACCCCGATGTCGGCCGTAAGGCCGCCGAAGACCACCGCGAGGAGATCGAGGAGGTCCTCAAGGGGGCCGACATGGTCTTCGTCACGGCGGGCGAGGGCGGCGGGACCGGCACCGGTGGAGCCCCGGTCGTCGCCAACATCGCCCGCTCCCTCGGAGCGCTCACCATCGGTGTGGTCACCCGTCCCTTCGGTTTCGAGGGCAAGCGGCGGGCGACCCAGGCCGAGTCGGGGATAGCGATGCTCCGCGAGGAGGTCGACACCCTCATCGTCATCCCCAACGACCGCCTGCTGTCCATCTCGGACCGTCAGGTCAGTGTGCTGGACGCCTTCAAGGCGGCCGACCAGGTCCTGCTCTCCGGTGTCCAGGGCATCACCGACCTGATCACCACGCCGGGCCTGATCAACCTGGACTTCGCCGACGTCAAGTCGGTCATGTCGGGGGCCGGATCGGCGCTGATGGGAATCGGATCGGCACGAGGGGACGACAGGGCCGTGGCAGCGGCCGAACTGGCGATCTCCTCACCACTGCTCGAAGCCAGCATCGACGGGGCACACGGTGTGCTGCTGTCCATCCAGGGCGGCTCCGACCTCGGACTCTTCGAGATCAACGAGGCGGCACAGCTGGTTGCCAACTCCGCGGCGCCCGAGGCCAACATCATCTTCGGTGCCGTCATCGACGACGCCCTGGGTGACGAGGTTCGGGTCACCGTAATCGCGGCAGGCTTCGACGAACCGGAGGTCACCGGAGCCGTGGTGCGGGAGCACCAGCCGGTGGACCCTCCTGAGGCCGTCGCCCCCACGGCAGGCATCACGTCCGGCAGGGAGGGTTCGTCGGCCAAGGCGACGCCGTCCGCCGCTGACGCGAGCGGGGCGCCGGCCACCAGCATGCCGTGGATCGCTCCGTCGCGCCCGGCCCAGCCCGCCCAGGAAGCTCCCGCCATGCCGCCGGTGCAGCCCGCGGTGACGCAGGAGCCGGTCCGGCCCGAGCCCGTCCAGCCGGAACCGGTCCGTTCGGAGTTCGAGCCGACCCAGCCCCAGGCCGAGCAGGCCCAGGGCAACGGTTACCCGGTCTCCCACAGCGAGTCCGAGCCGGTCGCCCCGGAGCCCCAGCAGGTCGCTCCGGCCGAGGAGCAGCAGGACCCGGCCGCCGAGCCGGAAGCCCAGCCGAGCCACATCCACGCGGTCTCGGACGCCTCGGAGCGCCGTGGCGAGGTGCCCACGCCCCGTCGCCGGGTCATCTTCGACGACCCCGACGACCTGGACGTGCCGGAGTTCCTCAAGTAGCCCCTCACCACCCCGGTACCATCGACGTGTCAGCGGCCCCGACCCTTGCGGCGGGGCCGTCGCCGCCCCACGGGAGAGCCGGCGGAGCAGCCGCCAGGCCTCCCTCGGGGCAGAGGGAAGGGCCGCGTCGCGCCGATGGGCAACTTGATCGACCTGGGGCACGGTGTCCGTGCAGCCGTCACCGAACGCAAGGGCGGTGTGAGCCGGCCTCCGTTCGACTCGCTCAACATCGGACTGGGGTCCGGTGACAGCCGCGAGGCGGTCATAGCCAACCGCGCACGCGCGGCCCAGGAACTGGGTTTCGACGTCGACAGCGTCGTGTGGATGAACCAGGTGCACAGCGCCGACGTGCTCGTGGCCACCGAACCCGGCGGGGTCGGCACCTGCGACGGAGTGGTCACCACCCGGCCGGACCTGGTCCTGGCCTCGATGGCCGCCGACTGCCTGCCCGTACTCGCCGCCGATACCGAAGCCGGTGTGCTGGGGGCGGCCCACTCCGGGCGCCTGGGCACCGCGAACGGGGTGGCGGTCAACCTGGTTCAGACGATGGTCGACCAGGGCGCGCGTGTGGATCACATCACCGTCTTCCTCGGCCCGGCGATCTGCGGCGGCTGCTACGAGGTCCCGCCCGAGCTCCAGGCCGAGACGGCCGAACACACCCCCGAGGCGGCTGCCACCACCCGTCGGGGCACCCCCGGCGTGGACATGGTCGCCGCCGTCACCGCCCAGTTGCGCCGTGCGGGGGTCGCCGACATCACCGCCGACGGCCGCTGCACCCTGGAGACCCCCGAGCTCTTCTCCCACCGCGGGGGAGCGCCCACCGGCAGGTTCGCCTCCTTCCTCTGGCGCCTCTGACCTTCGGAGCATCCGGGCCACCCGGGCCTTCCCCGGGAACCCCGGGCTCCTTACACCTCCGGGGCCACTTTCGGCCACGGCCACCCCAGGACACACCACCGAATCCGACAGCAGTCAGTAGGGAAAAGGAACACCCGTGTCACACACCGACCCCGCGCGCACCGAGCAGATCCGCGCCAACCTCACGGCTGCGCGGGCCAGGATTGAGGCGGCCTGCCACAAGGCCGACCGCGACCCCTCGGAGGTGTCGCTGATCGGCGTGACCAAGACCTATCCCGCCAGTGACGTGCGTATTCTCGCTTCCCTCGGGGTCACCGACGTCGGCGAGAATCGCGACCAGGAAGCTGCCCCCAAGGCCGCCGAGACCGCCGACCTGGACCTGACCTGGCACTTCGTCGGTCAGCTGCAGAGCAACAAGGCCCGATCGGTGGCCTCCTACGCCGACATCGTGCACTCGGTGGACCGGGCCAAGCTGGCCCGGGCGCTGGGGGACCGTGCGGCCGCCGCCGAGCGGCGCCTGACCTGTCTGGTACAGGTGAACCTGGACACCGACTCTCAGACGGGGGTCCTCGGTCCGCGCGGCGGCGTGGACCCGGCCGACGCGCCCGCGCTCGCCGCACGCATCGCCGAGCACGAGGCGCTCACCCTCGGCGGTGTGATGGCGGTAGCTCCGCTGGGCGGTGATCCGGACGAAGCCTTCGCCCGTCTGTACGAGGTGGCGGGGCGGATTCGGGATCGCTACCCTCAGGCGACAGTGATCTCCGCCGGGATGAGCGGGGACCTCGAAGCCGCGATCGGGCGAGGCGCGACACACCTGCGACTCGGTACGGCGTTGCTCGGCTCTCGGGGACCGATCGTGGGGTAATGTCCCCACATAGACCTTGGGGCCTGTCTGTGGCGTTCGCCCGAATGAGCGAACACCCCGCGCACGCGGGGCACAGGGGCCGAAGACGGAGGAGTCGGCTGCGGTGAAGGCCGCGGGGACGACGGAGGACATGAGATGGCCGGCGCGATGCGCAAGATGGCGGTCTACCTCGGCCTCGTGGAGGACGACCGTTACGATCACCGCTATGCGGACGAATATGATGAGTTCGACGATTTCGACGAGGTCGTGGACGAGCAGCGTGACCGCGGCGCTGACACCCCACGAGGCGAGGAAGCACGAGGCGACGCTGTGACGGACACCGGCGACTACCTGGGAACGGGTGAGCGACGCGGTGGTACGACCACGACTGCCTCAACCGCCGACCTTGCTCGGATCACCACGCTCCACCCACGCACCTACAACGAGGCGCGTACGATCGGAGAGCACTTCCGGGAAGGTACACCGGTGATCATGAACCTGACCGAGATGGTCGACAGCGACGCTAAGCGTCTGGTTGACTTCGCGGCTGGCCTGATCTTCGGTCTCCATGGCAGTATCGAACGCGTAACCAACAAGGTGTTCCTGCTGTCCCCGGCCAACGTCGAGGTGACCGCCGAAGACAAGGCGCGGATCGCCGAGCGAGGGTTCTTCAATCAGAGCTAGACCATCACATTTGTCCAGAGATTGGGTCGGGGAACGACCGTGAGTATCGTCCTGTTCGTGCTGCTGAGTCTGCTTCAGCTGTTTGTCTTCGTGCTGATAGCGAGGGTGGTCCTGGAGATGGTGCAGTCCTTCTCCCGGTCCTGGCGGCCCACCGGGTTCGTGCTCGTGCTCGCTGAGATCGTGTACACGATCACCGACCCGCCACTGAAGTTCCTGCGCAAGTTCATCAAGCCGATCCGGCTGGGGAGTATCGCACTCGACCTGAGTGTGCTGGTCCTCTTCTTCGGTGTGATCATCCTTCAGAGCGTTCTGAGGGGCCTGATGGTGAGCTTCGCGTAAGGGGAACAGGGACAGAAAAGACAACCCCTGATTCCGATATGTGGTCTTGGTCATGATCTGGATTGCCGTAAGGTCACGATCAGGTAGCGTCCCTACGGACAGACTCCAAGCGCGCCAAGGAGACGAACATGCCGCTGACACCCGCCGATGTGCGGAACAAGCAGTTCAGCACTACCCGGCTCCGACCCGGGTATGACGAAGAAGAGGTCGACGCCTTTCTCGACGAGGTCGAGTCTGAGCTTGACCGACTGATCCAGGAGAACGAGGAACTGCGCGGCAAGCTTGCCGAGTGCCTGCGGGGCAAGGTCCCCAACGCTGGCATGCAGGACTTCCAGCAGCCGCAGGAGCAGGCCCCCGAGGCTCCGCAGCAGATGGAGCAGATGCGCCCGGAGCCCGTCCAGGCGCAGCAGCCCATCGAGCCGCAGCCTCAGCCGCCCGCGCCGCAGCCGCAGCCCCAGATGGGCATGACCGGCGCCAACATGGCCATGGGTGGCGAGGAGAACATGGACACGGCCGCCCGTGTCCTGGCGCTCGCCCAGCAGACCGCCGACCAGGCGATCTCCGACGCCCGCCGCGAGGCGGACGAGACCCTCGGCCGCGCTCGCCACGAGTCCGAGGACATCCTCGGCAAGGCGCGCCGCCAGGCCGACCAGATCATCGGTGAGGCCCGGGCCCGTTCCGAGAACCTCGACCGTGACGCTCAGGAGCGCCACCGTCAGGTCATGGGCAGCCTGGTCCAGCAGCGCGAGGAGCTCGAGCACAAGGTCAACGTGCTGAAGGACTTCGAGCGCGAGTACCGCAGCCGCCTGAAGGACTACTTCGAGCGTCAGCTGCGTGAGCTCAACGAGGAGGGCAAGTCCGTCGAGCCCAACCCGAACACCACGGGTGGCTTCCAGACGATGGCCCCTCAGACCGGCGGAACCCCCGCGCTCCAGCAGCACGGCCCCGGCGGTAACCCGTTCGGTCAGCCCGAGCCCGCCCAGCACGGTGGTTTCCACCCGGGTGAGGCCCCGCACGAGCGTCGCTAGATCTCATCGAGCGGTAGTGCGGCTCCGAACAACTGAAAACTCCGGCTCCACACGTGTAAAGGCCCTGGTCGACCCGTGATCCTTAGCCTCCTCGCCACCGTGGCGGTGCTGGCGGCCATCGCCGTCATCGCTGCTGCCCTGGTGCTCGCCGAACCCAACCTGGTGTACATCGCCCTGGGACTCGGCGGGCTGAGCGTCCTCCTCCTGTTGGGCGCGATCATTCAGGGACGGTTCGGCGGGAGCAGAACGGACACGGAGCGGACTGAACGGACGGACGGTTTGGGGAAGTCGTCCGTCCCCGTGATGGCCGCGGCAGCGGCCGGCACGGTAGCGGCCCCGCCGTGGGAACCGGAGGAGTCTGGGCGCGTACCCGCACCGGCTGAGCAGCCGGTGCGGGAATCCGCCCCCTCGGAGCAGCGCGTAGAGCAGATCGCAGAGCACCCCGTGCCCCCGGGGCACCCCGCTCCCGTCAGTGAGCCGCGTCTGGCGGCCGCTGAGGACAGCGAAGAGGAAGCGGAGTTCGAGGTTCCCCGCTGGCAGACCCCCACGCTGGGGAACTGGCCGGAAGCGGCCGTTGAACCGGACTCCGGACCTGAAACAGCACCGGACGAGCCCGCCGAGGCTGAGGTTTCCGAGGCAGGGGCCGCCGCACCGGCCGAGGAACGGGACGAGGAGCCGGTCGAGGCAGAGACCGCCCCCGAACCCGAGGCAGAGGCCGCCCCGGAGCCCGAGCGGGAAGAAGCGCCCGCCGAGGCGTTCACCTACCGCATCCCCACCCAGACCACTCGCGATGACCGCGAGGAGGCGTCCGTCGAGGACGCCGACCACGAGGAGCCGCCCCAGGAGGGCGAGGAGCCCGTGGCGGACGTCGAGGACGCCGAGGGCCGCCAGGAGGCTCCGGCGGAGGAGAACCTCGCCGAAGAGGCTGTGGAGGCCGCTGAGACCCCCGAGGACTCCGAAGAGGACCTTGAGGCTGGGCCGGTGGCCGAGGACGTCCCGGAATCTGGGGAAGAGGCCCCCGAAGCGGAGTCCGTGGCGGAGACGCAGATCCCCGAGGAGCCCGAGGACGAGGAACGCTCGGCCGACGTCACCCACGAGCGGCTCGCAGAGGAACAGCTCGCCGAGGACCCGGCTCTGGCCTACGCCGCGATCCTCGACGGCGAGGAGACCGAAGAAGCCTCGGACAAGACCCCTGAGGTCACGGAGGTCCCTGAGGCCGCGGACGAAGCCACGGAGGCGGCTGAGGACTCCGGCTCGGAAGAGACCGACGACACCGGCGACAGGGACGAGGACGGTCAGCCGGACCGCGCCAAGGAGCCGGACTCCTCCTGCTCCAGCTAGCCGTTCCCCTCACACCCGAGAACACCACGAAGGGCCCGCTCGAAGAACGATGCTGTTGGCGAACTCGGAGCGAAAGGGCCGGAGAAAGCGCTGGGGCCCGGAGAAGCGGAGAAGCTGATGTGGGGAGGCTGGTCTGGGGAGGGGCTTCTCTGTGTCGGGCTCGGGCTCGGGTAGGGCGTCCGGGGTGGGGCCTGTGTGGGGCCGGGGCCTGGGGTTGTGGCTTTGTGGTTCGGGTTGCGGTTCCCCCGTTTCCCGCCGCTTGATGGTTGCCGTCTGCGCTGCGCGCGTCAAGGTCGTTCGGCCTCGCTTCGCTGCGGGCGCTCCACCTTGACCCGCTTCGCTGCGACGGCGGTGGGCGGCTGTCGGGAAACGGGGGAGGAGTGGTCGGGGGTGGCAGGCGGGGCCCCGAAGGGGCCCAACAGCAACAGCAACAGCAACTGCGCGGCCTTCGGCCGGTCCTCTCCCCAGCCCCGAGCGGATCGGGTCGCGTGTCGCGGCCGGTCATGCGTGCCATCGGACCAGCGGTGGTGAGGGTGGGGTTCAGCTCTGTGGTGTTGGCCCTGGGAAAGCCAAGGTGTCCGTAACCTGCGTCTGGGGTTGTCCGCTGCTTCCGAAACCCCCTCATCCCCGGTGATCTTGCTACCAGAAGCAAGTTCGGCGCTGATTTCGCTTCTGGTAGCAAGATCATCTTTGAAAAGGGGGCCGAAACCGGGCCCGGGGGCCTGGCGGGCCGCTGGTGGTGTTCGCTGGCACGCATGACCGGCCGCGACACGCGACCCGGTTCGCGCAGGCCTGGGGAGCCTGTTGCTCTCGCTGCCGCTGTTCGTCGCTGACCTTGACCGGCCGCGACACGTCCAGGCGTTGGGCACAGGGGTGTGGAGGGCACCGGCCGGAGGCCGCGCAGTTGGTAGTTGCCCTTGGTCCCTTCGGGGCCCCGCCTGCCACCCCCGACCACTCCCCCCCGTTTCCCGATAGCCGCCCACCGCCGTCGCAGCGAAGCGGGTCAAGGCGGAGCGCCCGCAGCGCAGACGGCAACCATCAAGCGGCGGGAAACGGGGGAACCGTAACCCGAACCACAGGCCGCACACAGACCCCCACCCCGGATGCCCTACACGAGCCTGAGCCTGGCACGGAGAGCCTCTCCGTGCCAGGCGCTCTGCTTCTCCGGGTCCCAACGCTCCGGATTCGCCAACAACGTCGATGAACGAGCGGGCCCTTCTGTGCGTCAGCGCGTCAACGGTCAGGCGCGGCGGAAGCTGAAGGTCACACCGAACTCCTCCGACTCCGCGGAGTGCGGTGCGTCCTCGCCCGCACCGGCCACGAAGGCGTCGGCGAGTACCTCACCGGCGATCATCTGCCCGTGCTCGGACAGCGCCTGGCGGACAGCCTCGTCCTCACTGGTCCACCACACGTGGATCCGGTCGGACACGTCCAGGCCGCTGTTCTTGCGGGCCTCCTGGAGCATTCGGACCATCTCGCGGGCCAGACCGGCGCGGCGCAGCTCCGGGGTCAGCTCCAAGTCCAGCGCCACCGTCTCACCGGCCTCGGAGGCCACCGCCCAGCCCTCGCGGGGCTGCTCGGTCACCAGCACCTCGTCGGCGTTGACCTCCACCGGCTCGTCCTCGACCCGCACCTGCGCCCAGCCGGTCTCGCGGACCTGCTCGACCAGGGCGGCCGGGTCGGCGGCCTGGATGGCCTTGGCCACCAGCGGCGTGCGCTTGGCGAACCGCTTGCCCAGGGCGCGGAAGTTCGGCTTGACCACGTAGTCCACGAGGTCGCCGCGAACCGAGGAGAGCGAGTCCAGCCCGGCCACGTTGAGCTCGTCGGCCACCTGCGCGCGCAGCTGCTCCGGCAGGTCGGCGAAGCCCGGGGCACCCACCAGGGCGCGGGCCAGCGGCTGCCGGGTGCGCATGGCCGAGTCGACCCGGGCGGAGCGGCCCAGCTCCACCAGGCGGCGGGTCAGAGCCATGTTCTTGGACAGTTCGGGGTCGATCAGGTCCTCATTCACCGTTGGCCAAGAGGCCAGGTGCACCGAGTCCGCTGCCTCCGGGCGGCGCAGCGCCGACCACACGTGGTCGGTCAGGAACGGCACGACCGGCGCCATCAGCAGGGTGACGGTCTCCAGCGCCTCGAACAGCGTGGCGAAGGCCGCCGCGCCCTCGGGGGTGTCCGCCCCACCCCAGAACCGGCGGCGGGAACGGCGCACGTACCAGTTGGACACGTCGTCCACGAACGCGGTCAGGCGGCGCCCGGCCCCGGTCGTGTCGAACTTGTCCATCGCCTCGGTGACGTCGCGCACGACCTCGTTGAGCTCGGACAGCAGCCAGCGGTCCAGCAGCGGGCGGTCCTGCGGAGCGGGCGCGTCGGCCAGCTTCGAGTGGTCCCAGCCGCTGCCGGCGTTGGCGTACAGGGTGAAGAAGGACGTGGTGCTGTAGTAGGTCAGCAGCACCTTGCGGACGATCTCCTCCAGGGCGGCGTGACCGACCCGGCGGGCCGTCCACGGTGAGCCGCTGGCCAGCATGAACCAGCGCAGGGCGTCCGCGCCGTGCTGGTCCATCACCGGGATGGGCTGCATGACGTTGCCCAGGTGCTTGCTCATCTTGCGGCCGTCCTCGGCGAGGATGTGGCCGAGCACGACCACGTTCTCGAACGAGTTGCGGCCGAACACCAGGGTGCTGACCGCCAGCAGCGAGTAGAACCAGCCGCGGGTCTGGTCGATGGCCTCGGAGATGTACTGCGCCGGGAAGTTCTCCTCGAAGGTCTCCTTGTTCTGGTGCGGCGCACCCCACTGGGCGAACGGCATGGAACCGGAGTCGAACCAGGCGTCGATGACCTCGGGCACGCGGCGGGCAACCCGCTGGTCCTCGGGCAGGGACGGGTCGGCGTCGGGGTCGGGGATGACGACGTCGTCGACGTAGGGGCGGTGCGGGTCGAGGTTGGACAGGTCCTGTCCGCTGAGCTCGCTCAGCTCCGCCAGGGACCCGACGCAGATCTGGCGGCCGTCGGGGAACTCCCAGATCGGCAGCGGGGTGCCCCAGTAGCGGTTGCGGGACAGCGCCCAGTCGACGTTGCCGCGCAGCCACTCGCCGAAGCGGCCCTCCTTGACGTTCTCCGGCACCCAGTTGGTGACGTCGTTCTGCGCGAGCAGCTCGTCCTTGACCGCGGTGGTGCGGATGTACCAGGACGGGACCGCGTAGTAGAGCAGCGCGGTGTGGCAGCGCCAGCAGTGCGGGTAGGAGTGCTCGTAGTTCTGGTGGCGGAAGAGCAGGCCGCGGTCCTTGAGGTCGCGGACCAGCGTCTTGTCGGCGGTCTTGAAGAAGACCCCGCCGACCAGCGCGAGCTCGGCCTCGAAGGTGCCGTCGGGGCGGACCGGGTTGACCACGGGCAGGCCGTAGGAGCGGCAGACCGTCATGTCGTCGGCACCGAAGGCGGGGGACTGGTGGACCAGACCCGTACCGTCCTCGACCGTGACGTAGTCGGCGAGCACCACGTAGTGCGCGGGCTCGTCGAAGGGCACCAGGTCGAAGGGGCGCTGATAGGTCCAGCGCTCCATCTCGTCGCCCTCGTAGCTCTCGCCGGTGAGCTCCCAGCCCTCGCCGAGGACCTTCTCGAACAGCGGCTCGGCGACCACGAGGCGCTCGTCGCCGTTGGTGGCCACCACGTACTTGACGTCGGGGTGCACGGCCACCGCGGTGTTGGACACCAGGGTCCACGGGGTGGTCGTCCACACCAGCAGCGCGGTGGGGTGCTCGGGCGAGGCGAGCGGGCCGGAGGTGACCGGGAACCGCACGTACACCGACGGGTCGGTGACGGTCTCGTAGCCCTGGGCCAGCTCGTGGTCGGACAGGGTGGTGCCGCAGCGCGGGCAGTAGGGGCTGATCCGGTAGTCGCGGGACAGCAGGCCCTTGTCCCAGATCTGCTTGAGCGCCCACCACACGGACTCCACGTACTGCGGGTCCATGGTGCGGTAGGCGTCGTCCATGTTCACCCAGTAGCCCATGCGCTCGGTCATGGCGGTGAACGCGTCCACGTTGCGCAGGACGGACTCGCGGCAGCGGTCGTTGAACTCGGCGATGCCGAAGGCCTCGATGTCTTTCTTTCCGCTCAGGCCGAGTTCCTTCTCCACGGCGACCTCGACGGGCAGGCCGTGGCAGTCCCAGCCGGCCTTGCGGTCCACGTGGTAGCCGCGCATGGTGCGGAAGCGCGGGAAGACGTCCTTGAAGGCACGGGCCTCGACGTGGTGCACGCCGGGTTGGCCGTTCGCGGTGGGCGGGCCCTCGTAGAACACCCAGTTCTCGTTACCGCGGGTCTGGTCGAGCGACCGCTGGAAGACGTTCTCCTTCGACCAGCGGCCGAGGATCTCGCGCTCCGTCGCGGGCAGGTCGATCTGAGCGGGCAGCTGGGGCAGCGCGCGGGATTCGTGCCGGGGGTCGTCGGTCACCGTCGTACCTTTCTCCATCAGGGGTGTTCCTGACGGAGGGACGAGGCGGAGCCCCGCGGTACCACCCTCCTTGGAGCCGCGTCCCGAGTCCGCTGGGCGGATCGGTGGCGGGTCCCACTTCGTTGGGTTCGTGCCGGTTCTACTGGGGTGCGCGCTGTGCTTGCCCTGGGTCTGCTCTGGGCTCGCAGTGCGCGCGACCTGTTCTTCCGACGGCTCCGGGGTGATCTTCGCGCTGGTCGTTGCCCCCGGGCTCGCACCGTCCCCGGGTCGCTTGGGCGGTCCAGCCCCTCTAGGCTGTGTCCGTCCGGTCGGGGCCAGCGTTACTCGTCCCCATCGACACCTGTTCAGGATAACGCAGTGCGGCCAGGCGTGCCGCGTATTAAGTGAGGGGGCGGCCGTGGCGGAGCAGACGCGGGGCGCGGTCCTGGTGACCCTGCCCGACCGCGAGGACGCGGACGAGCTCGCCGAACAGCTCCTCGAGCAGGGGTACGAGCCCTGCCGGGTGTACCGGGACATGCTCGCTGGCGAGGACGACGCCGAGGACGTGGACTGGGTCATCGAGGTGCTGACCGGACCGCACGGCGGCCCGGCCACCTTCGACGAACCCCACCTGTTGCTGCTGGCCGAGGACTACGGCGGCTTCGCCGTCGCGGAGTGAGCGTAAGGAAGTGGCCTCGGTGACGCTCCACCGCCGATCACTCCGAGGTCGATGGTTCTGAGAGGCCCCCGCCCGGATCATTGCCTTGGGGCGGTCGATTGCCTAGGCTCACGGCACCACTCATGGCCTTCTCGAAAAGAGGAGACCCCGCAGATCAGGTGGGGTGCGGGGGCTGTGGGGCGTGCGGAGGGGGAGTGCGATGAAGGCCACCGAGGCGGCGGCGCTGCCGGTTCGGCCGGGGGAGGAACCCTGGACGCCGGAGGAACTCGAGCAGGTCCGGAACCAGTTGGAGAGCGAGATCGTGGCTCAGCGGGAGGAGATCCGCGAGAGCGAGAACGAGGTCGACGAGCTGCTCACCGATCCGGTCGCGGGGGCGGGGGACGACCCCGCGGACACCGGTGCGAAGACCTTCCAACGCGAACACGATCTGGCGTTGGCCTACAATACTCGTGACCTGCTCGCCAAGAACGAGCGGGCGATCGAACGGATGCACGCGGGGACCTACGGGGTCTGTGAGTCATGCGGCCAGGCCATCGGGAAGGCACGTCTACAGGCCTTCCCGCGAGCCACCCTGTGCGTCACCTGCAAACAGCGCGAGGAGCGTCGCTGACTGAGGTAGAGCCCTCCGGGGACAGCAACATGACCACGACCGACAACACCGTTGCCCGGCCGCGCAGGTACGTACTCCTGTTGTTGGTCGCGCTCGCCGCGATCGTCGCCGACTTCCTGACCAAGGAATGGGTACTGGCGGTCTTCTCCCAGGGCGAGCGCCTCGACGTCATCGGCAGCTTCGTCCAGTTCACCCTGGTCTACAACACCGGCGCCGCGTTCTCGCTCGGCACCGGCTACACCTGGGTGTTCACCGCCATCGCCACCATCGTGGTCCTCGCGATCGCCTACATCGGCTGGCGCGTGCGCAGCGTGTGGTGGGGCGTCACGCTCGGCTTGATGATGGGCGGGGCCGCGGGCAACCTCGTCGACCGCTACTTCCGGGGCGAGACGCCCGGCACCGGCGCGGTCGTCGACTTCATCAGCGTCGGGACCTTCCCGGTCTTCAACATCGCCGACTCCTGCGTGGTGGTCGGGGCCTGCCTGGTGGTGGCACTCACCTTCAAGGGCCTCAACCTGGACGGGACGATGGTCGCGGACGAGACGGCGGACGAGGACACCGAGAGCGCTGGACCCGCTGAGACGGGTGACGGCGGAGACACCGGGGCGACCGGTGGTACCGCCGGGCAGGACTCCGCCGAGAACGACGGCGGAGAGAACGACAAGGGGAAGGGCGCATGAGCGACACAAGGAGCCTCCCCGTCCCTGACGGTCTGGAGGGCGACCGGCTGGATTCCGCGATCGCGCGGATGTTCGGGCTCTCCCGGACCCGTGCCGCGGAGCTGATCGGGGACGGCGGCGTGCTCCTCGACGGCGCCGAGGCGGGCAAGTCCGACCGGGTTCAGGCCGGTTCTTGGCTGGAGGTCACCCTCCCGCCGCCGCCCACTGCCCCCGTCCCGCGGGCCGAGGCGGTCCCGGGCATGCGGATCGTGCACGAGGACACCGACATCATCGTGGTGGACAAGCCGGTCGGCGTGGTCGCGCACCCGACGGTCGGCTGGACCGGCCCCAGCGTCCTGGAGGGCCTGCTGGCCTCGGGCGTGCAGCTGGCCACCAGCGGTGCCGCGGAGCGTCAGGGCATCGTGCACCGCCTGGACGCCAACACCACCGGCCTGATGGTGGTCGCCAAGAGCGAGACCGCCTATAGCGTGCTCAAGCGGGCGTTCAAGGAGCGCACCGTGGACAAGCACTACCACACGCTGGTCCAGGGCCACCCGGACCCGCTGCGCGGCACCGTCGACGCCCCGATCGACCGTCACCCCGCCGGTGACGGCCGCTGGGCCGTGGTCGCGGGCGGGCGTCCCTCGGTGACGCACTACGACACCCAGGAGGCCTTCCGGGCCGCCAGCCTGCTGGAGATCAAGCTGGAGACGGGCCGCACCCACCAGATCCGGGTGCACATGGCCGCGCTGCGTCACCCCTGTGTGGGTGACCACCTCTACGGCGCTGACCCCACACTGGCCGAGCGGCTGGGCGTCAAGCGCCAGTGGCTGCACGCGGTGCGGCTGGGCTTCGACCACCCCACCGAGCACCGCCCGGTGGAGTTCTCCAGCCCCTACCCGGAGGACCTCGAAGCCGCCGTGGCCAAGCTCCGCGAGGACTAGCTCCGCGCGCTGGATCGCACGCGCTCTCAGCGACCTTTCCGCCGTCCGCCCCTGCTCGGGGTCGGGCGGCGGACGCGTAGTACGCCTTGGCACAGGGCCGCTCCCAGGATGATGACCAGCGCCCCCAGGGGCTGGTTCCAGCTCAGGGTCTCACCGAGCAGGACGACCCCGGCGGTGACCGCGATCACCGGGGCCACGTAGGTGACCGTGGTGGCCACCGTCGCTCCGGCGGCCCGCACGATGGCGTAGTTCAGGATGTAGGCGAAGCCGGTGCCGAACACGCCCAGCACGGTCACCGCCAGGGCGGCCTTCCAGGTCAGCTCGGTGGGGGCTTCGGTGAGCAGTGGTGCCAGCACCAGCAGGGGCAGGGTGCCGAGCAGCATCTGCAGGGCGCTCAGCTCCAGCGCGGTGTGCGCACTGCCCGCGACGAAGCGGCGCAGGTAGGGGGTGCCGATCCCGTAGCAGGCGGTGGCGCCCACCACCATCAGCATCCCGAGCAGGGCGTCGCCGTCGGTCGTGTTCACCGTGCTCAGCGAGTTCCACACCCCGAAGACGGTGAGCACCCCGAGGAAGCCGATGCCGAGGCCGAGCACGCGGGTGCGGTCCGGCCGCTCGTCGGACAGGATCAGCATCGCGAACACCACCCCGAACAGCGGGGTCGAGGCGTTGACGATCCCCATCAGCGCGGACGGGATGAGCTGCCCCGCGTAGCCGAACAGGGTGAACGGGATGGTGTTCAGCAGCAGGGCCACCACGAACATGTGCCCCCACAGGCGGGGCGAGGACGGCAGGCGCCCGCGGCTCAGGAACAGGACCGCGAGCAGCGGCAGGGCGCCAGTGGCCATGCGCCCGAGGGCGAGCTGGAGCGGGGCGAGGACCTCGGCGCCGGTCTTGATCAGGACGAAGCTCATGCCCCAGATGAGGGCGAGGAGTACGAACTTGGCGCGCCAGCCCAGGAGCGGGTTTCGGGGCTGGACGGTGCCGGTGGGAACCGGCTCGCGGGAAACCGGGACAGCCGGTGCCGAGGCTGTGGGAACAGTGGACATGGGATGTTTCTATCCCCGACGGATCCCTTAGGTCTACTTCGTATTTCTTAACCAGGGCATTAGAGTTGCTTACATGCTCAGTGTCGACCGGCTCCGGGTCCTGCACGCCATCGCCGCCCACGGCTCGCTCAGCGCCGCCTCCCAGGCCCTGCACGTCACCAACTCCGCAGTCTCCCAGCAACTGACCAAACTCGAACGCGAGGTCGGCCAACCCCTGGTCGAACGCAACGGGCGCGGAGTGCGCCTGACCGACGCCGCCGAACTCCTCGTCGAACACACCTCCCGCATCCTGTCCCTGGTCCACCGCGCCGAAGCCGACCTCGAAGCCCACCGGGGCGAGGTCACCGGCCACCTGAGGCTGTCCGCCACCCCCACGGCGGTGCGCGGACTCCTGCCCACCGCCCTCCCGGCCCTGCGCGAGGCCCATCCGGCCCTGCGTGTCGAACTCCTGGAGGCGGAACCCCAGGAGAGCGTCTCCGCCATGGCACGCGGCGACGCCGACCTGGCCCTGGTCGTGGACTGGATGGGCGCGCCGCTGGAACTGCCCCAGGGGATGACGCGCGCCTCGCTCATGGAGGACATAGGGGACATCGCCCTGCCCGCCGACCACCCTCTGGCCCACCGGGAGATCCTGGAGCTCGACGAGATCCTGGACCTGCCCTGGATCAGCTGGACCAGGGGATCCATCTGCGACGACTGGCTGAACGCCATCATCCGCGGCCGGGGCGCCGAACCCGAGATCATCCACGCCGCGGAGGAGCACCAGACCAAACTGGCCCTCATCGCGGCCGGGATCGGCGCGGCCGTCATGCCCCGCCTGGGTCGCGGCCCTCTCCCCGAGGGGGTCCGCGTGGTCCCGGTCCAACCCGCGCTGGTCCGCCAGGTCTACGTCTTCTGGCGCACGGACGCCTCCCGCCGCCCCGCCATCCGGGCGGTGGTCCGCGCCCTACGCGAGGCCGCCGCGACGTACACGGAATAGTCCCACGGCCCCACGCATGATGTCCGGCGACGCCCGCACCGGAGGACCCCCTCGCTCTTGCCGGGCGCACTCGGGTGAGGTCGATGGTGACCGCACAGCTCCGGGGCGGGGCGGCCGGTGGGCCGCCCCGTCTTCGGTTCGTCTTCGCTCAGCTCTCGCCGAGCAGGTCCGTCATGGTGGCGGTCGGGCTGATCACCTCCGGGTCGGTGCGCACGTCCACCAGGGTGGGCAGGTCCGAACCCACCGCCTCGGTCAGCGCCTTCTCCAACTCCTCGCGGTTGTGCACGGTGGCACCTCTGGCGCCCAGCGCGCGGGCGTACCCCGCCAGGTCCAGGGGGCCGCTGATCTCCGTGCCCGCGATCCGGCCCAGTTCACGGGCCTGGTGCATGGCGATCGTGCCGTAGAGCCCGTTCTGGAACACCACGACGGTGATCGCCGCCCCGTGCCGGACCGCCGTCTCCAGCTCCTGTCCGGTCATCAGCGCGCCGCCGTCACCGGCCACCGCCACTACTGTCCGCTCGGGCGCGGTGAGCTTGGCGGCCACCGCGGCGGGCACGGCGTACCCCATGGCCCCGCTGGTCGGCGCCAGCTGGGTGTCCGGGTGCCGGAACCACCACCCCCGGTGCAGGAAGGACGCGAAGTTGCCCGCGTCGTTGGTGATCAGGGTGTCTTCGGGCAGGGCCTCGCGCATCCCGGCGATCACCGACCACGGGTGCATGCGGCCGCTCCGGTGCCGACCGGTCTCGGCCGGGACCGTCGCGCTCTCCACCCAGATCCGGCGGGCCGCGCTCCAGTCCCGGTAGGGCGCCTTGACCGGGGCCCCGGCCAGTGAGCGCAGGGCTTCCCCGGCGTCGGCCACCGCGCCGAGCCACACGTCCTTGGTGGCGCCCACCTGCTCGGGGTCGATGTCGATCTGTGCGATGCGGGTGCGCCCGTCGGACTCGGGCAGCCGGTACCCCTGGGTGGTGGTCTCGCTCATCCGGCAGCCCACCACCAGCACCGCGTCGGCGTCGGCCAGCGCGCCCAGCACCGCGCTCGGCGCGCCCAGTCCCAGGTGCCCGAGGTAGAGCGGGTGGTCGTTGGGGAACACGTCCTGGCGGCGCCAGGCGGCGTACACCCCGGCGCTGTACTGCTCGGCCACGCGCACCAGGTCCGCGCGCGCGGACCTGGCCCCGCCGCCGGCGATGATCACCGGGCGCACCGCCCGGGACAGCCAGGCAGCGATCCGGTCCCGGTCGCCCTCGCCCAACGGGGGCCGGGGTGCCACGAAGGGGTGTGGTTCGGGCTGCGGGCCGACCCGTTCGCCGAACAGGTCGCCCGGCACCGCGATGGCCACCGGGCCGGGGCGGCCGGTGGTGGCGATCCGGATCGCCCGGGCGGTGACCTCCGCCAGCCGGTCGGCCCGGTGCACGGTGGTGGACCACTTGGTGATGGGTGCGTAGAAGGCGGTCAGGTCCACCTCCTGGAAGGCCTCGCGCCCCAGGCGTTCGGTCTCGGCCTGGCCGAGGAACACGATCATCGGGGTGGAGTCCTGCATGGCGGTGTGCACACCCACCGCCAGGTTGGCCGCGCCGGGGCCGCGGGTGGCGGCGGCCACGGCGGGGACACCGGTGAGTTTGGCCTCGGCCTCGGCCATGAAGGCTGCGCCGCCCTCGTGCCGGGTGGAGACCAGGGCCATCTCCGGGTGCTGGTCGATGGCGTCCGCCAGTTCGAGGAAGCTCTCGCCGGGGACGGTGTAGCACCGTCTGATCCCGGCGGCGGCCAGGACCGACACCGTCGCGTGCGCGGCGGTGTCGGTGGGGGGTTGGGGCCGTTGTGCGGCAGGGGCCATGGAGGCGGGTCCTTCCATCGTCGCAAGGTCCACTCGGTGCGCGCCGGAGCCAGGGTGTGCCCCGGAACACATGCGGCCGACTCTTGCAGGCGCCCCATGACCGGTCAAGGCCGGACGCGGCCGCCTGTGGACAACCCCGCCCGGAGCGACCGGAACGGGTCAGTCGGAGTCCTCGTCCCCGGGGCCGCTGTGCTGCGCCGCCGTCGGACGCTTGCGCCGCGGCTCGAGGGCACGGGCGTGCTCGTGCAGGGCGCTGAGCACCGCGTTCACCAGAGGATGCCCCTCGGTGCCGTGCCGGACGGAGACGAACACGTGCCTCCTCGGCGGGCGCCCCCGCAGCGGAAGGACACTGACGCGCGGGAGGTCGATGGCGGTGATCGCCGACCGCGGGGCCAGGGCGACACCGACGCCCGCGCCGACCAGCGCGCTGACCGCGCGGAAGTCGTTCGAGACCGACTCCACGCGCGGCTGGAAACCCGCCTGCTGGCACGCGAGGAGCGTGAGGTCGTGGATCGGGTTCCCCGGCAGCGGGGTGACCCACGCTTCCCCGGCCAGCCGGGACAGTGACAGTTGGGCGCTTGCGGCCAGATCGCTGTCCGAGGGCACGAGCACGTCCAGCGGCTCCGAGTACAGGCGGGCGTGGCTGAACGCCTGTGGGGTCGAGTCCGTGGCCTGCGGGTAGTCCACGGACACGGAGACGTCCACGTTGCCTTCGGCCAGGAGCCGCTGCGCGGCGGCTCCCTCCGCGTCGGTGACGTGCGCCCGCAGGTGTGGCGCCGAGGTCCGCAGTGTGCGGAGCGCGGGGGCCACGACCTCGGTGATCGCCGACGGGAAAGCGGCGATACCCACGGTGCCGACCTCGCCGAGCGCCGACGCGGCCAGGTCGGCCTCCGCCTGCTCGAGGATCGCGGACACCTGCACCGCGTACCCGGCGAGCACGGTCCCCGAGGCGGTGAGCCGAATATTGCGTCCGTGGCGTTCGAAGAGGTCGAGACCGACCTCCCGCTCCAGCGCCGACAGCTGCTGGGACACCGCCGACGGGGACAGGTAGAGCGACCGGGCCGCGGCGGTGACCGTGCCGTGGAGCGCGACGGATTGGAGTACGCGCAGGCGGCGCGGGTCGATCACGCGATCCCCTTTTAAGTAAATCTGGATGCTTCTCTACAGGACTTCGTGATGGACTTAATGATATCCGGTGGGTGATGATCGGGATCATGAAGGCACTCTCCAAACTTCGAGGCGAGCCCGGGCTGACCTTGGGCGAGGTCAAGGACCCCGTGATGGGCCGCGACGAGGTGCTCATCAAGGTCCTGCGCACCGGCATCTGCGGAACCGACCTGCACATCAGCGCCTGGGACCACTGGGCGCAGTCCGTGATCGAGCCGCCGCTCGTCCTCGGGCACGAGTTCGTCGGTGAGGTTGTCGACGTCGGCGGGGGCGTCACCGACGTGAAGGCCGGTGACCTGGTGAGCGGCGAGGGCCACCTGGTCTGCGGCAAATGCCGGAACTGTATGGCCGGCCGCCGCCACCTGTGCATCCGGACGATCGGCCTGGGGGTGAACACGAACGGCGCCTTCGCCGACTACGTCGTGCTCCCCGAGACGAACGTCTGGGTGCACCGCATCCCGATCGACCTCGACGTCGCCGCCATCTTCGACCCCTTCGGCAACGCCGTGCACACGGCGCTGTCCTTCCCCGTCATGAACGAGGACGTCCTGGTCACCGGGGCCGGCCCCATCGGGGTCATGGCCGCGGCGACCGCACGGCACGCGGGAGCGCGCAGCGTCGTCGTGACCGACCTGAGCCCGTACCGGCTCGAGCTGGCCCGGAAGATGGGCGCGACCATCGCCGTGGACGTGTCACAGGAGGACCTGGCCGACGTCATGACGGCCAACCACATGAAGGAGGGCTTCGACGTCGCGTTCGAGATGTCGGGGCAGGCCAAGGCCCTCGCATCGGCGATCTCGACCATGAGCCCCGGCGGCCGCATCGCGATCCTCGGTCTGCCCGCCGATGACGTCTCGGTCGACCTCGCGACCGTGGTGACCCGCATGCTCACGCTCAAGGGCATCTACGGGCGGGAGATGTTCGACACCTGGTACGCGATGTCGGTGCTGCTCGAGAACGGCCTCGACATCAGCCCGATCATCACCCACCGGTTCGGCTACGAACAGCACGAAGAGGCCTTCGCGGTCGCCGCCTCCGGCCGGTGCGGGAAGGTCGTGCTCGACTGGACCACGCCGTCGATCCCGCAGGCGACCTCTCAGGTGAACTCTTAGGCGATCCCGCAGGGCGGGACCGCTTCAACGACGATCAGCGAAAAGTAGGAGAGTGACGTGTACGCAGCGATGCGCGACCATCTCACGCGGGAGCTCGAGGGCATCCGTGAGGCGGGGCTGTTCAAGGACCAGCGGCTGATCAGCGGCCCGCAGTCGGCACGGATCAGTGTCGGTGACGACAGCGTCCTCAACTTCTGCGCGAACAATTACCTGGGCCTGGCCGACCACCCCGACCTGATTGAGGCCGCCAAGCGCACGCTCGACGAGGCGGGCTTCGGGATGGCGTCGGTGCGGTTCATCTGCGGAACCCAGGACCTGCACGCGCGGCTGGAGCGTCGACTGTCGGAGTTCCTCCAGGTCGACGACACCATCCTCTACAGCTCGTGTTTCGACGCCAACGGCGGGGTCTTCGAGACGCTCCTGGGCCCCGAGGACGCGGTGATCTCGGACGAGCTGAACCACGCGAGCATCATCGACGGGATCCGGCTCAGCAAGGCGGCCAGGTTCCGGTACAAGAACCGCGACATGGCCGACCTGGAGAAGCAGCTCGTCGCCGCCGCGGACGCCCGCCACCGCCTCATCGTCACCGACGGCGTGTTCTCGATGGACGGCTACCTCGCGCCGCTCGACGAGATCTGCGACCTGGCCGAGCGGCACGACGCGCTCGTCATGGTGGACGACTCCCACGCCGTCGGCTTCGTCGGGCCGAACGGGCGGGGAACCCCCGAGCTGTTCGGCGTCCAGGACCGGGTGGACATCATCACCGGAACGCTCGGCAAGGCGCTCGGCGGCGCCAGCGGCGGATACGTGTCCGCGCACGCCGAGATCGTGGAGATCCTCCGGCAGCGGTCGCGGCCCTACCTCTTCTCGAACTCGCTCGCCCCGATGATCGTCGGAGCCTCCCTGCGCGTGCTCGACATGCTCTCCGAAGCCGACGACCTTCGGACGAAGCTGAACCGGAACGCGGAACTGTTCCGGTCGGAGATCACCGCCGCGGGCTTCGACGTGCTGGACGGGCAGCACCCGATCGTGCCGGTGATGATCGGCGACGCCGCCGAAGCCGGCCGGATGGCGGCGGCGCTCCTGGACAAGGGCGTGTTCGTGACGGCGTTCTCCTATCCCGTGGTTCCCATGGGGAAGGCCCGTATCCGGGTCCAGCTCTCGGCGGCGCACAGCGAGGAGGACATCCGCACGGCGGTGGCGGCGTTCGCGCAGGTCCGGGACGAGCTCCGCGAAGGCGGCACAGCCTGAGGGCTGGCGCCTCCGCAGGGCTTGAGCAGCGCTTCCTAGGCGACTCCGAGGGCGCGCAGGGCGGCGGTGGTCCCGGCGGCAGCCACGACCACCACCAGGAACGGGGCACGCAGCACCAGGGCGAGCAGAGCCGCGCCCACCCCGGCCATTCTGGCGGTGTCCCAGTTCAGGGACTGTCCGTCGCCCAGCGCCTGCACGGCGATCAGCGCGGCCAGCAGGGCTACGGGGACGGCCAGGGCGAAGCGTTGCAGCCACGGGTTGTCCAGCAGCCGGCGCGGGGCCGCCAGACCCGCGTACTTGAGCAGGTAGCATCCGGCGGCGGTGGCGATCAGAGCGATCCACAGCGTCATGAGCGAACCTCCTCGGTCTGGTCGGCGCCGCTGTCGGGGCTGTTGGCTTCGTTGGCGCCGACGAACGACAGCAGCGCGGCGGAGGCGGCCAGCAGCACCGGTACCCCCGGCGCGAGGAACGGGGTCGCGGCCAGCGCCAGCCCCGCGCCCAGCCCGGCGATCAGCCAGGTACGCGGACCGCCCTCGCGCAGCCGGGGCCACAGCAGCCCCAGGAAGATGGCCGGGCCCACCGCGTCCAGCCCGAACGCGTCGATGTCGCTCACCCGGTCCGTGGCCAGCGCCCCCACCAGGGTCGTGGCCACCCAGAAACCGCCCAGGACCACATAGGTCGTCATGAACGCCGTCCGCGCGGACTCCCGGTCCGGCTGGACCAGCGTCACCGCTGCGGTCTCGTCGATCACCCCGTGCGCGGCCAGCGCCCGGCGGGCACCCCGGTACCCCAGTACGTCGGCCAACCGCAGCCCGTACAGGGTGTTGCGGGCGCCCAGGAGCAGCGCGCCCAACGCCCCGGCGACCAGGCTCCCGCCCCCGGCGATCACCCCGACCAGGGCGAACTGGGAGGCGCCGGTGAACATGAACAGACTGAGGAACAGGGCCTGGGCGGGGGACAGCCCGGCGGCCACGGCCGCGGTGCCGAAGGCCAGCCCGGCGGCGCCCACGGCGACACCGATCCCCAGGCTGTCCCGCACTGCAGGCGAGCGGAGTAGAGAGAAGGTCTTCACGTTCGCCCACGTTAGGAGGGTTCGGGCGAAGAGTCTTGAACGTTCTTGCGCCCGGAGCGGGTGGGGATCCGGGCATGCCGAAGGGGGCGGGGTCAGTAGGCGGGGAAGGCCCGGCCGGAAGGATGGAAGGGTTCGCGTTCGCCTCGGAAGGCCGTCGAGCAGCGGGACAGGGAGCCAGGGGTCAGCTCCATGACCCGTCCGGCCTGCGCCAGGGACGCCAGGGTCGTTCCGCCCAGGTAGGCGGCGCCGAGCTCGGCCGCGGAAAGTCGCAGGTCTGCGGTGGCGCCGGTGCGTTCGCACCTGACGTCCTCGCCGTCGGCGCGCAGTCGGTAGCGGCCGGTGTTCCACGGGCAGAAGGCGTCGTCCACCTCCAGGACCACGTCCAGCGGTAGGGAGTAGTGACGTTCGGCCAGCGCTCGCTCCACGTCCACCAGACGCACCCACAGGTTGTCGAACACTCCGGTGCTCAGGGCCCCGGCGTCGGTCAGCATGCGCGGCAGAGGGTCGTCGACCGGGCCCTCGTAGTAGAGGCCGGGGTGGGCGTCGATGCTGATGAGCAAGTCCCACAGGGCGGCGTGGGCCCGGGGACGGGTCGCGGCGAGTTCTACTACATGCACCGTGGCGGGGGTGCCCCGGCTGTCGTCCGCGCCGCGGAAGCGGTAGATCGCGTAGCCCGTCGCCTCACCGCCGGGTTCGGTGTGCACGGCGAAGCGCATCGCTGTCATGCCGCCGCGTACGGGTGGGTCGTCGCGCAGCAGGGCGTCCCAGAAGCGTTCGGGCCGGTCGACCCAGCCGACCGAGCCGGAGCGGACCGTGTCGTGGACCTTCTCCAGCAGCGGGCGAGCCTGTGCGCTGTCGAGCAGCTGGACCCGGCCCTGTCCCGTGTCCACGCCCGGGTGCAGGCGCATCATGCGTTTGTCCCCGTTCACCCGGGCCAGGCGCGAGGCCATCCCGTAGCCGAACCGGCCGTAGATCCCGCCTTCGGAGGCGTTGAGCGCCGCGACCGACTCGCCGTGGGCGCGGACGTCCTCGAACTGGCGGCGGATGATGGAGGTGAGCACACCCCGGCGGCGATGAGTGGGGGAGACCGCGATCAGGGTGACCCCGGCGACCGGCCGCACCGCGCCCGGGACGGTGAGGTCGCGGGAGTAGATCGCGCCGCCGCCGATGATCCGGCCGCCGTCGAAGGCGGCGACGGTGCGTTCGGGTTCGATGCTGCCCTGAACCCCGCGCAGACCCCCTTCCCGCCAGTCCGTGCCGTAGGTATCGCAGGTCATCCGGGCCCAGTCGGTGATCTCGTGCTCGTGCAGCGGGCGCAGGGGGTACGGGTCGCTCATGGGGTCTTTGTACCGTGATGGCTGGTTCCGGTGCCACCGGGTTTCGAGCGTGCCGGGTTTTAGGAGGGCAGGGGGTACGGGTCAGGAGGCGCGTAGGGCGCGTTGGTAGGCGACCGGGGGGACGCCCAGGTGGCGGCGGAAGTGGCGGTTCAGGTGGGGCTGGTCGGCGAAGCCCACCTCCACGGCCACCTCGCCCGCGCGACGCCCCTGGATGAGCAGGGACCGGGCGCGGTCCACCCGCAGCTGGTTCAGGTAGGCGTGCGGGGGCAGCCCGTAGGCGCTCCGGAAGGCCCGGGACAGGGCGAACGCCCCGATCCCCGTGTGCGCCGCCAGCTCTTCCAAGGTCGGCGGATCCACCAGGCGTTCGGCCAACAGCTCCCGTACCCGGAGCACCTCCGGCCGTGCCGTGTGTCCGCCGCCCTCCGCTGCGCGCTCACGGCCGTGGGACCGCAACAGCATGGCGATGCCCTGCCTGGTCAGGGAGGACGCGGTCAGGCGCTCGCCCCGTTCGGCCGCCATGTGTGCCCGCACCAGTACACGGGCGACCTCGGGGGCGTCGATCCCGGACTCGGTGAACCCCGGGGTGCCGCGCATGCCCAGCTCCCGGCCGATGCCCTCGACCACCTCGGGCGCGGGGTAGAAGACCCGGTAGCCCCACCCCTCGGGGATCCCGGCGTGCCCGGTGTGCACCTCGCCGGGGCCGACCACGGCCAGCCCGCCCGGGCCCACCCGTGAGCGTCCGCGCGGATGGGTGTACTCCTCGATCCCGGCGGTGATCATGCCGATGGTGTAGGTGGGGTGTGTGTGCCGGGTGAAGGTCGTGGTGACGAACCGCGCGGTGAGCAGTTCGGTGTCGGGCAGGCCGGAGAAGCGCCAGTACCGCGCGCGCTCCACCCGCGGGTCCTCGACGGTGGGGTGGACCTCACTGGGCAGTTCCAGGCCTCTGGGTTCCATACCTCCAGGTTAGGACGGGCGGGGGTAGGCGGGGGAGGGAGGGCCCGCGCGGATAGCCTGTGCGGATGAGCAAGCCACAGATTCGCCAGGTCCTGGACGAGCGGGACCGCGCGGCCGTCTTCGTCATCCGGGGCGCCGTGTTCGTCGCAGAGCAGCAGGTCCCCATCGAGGAGGAGTGGGACGAGCGGGACACCACCGCCGCCTTCCTCCTCGCCCTCGTGGACGGGGTGCCGGTGGGCACGGTCCGGCTGGTGGACCAGGGCGACGGTTCCGGGCTCTTGGGCCGGATGGCCGTCCTGCCCGCGGGCCGGGGCAGGGGGACCGGCGCCGCGCTGGTCCGCGCCGCCGAGGACCTGGCGCGCGAGTCGGGGCTCGACCGGGTGGAACTGCACGCTCAGACGCACGCGCTGGGCTTCTACGAGCGGCTGGGCTACACCGCCCACGGCGAGGAGTTCATGGACGCGGGCATCCCTCACCTGCACATGGAGCACAAACTCGGCTGACCGAGCCCGGGAAGTCCGGCTCCGGGACCACTAGAAGCTCCCCGCTCTCCGTCCGGTGTGACGGGGAGCGCACCCCCGTGCCCTGACCCGTCGGAATACTACCGAGTACGATTCGGTTTTGACGTTGGTGTCCCCCGGTGCGCTCCGCACGCGCACCAGCCAGCCGAGAACGAACACCGACCCGACGAGGAACACATGACGGTCAACACGCAGCCGGTCACCGAGAGCCCCGACGACCCCCGAGCCTTTGGGCTCCCCCTCGTCGACGGTCACGCGATCCCCGCCGAACTGCGCACGTTGGTCTCCCGCGTCCACGACCTCGTCGACGCCGTCGCCAACACCGAGGTCGACACCGACACGCTGGCCGAGACCGCCGCCACCGTTGAGGAGCTGACCGGCCGGCTCAACGTCGCCCGCCGCCAGATCGGCACCATGGTCCGCCGTGAGCTCAGTGACGGCACCACCATGGTCGGTACCATCACCAACATCGTCGAGGGCGAGACCAACCCGGCCGCCCCGCAGCTCTTCCTCGACCGCACCGACGAGGGCCTGCGCGCCGAGATCACCCTCAACACCATCTACCAGGGTCCTCCCGGCCTGGTGCACGGAGGCTGGATCGCGGCCATGCTCGACCAGGCCGTCGGCAGCGTCTCGGCCGTGGAGACCAGCCCCGGGCTGACCGCCAAACTGGAGATCAACTACCGCCGCCCCACCCCGCTGTTCACCCCGCTGGAGATCACCTCCTGGGTGGAGCGGGTCGAGGGCCGCAAGGTCTTCGTTGCCGGTCAGATCCGCGCCCACGGCCAGGTCACCGCCGAGGCCACCGGGCTCATGATCCAGGTCGAGGGCGCCGGGTAACGAGCCCACCGAGCTGGGCGAAGACTCTTCGAAGGGCCGTGTGCCGTCCAGGCGGGGCGCGGCCCCTCGCCGTGTAGTACCATCACCACCGTGACCCACCGCTATTTCGTGTTTAGCCAGCCGACGCACCCGTCGGCCGCTTTCACGTAGGCGGAAACGGGAACGTCGGCAACAGAGCACTCGGGCAGCAGCCCGGTGCTCTTTCGTCTTTTCGGGCGGCCGACGCCCCAGCACACGGTTCCTGGACGGGACGTACGGCCGCGCCGCATCCGCGTACGCATCCAGATCCGAGAGGGAACACCGTGCACGACCGTCACACCGAACCCGCGCCGTCCAGCGAACCCGCGCCTGCCGTCGAGGCCCCGGCCGCCGAGCAGATCCTCCGGCTGCGCGGCCGGATCGACCAGATGGACGCCGAACTCGCCGAGCTCCTCGAACGCCGCGCTCTGATCGCCGCCCAGGTCCAGCGGCTCAAGCCGGTCGGCTACTTCGCCGGGCGCGACAGGGGACGCGAGCGTGAACTGGTCGAGCGCATGGCCGAACACGCGCCCCGCCTGGGCGCCGACCGCCTCGCCGAGATCATGGACAGCGTGATCAGTGCCGGGCTGGCCGCCGCCCAGGAGGAAGCGGCCAGCGCAAGCTGACCGGGCTACGGTCGCACCACGTCCACCCACACCAGGCGGTGGTCCGAGCTGGGGAAGGGGTAGTCCCCGGTCAGCCGGAACAGCGGGTCGTCCACGGTCGGCCAGAACACCCCCGAGCCGCGGGCGGGCAGTGACCGGGACGGTAGGACGTAGTCCACGCGGAGGTTGCCCGGGCCGGGCTCGTCGGCGAAGTCGGCGCTGTCCAGCCTCGGGTCTCCCTCGTGTTCGTCGTTGGCGCCGCCCTGGCGCTGGGCCGCACTGAGTCCGCCCTGGCTGGAGGGGCGCACGTCCACGATGTCGCGGTGTTCGAGTAGTTGGGTCATCGCCTCGGGGTGCCCGTCCCCGTCGTTGGGGTCGGCGTTGAGGTCACCCGCGATCACGAACGGAGAGCCGGGGGCGAGGCCGCCAGCATCACCCTGGTCGTCGTAGATGTAGGAACCGGCCCGAGGGGTCACGTAGTCGGCCCAGAACCGGATCTCGTCGTGGTTGCGCGCCACGTTGCGCTTCTCCGGGCCATCGAAGGCGGGGGGAGTCGGGTGGCTGGCCAGCAGGTGTACGGGGCGGCCGCGTCCGGTATCGATCGGGATGTCCCAGTGGCTCTTGGAGGACAGCCGCAGCACCTCCAGGGCCTCCTCGGAGTAGTACGGCTCGCCGGTCTCGGGGTCGGTGGGCAGCAGCGCACCGGGCATGTCGGCCCACAGGAAGTTCTGGAAGGTCCGTACCTGGTCGGTGACGATCGGGTACTGCGAGTACACGACCATCCCGTACTGGCCGGGGAAGATCCCGTAGCCGAAGGCGTCCCCGGCGTACTCGGGGGTGCCCGGCTCGGTCACCGCCTCACCGTCGCCGTTCAGGTCCACACCCGAGGCCACCCCGGTGTTGACCGGCGCGGAGTACACGTACGGGTACTCGATGGGTTCGGCACCGTTCTGCGCGATGGAGAGGTAGTTGTCCTGGAAGAGCTGGGCGCCCGCGCCCGTCTCGTCGTAGTCGAACTCGTTGACCAGCAGGACGTCGGGGCGCACGTGCTGGATGATCTCGGCGACGTTGCGGGCCTGCTCGCTGTCGGGGGTGGCCAGTTCCTCGGCTAGGGCACCCTGCTCCGGGCGCTCCAGGGCGGTGTTGAAGGTCGAGAAGCGCACCTCGTGCGCGCCCGGTGGAGTGGGGACCGACGGCGACTCCGCGGCGGAGGAGGGCAGCGCGGTCAGGGCGGAGGCGGCCAGCACGAGGGTGGCGGTGGAGGCGATACGGCGGGGCCTGTTGGTCACGGAAGGTGGTCCTCTCAGCGGGGGTTCGCGCGCCGGAGCGTAACAGGCGAGCGTGTCCGAACGGTGTACCTCCGCCGTCCGAACAACACCGAAAATCCCTTGGCGGGCCCCTCCCGCCTTGTTTGACTGGCTTGTTATGGCACACAAGGAACCCAACCTCCCCTTCCGCTGGGACATCTCCGGCGGTGACCGGACCGGCTCCCTCACCGATGGAATTGACTACGAACCCGATTACGTCGATGCCCTCGCCGAGTGCGCGGCCAAGGTCCTGGCCCGCAGCGCCGACGGCGACCTGTACTTCGTGGGGCGTTCCCCCGACAGCGTGTACGACCTGCTCAGTGGGGTGCTCGCCGACACAGACCACCGGGAGCGGCTGCACCGCCTGCCGCTGTCCCTCTACGGCTTCGACGGCGAGGACGTGACCCCCGACGAACGCGCCCAGCTGCGCACCAACCTCACCGCCTCCGGGATCAGCCCCCGGAGCCTGGCCGCCCGCGAACGCCCCGTGGTCTTCGCGGACCTGGTCATGCACGGTTCCACCTTCGGCAACCTGCACCGTGAGCTGCGCGACTGGATCGACGACGAACGGGTGTCCTGGAACCTCATCCGCCGCAGGCTCCGCTACCTCGGCATCACCGTGCGGAAGAAGACCAGCCCCAACACCTGGCGCTGGCAGCAACACGCGGAGTGGACGAGCGACCTGCAGCCCAGCGCCGTGCGCAACGTCTCCATCGACCGATTCCTCTGGGGGCACCTGGGCAACTCCCAGCCCAAGACCGAGCACTCCTTCCGGCGCTCCTGCTGGTCCGACCCCTCCGTCACCCGCCCGCGCCACGACGAGAAGGCCCGCCAGGGGCTCGCCGAGGCCCTGAGTTTCCACGCCCACGGCCGCACCCGCCGAGTCCGCTCCCTTGTCCACCGAACCCTGACCGCTGAACCCGCCTTCCGCGAACCCTGGCTCCGTACCCTCGCCCACAACCTCCGTACCTCCGGCGGAACCTCCCAACCCTGACCCAAAGGCGCAAGACTCTCCCCAGTCCGGGTCAGGCCAGCTTGGACTCTCCGCACCTGTCGGTGCGGCAGTTGAGTTCCCGGCGTTGTATGCGCTTCCTCGGGTTCCCCCGTTTCCCGCCGCCATCAAGCGGCGGGAAACGGGGGAACCAACGCAGGGAGCCCGGCAGCGGCATCACACAGGGTTCTGCCAGTCTCTGGTCACTGGGACTGCTTTCCGTGCACGCAGGGTTGGACTCGCGTTGACATAAGTCAGTTGGTCTTGCCTGCGTCCCTGCGCCCCCGGAGTGATCTTTGGAACGATCGGGGCGGGCTGTGTCGTTCGGGTGTGGTTCGTTGCGCCGTTCGGGTCGGGTTGGTTGTCCACAGGCGGCTCCGAAAGTCATGGGGAAGTCGTAGGCTCAGGAGTCACCACCCTTCCGTCTACCCGCCTGGGGGCACCTGCGTCATGGCCGACTCCTTCGCTCATCTGCACGTCCACACCGAGTACTCGATGCTCGACGGGGCGGCGAAGTTGAAGCCCTTGTTCAAGGAGGCGGCGCGGCTGGAGATGCCGGCCGTGGCCATGACTGACCACGGCAACATGTTCGGGGCCTACGAGTTCTTCCAGCAGTCCAGGGGCTCGGGTGTGAAGCCCATCATCGGGATCGAGGCGTATGTCGCGCCGGAGTCGCGCTTCCACAAGAAGCGGGTTTTCTGGGGGCGTTCGAACACGTCGGACGACGCCTCGGCCGAGGGCGGCAAGGACATCTCCGGTGGCGGTCGCTACCTGCACATGACGATGCTCGCCCAGAACGCGCAGGGACTGCGGAACCTCTTCCGGATGTCTTCTCTGGCTTCGTCCGAGGGCTACTACATGAAGCCCCGGATGGACCTGGAGCTCATGCAGCAGTACAACGAGGGCGTCATCGTCTCCACCGGTTGCCCCTCCGGCGGCGTGCAGACGCGTCTGCGCCTGGGCCAGGAGAAGGAGGCGATCGAGTACGCCGCGGGGCTCCAGGACATCTTCGGCAAGGAGAACGTCTTCCTGGAGCTGATGGACCACGGTGTGCCGATCGAGAAGGAGGTCCGTGACGGACTGCTCAAGGTCGGCCGGGAGCTGAGCATTCCGCCGCTGGTCACCAACGACTCGCACTACGTGTACGAGTCGCAGGCCGCGGCGCACGATGCTCTGTTGGCCGTGGGTGTCGGTAAGAACCTGGACGACCCCACCCGGTTCCGGTTCAACGGTTCGGGCTACTACCTCAAGACCGCGGACGAGATGCGCGGGTTGCTCAACTTCGAGGAGTGGGAGCAGGGCTGTAAGAACACCCTGCTCATCGCGGAGCGGATCGCGCCCGATGCCTACAACGAGGTCTTCGCGCACCGGGACCTGATGCCGGAGTTCCCCATTCCGGAGGGGGAGACGCAGGCCTCCTGGCTGGCCAAAGAGGTCGAGCGGCTACTGCCGACGCGGTACCCGGACGGGACGAGTGACGAGGTCCGCCGACGGGTGGAGTTCGAGCTCGGCATCATCAACGAGATGGGCTTCCCCGCCTACTTCCTTGTGACCGCCGACATCTGCCAGTACGCGCGCAAGGCGGGTATCGCGCTGGGCCCGGGCCGTGGTTCGGCGGCGGGGTCGATGATCGCCTACGTCCTGGGCATCACCGACCTGGACCCGCTGGAGCACGGTCTGCTGTTCGAGCGGTTCCTCAACCCCGAACGTGTGTCCATGCCCGATGTCGACCTCGACTTCGACGAGCGTAGGCGCGGCGAGATGATCGAGTACGTCACCCGCCTGTACGGCGAGGAGCGGGTGGCGCAGATCCTCACCTTCGGCACCATCAAGGCCAAGGCTGCGGTGAAGGACTCGGCGCGAATTCTGGGCATGCCGTACTCGGTCGGCGACCAGATCACCAAGGCCTTCCCGGCGGCGGTCGGCGGTAAGGAGATCCCGCTCGACGCGGTGTTCAACACCGAGAACGAGCGCTACGGCGAGACCACCGAGCTGCGCAACCTGGTCGACAACGACCCCCAGGTCAACAAGGTCATGGAGACCGCGCGCGGTATCGAGGGCCTGACCCGCGGCACCGGTGTGCACGCCGCGGGCGTCATCCTGTCCAAGGAACCCCTGCTCGACGTCATCCCGCTGCACAAGCGTGACTCCGACGGCGCGATCATCACTGGCTTTCCCTATCCTCAGTGCGAGGAGATGGGTCTGCTCAAGATGGACTTCCTGGGCCTGCGCAACCTGACGATCATGGATGACGCGGTCAAGAGCATCAAGGAGGCCGAGGGGACCGACATCGATCTCGCGAAGCTCCCCCTGGATGACAAGAAGACCTACCAGCTGCTCTCCCGGGGCGACACCCTGGGCGTGTTCCAGCTGGACGGCGGCGCGATGCGCAACCTGCTCAAGCGGATGGAGCCGAAGAAGTTCGGTGACATCGCGGCCGTTCTGTCGCTGTACCGCCCCGGTCCGATGGCGGCCAACGCGCACAACGACTACGCCGACCGCTCGAACGGCCGCCAGGAAGTGACCCCGATCCACCCGGATCTCAAGGACGCCCTTGAGCCGATCCTCGGTGAGACCTTCCACCTGCTCGTCTACCAGGAGCAGATCATGGCCATCGCCCAGCAGCTGGCCGGTTACACGCTGGGCGGCGCCGACCTGATGCGGCGCGCGATGGGCAAGAAGAAGAAGGAGGCCCTGGAAGAGGAGGAGGCCAAGTTCTTCCCCGGTGCGAAGAAGCGCGGTTTCTCCCAGGAGGCCATCCAGGCCCTGTGGGACGTCATGCTCCCGTTCGCGGGCTACGCGTTCAACAAGTCGCACGCCGCGGGCTACGCGCTGGTCTCCTACTGGACCGCCTACCTCAAGGCCAACTACCCGGCCGCCTACATGGCCGCGCTGCTGACCTCGGTCAGTGACGACAAGGACAAGATGGCGGTCTACCTGGCCGAGTGCCGGACCCAGGGAATCAAGGTGCTGCCGCCCGACGTCAACGAGTCCGGTCTGCGCTTCACCCCGGTCGGCAAGGACATCCGCTTCGGTATGGGCGCGGTGCGCAACGTCGGCGCCAACGTGGTGAACTCGATCGTCAAGACCCGCACGGAGAAGGGCAACTACACCTCCTTCACCGATTTCCTCTCCAAGATCGAGCTGGCCGCCTGCAACAAGCGGGTGATCGAGTCGCTGATCAAGGCGGGCGGGTTCGACTCGCTGGGCCAGCCCCGGCGGGAGCTCTACCGCCACCACGAGACCGCGGTCGAGGGCATGATCAGCTCGAAGAAACAGGAGGCCCACGGCCAGTTCGACCTGTTCGGCGGCGGGGACGACGACAGCGACTCCACCCCCATCGGGCTGAACATCCAGTGGGGTGACGAGGAGTGGGACCGCAAGACCAAGCTGGCCTTCGAACGGGAGATGCTGGGCCTGTACGTGTCCAGTCACCCGCTGGCCGGCGCCGAGCGGGTGCTGGCCCGTTCCAGGGACACCTCGATCGCGCAGATCGTCGCCGGTGACCTGGCCCGCGAGCGCGGGGAGGTGCGCATCGCCGGGCTGATCTCCAAGGTCGACAAGCGCACCAACAAGGCGGGAAACCAGTGGGCCATCGCCACGGTGGAGGACCTGGACGCCTCCATGGAGGTGCTGTTCTTTCCCAAGACCTATCCGCTGTACGTGGACGCCCTGCTGGAGGACACCGCGGTCACGGTCAAGGGCCGGCTCAACGACCGGGACGGCACGTACTCGATGTTCACGTCGGAGATGTCGATCCTGGACATCTCGCACATCACCGAGGGCGAACCGCCTGTGCTGCTCTCGGTGGCGGAGGAGCGTCTGAACCCCGAGCTCGTCGATGACCTGCGCCAGGTGCTGAGCTCGCACAAGGGTGACACCCCGGTGCGGATCCGGGTGGACAACCCGGTGCGCTCCCGGATCTACGCGGTGGACTACTCGGTGCGGATCTCGCCGGAGTTCAACGGTGAGATGAAGAGCCTGCTGGGGGCGTACTCGGTCGACTACTGAACCCGGGTCTCACCTATCTGAACAGCGAGAATCCCCGTGTGCGACACCGCACACGGGGATTTTTCCGTCTTCGCTCTTGTCGAGGTTGAGTTAAAGATATATCTTTGAGCTATCGTTTCACGGAATGACAGTCGTGAACGGTCGAGTTTGCTCGGCGACGATCGACATCAAGGAGAACGACATGACCGCGATGGCACTTCCCGGCCCCTGGTCCTGGGGCGGACAGCGCACAGGGCTCCCCCAACTGCCCTGGACTTGGCGGCCCACCGAAACCCCGCACGCGCACCACGGCCCGCGACACGGGCACGACGAATGCGGTGAACACGGCGAACACCGCGGCCCGAGGCGGGACGGCTTCGGCCCCCCGCCACCCCCGCCGGGACCTCCCGGATCACCGCCCCCGCCGCCTCCGTGGCAGGGCGGCGACGGACCCTTCGGGCCGGGCGGACCGTTCGGCCCCGGCGGGCCGATGGGCCCCGGCGGACCCTTCGGCCCTGGTGGCCTCTTCGGAGGCGGGCACGGACGAGGCGGAGGCCGCCGCGGCACCCGAGCCCGGCGCGGTGACGTGCGCACCGGGATCCTCATGCTGCTGGCCGAGGAAGCGCGTAGCGGCTACGAGATCATCCGCGAGGGCCGCGAGCGCAGCGGCGGGGCCTGGCGCCCCAGCCCCGGCTCCGTCTACCCCATGCTCCAGCAGCTGGAGGACGAGGGCCTGGTTGCCCAGATCGAGGGGGAGGGGCGCCGCCGCCCCTACCAGCTCACCGACGAGGGCATCGCCTACCTTGAGGAGAACGGCGCCGACCTCACCCCGCCGTGGGAGGCGGGCGCGGACGCCTACGCCGACGCCAGGTCCCGCTACGAGGAGATCAGCACCCTGGCCTACCAGCTCTCGGCCGCCGCGTCCCAGGTCGCCCAGGCCGGGACCCCTGAGCAGCTGGAGCGGGCCAAGCGCCTGCTGGCCGAGACCAAGCGGGGGCTCTACCTGATCCTCGCCGACGAGGGCACCGAGGACAGCGCCTCCGATGACCCCGATGACGAGGACTGACGACGAGCGCTGACGGCGAGGACCAGCGGCGCCGAGGACGGCTGACAACGAAGAACGTGTCGCGGCCGGTCATGCACCTCGACGAAAAGCAGCAGCAAAGGCGGCAGTCTCCCCAGGCCCGCGCGCATCGGGTCGCGTGTCGCGGCCGGTCATGCGTGCCGGCGAACACCACCAGCGGCCCGCCAGGCCCCCGGGCCCGGTTTCGGCCCTCTTTTCAAAGATGATCTTGCTACCAGAAGCAAGTTCAGCGCCGAACTTGCTTCTGGTAGCAAGATCACCGGGGATGAGGGGGTTTCGGAAGCAGCGGACAGCCCCAGACGCAGGTTACGGACACCTTGGCTTTCCCAGGGCCAACACCACAGAGCTGAACCCCACCCTCGCCACCGGGTGTCCGATGGCACGCATGACCGGCCGCGACACGCGACCCGATGCGCGCAGGGCTGGGGAGACCGGGGCCTTCGCTGCCGCTTTTCCGTCCGGGCGAGTGACCGGCCGCGACACGCGACCCGATCCGCTCCGGAGTGGGGAGGACACCGGCCGAAGGCCGCGCAGTTGCCGTTGCCGTTGGCCCCCTTTGGGGGCCCGTTGGCCACCCCGGACCACTCCTGCCCCGTTTCCCGATAGCCGCCAACCGCCGTCGCAGCGAAGCGGGTCAAGGTGGAGCGCCCCGATCCGGCGAAGCCACGACGGCGACGACCTTGACGCGCGCAGCGCAGACGGCAACCATCAAGCGGCGGGAAACGGGGGAACCCCAACCCGAACCGCAACCAGAAACACAGGCCCCAGCCCCAGGCCGCGACCAGAACCCACTCCGGAATGAACCAGCAGCATCCGGTACGCACCCCGTCCCGGGCCCTCGTGCTCCGGTGAGCCCGTGCTTGGCCAGTCCTGTGTCTGACCGAACTACTCGCCGGTGGCGCCGTCCGCCAGCTCCCGGAGGACGTCCAGGTGCCCGTTGTGCCGCGCGGTCTCCTCGACCATGTGCATGAGCACCCAGCGCAGCGTCACCCGCCCGCGCTCGGTCAGGACCCGGCGGGAGGAGTTGCCCAGCTCCAGGTGGGAGGTGATCTCCCGGGAGCGTTCGCACTGGGCGGCGTACTCGGCGAGGAGCTCGTCCAGGGGGCGCTGCGCCCCGATCCTGAACTCCGCGTCGGGGTCCTCGACCGAATAGGGCGCGACGTCGGGTTGGTTGAGCATCACGACCTCGAACCAGAAAGCCTCCACCCAGCGCAGATGGGACACGATCCCGCCGATGGTGGACATCGGTGACGACGGCAGCGGCGCGGACGAGGACAGTTCGGCGGCCAGTCCGGCGCATTTCCGGTGCACCGTGGCCCGGTGCCAGTCCAGCCACGCCAGAAGCATCGTGCGCTCGTCGGCGGCCGTGGGAGGATCGACACGCTCGGACACGGTCAGGGAAGTGCTCTTCTCGCTCATGGCGGTATTCTCCTTCGGGCCATGTCCGGTATCCACTGGTTCTCGGCAGGTCCGGACGGTGAAGAAGGAGGAGCGGCTGATGGCGGAACAGAGCGGCACGGGTGCGTCGGGGCTGGGGCGCGGCCTTGCCGTGGGCGCGGCCTTCTTCGGGGGTGTGGCCCTGCTGGGAGCCCTGCTGGGCCCGTTGTGGTGGTGGCTCGCGCCGCGCCCGGAGGTGGTGGTCCTGCCGGACGGCGGGGTCTTCACCGGGGCCTCGGAGACCGTCTTCGCCGGTGAGGGCTACTTCGTGCTGATCACCGCGCTGGCCGGACTGGTCACCGGTTACGCCACCTACATGCTCCAGTTTTCGCTGGCCCGGCGGCGCTTCCAGGACCTACGCTTGGTCGGTCTGGTCGCGGGCGCGCTGGGTTCGGTCGCGGCGTCCTTGCTGGTGTGGCGGATCGGTGTCGCCCTGGACGGTCCGGCCCGGGAGCTGGTCCTGGCGGCGGAGACCGGTGACACGGTCATCGGGGCCCTGCAGCTCCAGGCCACCGCTTTCCTGGTCGCCTGGCCCTTCGTGCACATCCTCCAGTACGGGTTGCTGGACGCCTTCAGCCTGCTGCGCGGTGACCAGCCCGGTGTCCCTGAACCGGTCCGGGCCGACCTCCACGCGGGCGCCGAGTGGACCCCGGGCACCCAGGCCCCGAACTCCGAAGTCCCGAACCCCCAGGCGCAGGCCCCCGGCACGCCGGTGAACGGTGCCTCCGCCCCGCACGGATCCGCTCCCCGCAACACAACGGCGACCCCCGCCCCGGAAGGGCAGGGGCCGCCGATGGCAGCGGAGGGAGACCGCTCCGGGCCGGAGGGGCCGCGGAGCTGATCCCGCCCCTCACAAGGACTGGATGGAGCCCTTGTACATTTCGTCGAGCTGCTCGCGGTACCGCTCCTCGACGGCCCTGCGGCGCATCTTCAGGCTCGGCGTGATCTCGCCCTGCTCCACCGTCAGCTCACTCGGCAGGATGGTGAAGTCCTTGACGGTCTCGTGCCGGGGCAGGTCCTTGTTGAGCTCGTCGATCGCCTCCTGGACCATCGCCCGGACCTTCGGTTCCTTGGTCAGCCCCACGTAGTTGAGCGCGCCCAGCCCGTTGGCCTCGGCCCACACCTCGATCGCCTCGGGGTCCAGGGTCACCAGCGCCACGCAGTACGGCCGGCGGTCTCCGTGCACCACCAGGTTGCCGACGTAGGGGCACAGGGACTTGAACCGACTCTCGATGCTCTGCGGCGCCACGTACTTGCCGCTGGCGGTCTTGATCAGCTCCTTCTTGCGGTCGGTGATCCGCAGCCGGCCGTTCTCCAGGACACCGATGTCGCCGGTGGCGAACCAGCCGTCCTCGGTGAGCACGGCCTCGGTGGCGCCGGACAGGTTGTGGTAGCCGCGCATGATGCTGCCGCCGCGCAGCAGGACCTCGCCGTCCTCGGCGATCCGGACCTCGGTGCCCGGAAGGGGAAGCCCGACGCTGCCGAAGCGCACGTCGCCGGGCCGGTTGAGAAAGGCGCCCGCGGAGGTCTCGGTCAGGCCGTAGCCCTCCAGGATGGTGATCCCGGCGCCGTAGAAGAACCGGCCGATCTCTGGGGCCAGCGGAGCGCTGCCGGAGACGAAGAACTTCAGGCGGTCGCCGAAGCGGGCGCGCAGCTTGCTGAACACCAGCTTGTCGGCGAGCTTGTGCTGGACGCCCAGAGCACCGCTGGGCTCCTTACCGTCCTCCTTGAGCCGGGCGACCTTGTCACCCACGCCCACGGCCCACTTGAAGATCTTGTACTTGGCCCCGCCGCCCTCCTTGGCCTGCATGACGACCTTGTTGAACACCTTCTCAAAGATGCGCGGGGCCGCGGCCATGAAGGTCGGCCGCACGACGGCCAGGTTGTCCACGATCTTGTCGACGCGGCCGTCGATGGCGGTCAGGAAGCCCAACCGCAACTGGGCGACCTGCATGACCTTGCCGAAACTGTGCGCCAGCGGCAGCCACAGGTACTGCACGTCGTCCGCGTCCAGCATCTCCCAGCCCTGGGCGCGCATCTCGTCGCCCATGACCTTGAGCGCCTCGGCCTCGTAGAGCCAGTTGGCATGGTCCAGGCGCACGCCCTTGGGACGGCCGGTGGTGCCGGAGGTGTAGATGAGCGTGGCCAGGTGCTCGGACTTGACCGAGGCGACCAGCTCGTCGAACAGCTCCGGCTTCTCGGCGTGCACCTCGGCGCCGAGGGCGGCCAGGCCCTCCAAGCCGATGACCCAGTCGTCATCGCCTCCGGCCGCGCCCTCGAAGGTGATGACCTTGGAGAGCCCCGGCATGGCGCCGCGCTGGTCGATCAGCTTGGCGACCTGCTCGTCGTTCTCGGCGAAGGCCACCATGCTGCCGGAGTCAGAGACGATGTAGGCGCAGTCCGGCGGGGTGGAGGTGGGGTAGATCGTGGTGGAGGCACCGCCCGCGCACAGGATCGCGAGGTCAGCCAGCACCCACTCGATGCGGGTACTGGAGGCGATGGCGCAGCGAGCCTGGGAGGTCACGCCCAGGGAGTGCAGGCCCAGCGCCAGGTCGCGGACGCGGTCACGGGTCTGGTTCCAGGTGAGGGTCTCCCACTTCTCGCTGCCACCGGTAGAGGAAGGGATCGGGTAGGTGAACGCCTCCCGCTCGCCGGATTCGGCGACGCGGGAAGCGAACATGTCGGGGACGGACCGATAGGGGGATGAAGTGTTGCCCATGTCACAAAACTACCCCTGGGTAGGGGGGTCGGCAACACTCCGTGGGCGAATGTGTGGAGGTCCACCGTCACCTGTGGCCCAGAGGACTCCGGATCGGGGGAGGGGGCGACCGGATCTTTCGCTGGACCCGGCGGGCCGGCCCCCGGCTCAGTTCACGCCGATGGGGGCGGTGACCGCCTCGGTCAGCGCGATCAGGTCCTTGGGGGTCAGCTCCATCTGCAGGCCCCGGCGCCCGGCGGAGACGTAGACCGAACGCAGCCCCGAGACCGAGGAGTCGATCACTGTCCGCAGTCGCTTGCGCTGCCCCAGCGGACTGATGCCGCCGCGCACGTAACCGGTGATCTTCTCGGCCCGCGCCGGGTCGGCCATGACCGCGCGCTTGCCGCCGACCGCCGCCGCCAGCGCCTTGAGGTCGAGTGAGGTGCTGACCGGGACCACCCCGACGGTGAACACGCCGTCCACCTCGGCCACCAGGGTCTTGAACACCTGCTCGTGGGCGACCCCGATGGCGTCGGCGGCGTCGGTCCCGTAGGAGTGGCCGTCACCGCTGTCCAGCTCGTAGGGGTGCAGGGTGTAGGTGGTCTTGGTCCGGCCGGCGGCCACGGTCGCCGGCGTGGCTTTTCCACTCATGGATTCCTGGGCTTTCCGCTTCGGGGTCTGTCGATCCTCCGGGCAGGCTACTCCTCCTGCCGGGGCGGAGGCCCCCAGGTGAGGCGACACGCCCTGCTCCTGAACCCTCGCCCGCGGAGCCGTGCCCCGCCGTCCGCACGAGCGCCCTAGTTGAAGGACACCCCGTTGTTGAGGAAGGGCCCTGCCGGCAGGTTGGGCAGGTCAGGGGCGGCCACGATGCGGTTCTCCCGGCGCAGGAAGCGCGCGGCCACCGCAAGCCGGGTCGCGGCGTTCTCGGCCTCCAGCAGCCGTTGCTTCTCCGCCGAGTCCAGTACGACCGAGACCGACACCGAGTACGACAGGGCGATCGGGTCGCGGGGCAGGTCGGCCGAGACCTCGGATGCCATCCCGATCGAGGCCAGCCGCTGCTGGTACACCTCGTAAAGATCGCGCACCCGCTCGGCGTGTTCCTTGGCGTCGGGGCCCATTGGCTCCGGCAACAGGGCCACCGAGGCGGTGGAGTAGTCGTCGGGGGAGGAGCGGTCGACATCGTCCAGGTCGGTGATGGTGAACCGGGTCCCGCCCTCGATCACCAGGTCGTAGCGGCCGTCCTCGTAGGTGCGCACGTCACGCACGACAGCTGTGCAGCCGACGGCGCTGACCAGGGGCAGTGAGGGGTGGGAGCTCGAACCCGCGGTGTTGGGCACCCCGGTGTCCGCACCGCCCGCGCCCTGCCCGGACTCACTGGCCACCTCGTGGCCCAGTTCGATCCACACGACGCCGAACCGGGCGGGGCCGCGTTCCCGGCTGCCCGCCTCGCCTCCGGCCAGGGTCGGCCCGAGCAGTTCCGAGACCAGCCGACGGTACCTCTGCTCGAAGACGTGGAGAGGGATCGTCATGCCGGGGAACAACACGGTGTTGAGCGGGAAGATCGGCAGTGCCTCTGGCATGGTTCCAGTATGCCCGCCGCGCCCGGGAGCTCGCTCGTCGGAGCTCCCGGGCGCGGCGGATGAAGCGTTCGGACGGTCGGCTGGGAGACCGTCGGGGTGTCAGGACGCGTTAGGCGGCGTCAGGACTACCGAAGGCGTCAGGACACCGGGGGGCCAGCGGTGCCGGGCGCGCCCTGGCTGCCGTTGTCCTCGCTGGGCATGTCGCGGGCCACGAAGGTCTCCACGTCGAACAGGTTGCCGTTGGAGCGGTCCACGACGTTGAGCAGGGTCGACATCTTGGCGACCTCCTCCACCTGCTCCTGGATGAACCACTGGAGGAACTGCTCACCGGTGTAGTCGTCCTCGTCACGGGCGACCTTGGCCAGACGCAGGAACTGATCGCTTACCTGTCGCTCCTGGCGCAGGGCCAGGGCGACCAGGTCGCGGGCGACGGCGAAATCGGTCTCGATCTCGTCCACGCCCGGAAGAGCGAACGTCACGTCCATGTCGAGCAGGTAGCGCACGATCATCATCGCGTGGTCGCGCTCCTCGAGCGACTGCTCGTAGAAGACTCGGGCCAGCTGCGGCAGGTCCTGGTCGTCGAACCAGGCCGCGATCGCCACGTACTGGTGCGAGGCCGTGAACTCGTGCCGCACCTGGTCAACCAGGAGGCGGTGGAACTTGGAAAGGCTGCTATCGCTGGTCTTGTTCGAAGTCATGTCACTACAATAACGTATTCAAAAGCGTTATGCGAATCCCGAGAAAAGGCATCTGAATTTGTTAGGCAAGCCTTTCTTTGGCTGGATTAGGTTAGGTGTCCCAAACTTAGGTGAAGCTAATTTCGCGCATTTGCGGGGGAGTGTTCGCGCATGTCCACCGAAGCGGGGTTCGCGCCGGTCGCGCGGGTCCCGAGCGGGTGTGGTGTCCATCATCCGGACACCGCCACCCATGGATTGGGCCACGCCCCCTAGACTGGGGCCGTGATCAGTCGAATCGACCTCCGAGGCTCCTCAGGCGACCCGCGCGACGCCCTTCCGCGCGCCGAAATCGATGTGGCGGACGCCACTGAACGCGTCCGACCCATCTGCGATGACGTGCGCCATCGCGGAACCGAGGCTTTGGTCGAACTCACTGAGCGCTTCGACGGCGTGCGGCTCACCGACATCCGCGTTCCGAAGAACGCCATCGACTCCGCGCTCGCCGAACTCGACCCTGCCGTGCGCGCCGCGCTGGAGGAGTCCATCCGCCGCGCCCGCAAGGTCCACCACGAGCAGCGCCGCCAGACCCACACCACCCAGGTCGTACCCGGCGGAACCGTCACCGAGAAGTGGATCCCGGTCAACCGCGTCGGCCTCTACGTGCCGGGCGGCCGCGCCGTCTACCCCTCCAGCGTGATCATGAACGTCGTCCCCGCCCAGGAAGCGGGTGTGTCCTCCCTCGCGGTCACCTCACCGCCTCAGAAGGACTTCGGCGGCCTGCCCCACCCGACCATCCTCGCCGCCTGCGCCCTGCTCGGCGTCGACGAGGTGTACGCGGTTGGCGGAGCCCAGGCCGTGGCGATGTTCGCCTACGGCACGGCCGACTGCGAGCGCGCGGACATGGTCACCGGCCCCGGCAACATCTGGGTGGCCGCCGCCAAACGCCTGCTTAAGGGCGTCATCGGCATCGACGCCGAGGCCGGACCCACCGAGATCGCGGTCCTGGCCGACGCCACCGCCAACCCCGACTACGTCGCCGCCGACCTCATCAGCCAGGCCGAGCACGACGTTGTCGCCGCCTCCGTCCTGGTCACCCCGGACGAGGCGCTGGCCGAGGCGGTCACCGAACGCCTCGCCGCGCGCGTGGCCGCCACCAAGCACAGCGAACGCGTCCGCGAGGCGCTGTCCGGCCCGCAGTCCGGCATCGTCCTGGTCGACGACCTCGAACAGGGCCTGGCCGTCGTCGACGCCTACGCGGCCGAACACCTGGAGATCATGACGGCGGACGCCCCGGCCTGGGCCGCGCGCGTGCGCAACGCCGGAGCGATCTTCGTCGGCGACCACTCCCCGGTCTCCCTTGGCGACTACGCCGCCGGGTCCAACCACGTGCTGCCCACCGGCGGCTGCGCCTGCCACACCGGTGGCCTGAGCGTGCAGACCTTCCTGCGCGGGGTGCACATCGTCGAGTACGACCGTGACGCGCTGGCCGACGTCGCCCATCACGTCATCACCCTGGCCGAGGCCGAGGACCTGCCCGCGCACGGCGAGGCCGTCGCCGCCCGCACGGGCCATCGCTCCGACCGGGACTAGAAACCAGTCCAGGACCGAACGCGACCACGACGACGGGAGCGGGCGGGCCCGGGGACGGTGTGACCACCGCCGGTCACACCGGACCCACCCGCCCCTCCCACGACTGACCACGAGTGTGAAACCAGTGAGCTTCACCCTGAACGACCTGCCGCTCCGCGACGACCTGCGCGGACGCTCGCCCTACGGCGCTCCGCAGCTGGACGTGCCGGTGGTCCTCAACACCAACGAGAACCCGCACGCTCCCTCCCCGCGCCTGGCCAAGGCGCTGGCCGAGGCGGTCGCCGACACCGCCCTGGGGCTGAACCGCTACCCCGACCGGGACGCGGTACACCTGCGCGAGGGTCTGGCCGCCTACCTCGGCCACGGCCTGACCGCCGCCAACGTCTGGGCAGCCAACGGCTCCAACGAGATCCTCCAGCAGCTACTCCAGGCCTTCGGTGGCCCGGGCCGCACCGCGATGGGCTTCGAGCCGTCCTACTCCATGCACCCGATCATCTCCCGGGGCACCGGGACGGGCTGGGTGGCCGTGCCGCGCGACGCCGACTTCCGCATCGACGTGGACGCCGCCCTGGCCGCCATCGCCGAGCACCGGCCCAGCGTCATCTTCCTGACCTCGCCTAACAACCCCACCGGCACCGCCCTGGAGATCGCCGACATCGAGCGCATCGCCCAGGCCGCCCCCGGCGTGGTGGTCGTGGACGAGGCCTACGCCGAGTTCCGCCGCGCAGGCAAACCCAGCGCTCTGTCACTGCTTCCGGACCACCCGCGGCTGATCGTTTCGCGCACCATGTCCAAGGCCTTTGCCCTGGCCGGGGCCCGCGTGGGCTACCTCGCCGCGCACCCGGCCGTGGTCGAGGCCCTCCAGTTGGTCCGTCTGCCCTACCACCTGTCCGCCGTCACCCAGGTGGTCGCCGTCACCGCCCTGGACCACGCCGACGAACTCCTCGGGGCCGTCGACGACCTGCGCACCGAACGCGACACTCTCGTCGAGTGGCTGCGCGCCCAGGGCTTCTCCGTCGCCGACTCCGACGCCAACTTCGTCCTGTTCGGTGAGTTCGAGGACCGCACCCGCGTCTGGCAGGACCTGCTCGACCAGCAGGTCCTTATCCGCGAGACCGGCCCGCCCGGCTGGCTGCGCGTCACCGTCGGCACCGCCGAGGAGATGGCCGCCTTCCGTACGGCCTTGCTGAAGGCAACCGGCCGCTGACCCACCCTGGTCGGTAGCCCACCGGTAGCCCGCAGGCAACCCACCACAGAACCTCACCACCGCACCACCGAGAAGGACTGGCACCATGAGCCGCACCGGGCGCATCGAACGCGCAACCAAGGAAACCAAGGTCCTGGTCGAGGTCGACCTGGACGGCACCGGCGTCGCCGACGTCTCCACCGGTGTCGGCTTCTTCGACCACATGCTCGACCAGCTCGCCAAGCACGGCCTGTTCGACCTCACCGTGCGCACCGAGGGCGACCTGCACATCGACTCGCACCACACCATGGAGGACACCGCCCTGGCCCTGGGCGCCGCCTTCCGTGAGGCGCTCGGCGACCGGGCGGGTATCCGCCGCTTCGCCGACGCCAAGGTGCCCCTGGACGAGGCTCTGGCCGAGGTGACCGTCGATGTCTCTGGCCGCCCCTACCTGGTGCACAGCGAGCCCGAGGGCATGGCCCCGATCATCGGCCGCGACTACGACACCACCATGACCCGGCACATCTTCGAGTCCTTCGTGGCCCAGGCGCGCGTGGCCCTGCACATCCACGTGCCCTACGGCCGCAACGCCCACCACATCGTGGAGGCCCAGTTCAAGGCGTTCGCCCGTGCCCTGCGCTTCGCCACCGAGAGCGACCCGCGCGTCACCTGGGTGCCCTCCACCAAGGGCGTCCTGTAGATGGACACCGACCTCTGGGGTCTGTTTTTCCTGGTCCTGGCCGGTTTTCTCGCGGGCGGCGTCTACGCGATGTGGGACAAGAGCCGGGTGCTCGCGATCGCCCTGGGCGGCTGCGTCGCCCTCGCCGCGGTCTCCGGCGTGCTGCGGCTCGGCTACTTCTAGGCCGGTGGCCCTCACACCGTCACAGCCCCGCTCCGCAAAGCCCGCTTTCCTCACCAACCGAAGGGCACGCACTCGAATGTCACGTGTGGTCGTCTTTGACTACGGGTCGGGCAACCTCCGCTCGGCCCAGCGCGCCATGGAGCGCACCGGCGCCGATGTCACCGTCACCTCGGACCCGCACGCCGCGCTCGACGCCGACGGGCTCGTGGTCCCCGGCGTGGGCGCCTTCAGCGCCTGCATGTCCAGCCTCAAGGCCGCGGGCGGCGACCGGATCATCGGCCGCCGTATCGCCGGAGGCCGTCCGGTCCTGGGGATCTGCGTGGGGATGCAGGTCCTCTTCGACCACGGTGTCGAGCAGGCCGACGTCCGGGCCGAGGACCGAGTCACCGAAGGCTGCGGCGAGTGGCCGGGCGCCGTCGAACACCTCCAGGCGCCCGTCGTCCCCCACATGGGCTGGAACACCGTCACCCCGCCCGAGGGCTCACGCCTGTTCGAGGGCATCGGCCCGCAGGACCGCTTCTACTTCGTGCACTCCTACGCGGTCCGCCGCTGGGAGTTCGTCAGCCACAGCGACCGCGTCCGCCCGCCCCAGGTGACCTGGGCCGAGCACGGTGAGCCGTTCGTGGCCGCGGTGGAGAACGGTCCGCTCAGCGCCACCCAGTTCCACCCGGAGAAGTCCGGGGACACCGGGGCCCGCGTCCTGGCCAACTGGGTCGACACCCTCTAGAGCCCCTCGCGGGACGTGCGTCCCCGCGTTCCCACACCAGAACCCGTACCAACCGAGCACGAGAAGGCATCCATGACCGGCGAGCACACCCCGTCGACCCCCGCACTCGAACTGCTTCCCGCCGTGGACGTGGCGGGCGGGCAGGCCGTCCAGCTCGTCCAGGGCAAGGCGGGCTCTGGCGGGCAGTACGGCGACCCCTTCGAAGCCGCCACCGCCTGGCAGAACGCCGGGGCCGAGTGGATCCACCTGGTGGACCTGGACGCCGCCTTCGGCCGTGGCCACAACCGTGACCTGCTGAGCGGCATCGTCGGCCGCCTCGACGTCAAGGTCGAGATGTCCGGCGGCATCCGCGACGACGAGTCGCTGGCCGCCGCCCTGGCCACCGGCTGCACCCGCGTCAACATCGGCACCGCTGCCCTGGAGAACCCGGAGTGGTGCGCCAAGATCATCGCCGAGCACGGCGACAAGATCGCCATCGGCCTGGACGTGCGCGGCACCACCCTGGCCGCCCGCGGCTGGACCCGGGACGGCGGTGACCTGTTCCAGACCCTGGAGCGCCTGGAGGCCGAGGGCTGCGCCCGCTACGTCGTCACCGACGTCAACAAGGACGGCACCCTCAAGGGCCCCAACCTGGACCTGCTGCGCACCGTGTGCGAGCGCACCGACAAGCCGGTGGTCGCCAGCGGCGGCGTGTCCAGCCTCGCCGACCTGGAGGCCATCGCCACCCTGGTCCCGCTGGGTGTGGAGGGCGCCATCATGGGCACCGCCCTGTACGAAGGCGCCTTCACCCTGGAGGACGCCCTGGCCACGGTGCGGGGTGCGGACCGGTGAGCCTGGCCATCCGAGTCATCCCCTGCCTGGACGTGGACGCCGGGCGGGTCGTCAAGGGCGTCAACTTCGAGAACCTGCGAGACGCCGGTGACCCCGTCGAGCTCGCGGGCACCTACGACGGCGGCGGCGCCGACGAACTCACCTTCCTGGACGTGACCGCCTCCAGCGGTGACCGGGAGACCACCTACGACGTGGTGCGCCGCACTGCGGACCAGGTGTTCATCCCGCTGACCGTCGGGGGAGGGGTCCGCGCCCCCGAGGACGTGGACCGGCTGCTGCGCGCGGGCGCCGACAAGGTCGGGGTGAACACCGCCGCGATTGCCCGCCCCGAGCTGATCGCGGAGATCGCCGAACGCTTCGGCCGCCAGGTCCTGGTGCTCTCCGCGGACGTGCGCCGGGTGCGTGAGGGCGGTGAGCCCACCCCGAGTGGTTTCGAGGTCACCACCCACGGCGGACGCCGGAGCACCGGTATCGATGCCCTGGAGTGGTGCGAGCGCGCCGCCGAGCTGGGCGCCGGTGAGATCCTGCTCAACTCCATGGACGCCGACGGCACCAAGGCCGGGTTCGACCTGGAGCTGATCCGGGCGGTGCGTGCCCGGGTGGACGTCCCGCTGATCGCCTCGGGCGGCGCGGGCGCGGTGGAGCACTTCGTCCCGGCGGTGGAGGCGGGGGCGGACGCGGTACTGGCCGCGACCGTCTTCCACTTCGGTGAGTTCACCATCGCCGACGTCAAGAAGAGCCTGAGCGAGGCCGGATACCCGGTTCGGTAACGGCTGGTGGCAAGAACGGGCGGCATCGAAAGGCCGCCCTCCAGTACTTCCCGAACCACCTCGGATGCATCGAGAACCCGGGCCGTGAGTTCGCCGGGGAGCTGGACGGACAGCGCCGCTCCTCACCCCGCCCGCCCCACCGTCCCCCCACACATTGCGGGCCCGGCACACCGACCACGGTGTTCCGGGCCCGACGTGTGCACACCCAGCCAACCCGGGGAAGTTCCAGTTGGACGGAATAGGACGGATGCGTCCCGTGCTGAAACAATCCGGTGGAAGCTGTCGGTGCCGCTGGATAGGTTGGCCCGACACGCGCCCCGTGGCCTTCGGCATGCCCGAGGCCGGTCGGGGCGTTGCTTGCTGAGGCCGGAGCGAGCCGGTCGAGAACGGAAGCGGGGGCGTATGGCGCAGGGCACCACGACGGCGAACGGGGAGAGCCGGGAGGAGGCCTCACCCGGCGGCCCGGCGGACGAAGGAACCTCCAGACCGATCGCGGACCCCCAGCACAAGGGGGTCTTCACCCGCGGGATGCGCGTCCTGGGTGTCGCCGCCCGCACCGAACCGTGGATCTTCCTCGCAGCCGTCACCGGAGCCATGCTGCACGCCGCCGTCAACGTCGGCTCCGCGTTCGTCCTCGGCTACCTCACCGACAACACCATCCTCCCGGCCTTCACCGCCGGGGAGACCACCGCGGCCGCCCTGATCACCGCGGCCGCGCTGCTCATGGCCGTCGGCATCGGCAAGGCCGTCGGCCTGGCCATCCGGCGCCTGCTCGCCGGACTCATGCAGTTCCGCATGCAGGCCCGCTACCGCCGCGCCGTCGCCCGCAAGTACCTCGAACTCCCCCTGTCCTGGCACCACCGCCACCCCACCGGCCAGCTCCTGTCCAACGCCAACGCCGACGTCGAGGCCGCCTGGCAGCCCCTGGCCCCGCTGCCCATGGTTGTGGGCAGCGTGTTCATGCTGCTCATCGCCGCTGTCGCCATGGTCGTCACCGACCCGGTCCTGGCCCTGGTCGCCTTCGTCGTCTTCCCGGTCCTGGCCGCCGCCAACGTCATCTTCCAGCGCCGCGTCTCCCCGATGGCCTCCCGCGCCCAGGCCCTGCGCGCCGAGGTCAGCGGGGTCGCCCACGAGTCCTTCGACGGCGCCCTGGTCGTCAAGACCCTCGGCCGCGAGGACACCGAGACCGAGCGCTTCACCGAGTCCGCCCACCGCCTGCGCGACGCCCTCATCCAGGTCGGCCGCATGCGCTCCATGTTCGACCCCTTCACCGAGGCCCTGCCCAACTTCGGTGTCCTGGCCGTCCTCCTCCTGGGCATGTGGCGCCTGTCCACCGGGGCCATCGAACCCGGCGAACTCGTCCAGATCGCCTTCCTCTTCACCCTCCTGGCCCTGCCCCTCCGCTCCTTCGGCTGGCTCCTGGGCGACCTGCCCCGCAGCGTCGTCGGCTGGGACCGCGTCCAGTCCGTACTGCGCGCGGACGGCACCATGGAGTACGGCAAGCGGACCCTGGACGGCTCCGCCCGCGGCATCGCCCTGAGCGCCCGCGGCGTCACCTTCACCTACGCCGACGCCTACGACGCCGAGGGCGGCGGCCGTGACCTCATGGACACCGGCGCCGACCAGGCCCGCACCACCGTGCTCAACGGCGTCGACCTCGATATCGAACCGGGCCGCACCGTCGCACTCGTCGGCCCCACCGGATCGGGCAAGTCCACCCTCACCACCGTCCTGATGCGTCTGGTCGACCCCGACACCGGCACCGTCTCCTACGACGGCGCGGACCTGCGCGACCTCGCCCGCGACCAGGTGCCCAACCACGCGGCGCTCGTACCCCAGGGCACCTTCGTCTTCGAGGACTCCGTCCGCGACAACATCACCCTGGGCACCGCCGGAATCGACGACGACCAGGTCTGGGCCGCCCTGCGCCTGGCCCGCGCCGACGGGTTCATCGCCGAACTCGACGGCGGACTCGACGCCCGGCTCGGCGAGAAGGGCACCACCCTGTCCGGCGGCCAACGCCAGCGCCTGGCCCTGGCCCGCGCCATCGTCCGCCGCCCCCGGCTGCTGATCATGGACGACGCCACCTCGGCCGTGGACCCGCAGATCGAGGCGCAGATCCTGGCCGGGCTGCGCGAACGCGACGACGCCGCGACCGTGGTCGTGGTTGCCTACCGCCGCGCCACCATCGAACTCGCCGACGAGGTCCTCTACATGGAGGGCGGGCGCGTCCTGGCCCGCGGCACTCACACCGAGCTCCTGGAAACCTCCATCGGCTACAACAAGCTCGTCACCGCCTACGAACGCGCCTCGGCCGAGAACGAGGCCGAGCGTGAACCCGTCCCGGAGGAGCCCGGACCCACGGAACCACACCGCCGCACCACCGGAGGACCCAGAACCGGACACGGAACCGACGGCACCGAGGAGAGCAGCCGATGAGCGCACCAACCCAGGCCCGCCCCGACGACAGATCGGAAAAAGCGGCCGACGGTCGGCGCACCGAACGCGACCCCATCCTCTCCCTGCACCGCAACGAGGACTCCGCACTCGGCACCATCAAGCGCGGCCTCCAACTCTCCCCGGAGTTCGCCAAGGGTCTCTGGATCACCCTGCTCTTCGCCGTGGTCGCCACCGGGGGCAAGGTCATCGTCCCGGTCGCCGTCCAGCAGATCATCGACAACGGACTCTCCGGGACCAGCGGCCCCGACCTGGTCTTCGTCACCCGCATGGTGTCGGTCTGCGCCGGGCTGCTCGTGGTCACCATGGTGTGCTCGTACCTGATGAACCTGCGCCTGTACCGGGCCACCGAGTCCGGTCTGGCGACCCTGCGCCGCAAGGCCTTCCGGCACGTGCACGACCTGTCCGTGCTCACCCAGAACAGCGAACGCAAGGGCGCCCTGGTCTCACGCGTCACCGGCGACGTCGACCAGATCAGCACCTTCATGCAGTGGGGCGGCCTGCTCCTGCTGGTCAGCACCGGCCAGCTCCTGGTCGCCACTACCCTCATGGCGGTCTACTCCTGGCAGCTCACCATCGTGGTGTGGGTCTGCATCCTGCCGCTGCTCTTCGGCGTGCGCTGGCTCCAGAAGCTTCTGTCCAAGGCCTACCTCAAGGTCCGCGAGCGCACCGGCGACATGCTCGGCGCCATCGGCGAGACTGTCATGGGCGCCGCCGTCATCCGCGCCCACGGCACCGAGGAGCGCACCGCCGGACGGATCGACACCACCGTCCTGGCCACCCGTAAGGCCCAGGTGCACGCCCAACGCCTGTCCATGGCTGTCTCGCCCTTCGCCGAGATCGTCGCGGCCGTCGGCAACGTCGCCGTGGTCCTGGTCGGCGTGTGGCTGGGCATCGGCGGCGACCTCACCGCGGGCCAGCTCATCGCCTTCCTGTTCCTGATGACCCTGTTCATCCAGCCGATGATGATGGCCACCGAGATCTTCAACGAGGCCCAGAACGCCATCGCGGGCTGGCGGCGCGTGCTCGGGGTCCTGGACACCGTCCCCGACATCGCCGACCCCGGCGAGGCCGGGCGCGTCCTGCCGCGCGGGCCGGTCCGGGTCGGCTTCGACAGGGTCACCTACTCCTACCCGGAGGGCCCGGTCGTCCTGGACGACGTGGACGTGGAGATCACCCCGGGCACCCGGGTCGCGGTCGTCGGTGAGACCGGGTCGGGCAAGACCACCTTCGTCAAGCTCCTCACTCGGCTGATGGACCCCGCCGCCGGAACCGTCCGCCTGGACGGGGTGGACCTGCGCGAGGTCGCCTTCTCCTCCCTGCGCAGCCGGGTCGTCATGGTCCCCCAGGAGGGGTTCCTCTTCGACAGCTCCCTGGGTGACAACATCCGCTTCGCCCGCCCGGAAAGCACCGACGCCGAACTCGAGGCCGCCATCACCGAGCTGGGCCTGTCCGACTGGCTGGGCAGTCTCGCCCACGGCCTGGACACCCCGGTCGGCCAGCGTGGCGAGTCCCTGTCCGCGGGGGAGCGCCAGCTCGTGGCGCTCGTGCGCGCCTACATCGCCGACCCTGACCTACTGGTCCTGGACGAGGCCACCTCGGCCGTGGACCCGCACACCGAGGTCCGCATCCAGCGGGCCCTGGACCGGCTGACCCGCGGCCGCACGTCGGTGGCGATCGCCCACCGCCTCTCCACCGCCGAGGCCGCCGACCGCATCCTGGTCTTCGACGACGGCCGGATCACCCAGAGCGGCACCCACAGCGAACTCGTGGACCAGCCGGGTGTCTACGCCGACCTGTACGCCTCCTGGGTACGCTCCTCGGCCTGACCGCTCAACGGCTGGTTCGGGCGCCGAAAGTTCCTGCCTTGCTTGTGGCGCCCGAACACGCGCCAAAGTCAGGAGCTGGACTGCGCCGTAGGCGTCCGTTGAGGGTGGTGGCGGGCGACGGGTGGGCGGAGGCGCAAATCAAACACAGTCCTTCCACCAGTGGGCGGCTAGCAGCTCCGCCACCAGCGGTTCGGTCAGCAGGCTGACGTCCGGGTCGCTGTCACCCGGGTAGCGCACGCTCAGCGCCACCCCCGGCACGCGTTCGCGTCCGGGGGTGGGTCCCACCGCCACGAACGCCCCGCGCAGCTGCCCCAGGTGCTCGGCGAAGCGCTGATCGTAGGTGGAACCGGCGAACAGCAGCGCACGGTAGTCCGTCACCGCGGCGAGGTGGCGGTCCGTGTGCGACCACTCGCCGGTCTCGGCGGAATGCGCGACCCGGATCGGCCCCCGGCGCAACACCTGAACCCCCTGCTGGGCCGAGGCCAGCCGTTCGGCCGGGGCCACCAGGTGCACGCCGTCGGGGGAGTCCAGCACCTTCGCCGCCTCGGGCACCCACCCCGGGGCGCTCTCCAGCAGGACCCGCGAGGCGTTGGCCACACGCTGCACCAGACCGGGGAAGTTGGCGCTGCCCCCTGAGGAGGGTGCGCCCAGCCTGTGGCCGAGCAGCAACAGCAGCGCCAGGGCGTGCTGGTAGGCGCGACAGCCCAGGCCAGAGCCCTCCTCGCCGGCCCGCAGCGGTACCAGCAGGTCCGCGTACCGGCCCACCACCGTGTCCTGGTCGGGCGCTAGCACGATCACCGGGGAACGTCCCACGTACCGGTCCAGGACCGCGTGCAGCTCACGCTGGCCCCCGCCCAGACTCACTGCCACCACGAGCGTCTCCGGACCGGCGGGCGGCTCCTCGGTCGAGGTGGAGAAATCGGTGTGGGCCGCGATGCCTCCGCGCCGCAGCCGCGCCGCCGCCACCTCGCAGGCGTACCGGGCCGCCCCCAGACCGAGGAAGCGCACCGACGCGGGTTCGTCCTCCAGCAGCGCGGGCAGCGCGGCGTAGGGGTCCCAGCGCGGGAAGCGCTGGGCGAGCTCGGTCAACGCGGCGGGTTTCCCCGCCAGGTCGGCGGCCAGGTACTCGGCGGTCACGAAAGCTCCCAAGCTGGCAGAACCGTTGAAACGGCGACGTCACGGACGCACGAACTCTAACCTTCCGCAAGCCGAACCCGGTGAGCATCGCCCGTGCATCGGCCATAACCTGGAGAGCATGAGCGTCACCAACCTCGACCCGGCCATCGCCGCACGTCTGAAGCGCACCGCGGACGGCCTCGTCCCCGCTGTCGTACAACAGCACGACACCGGGGAGGTGCTCATGCTGGCCTGGATGGACGACGAGGCCCTGCACCGCACCCTCACCACCCGCGATGCCACCTACTGGTCGCGCAGCCGCGGCGAGTACTGGGTCAAGGGCGCCACCTCCGGACACACCCAGAGTGTGGTTTCCGTCGCACTCGACTGTGACGGCGACACCCTGCTGGTCCGAGTCGACCAGACCGGCGCCGCCTGCCACACCGGCGACCGCACGTGCTTCGACGCCGGACGGCTGCTGTGACCCCGCAAAAGCCAGAGACCGCCGCGGCCGCCTCCGAGTCTGCCGCCGAGACCGTCGAGACCGTCGAGAAGGCCGCCGAGAAGGCCGCCGTCTCGCGGGTCCGCCGCGAGTACGGGGTGAGCATGCTCGCCCTGGCCGCGGGCGCCGCGCTCATGTTGGCCGCTTCCGGCCGAGTCTGGGCCACCGGCGAGCTCAGCTCGCCCGGGCCGGTGGCCGCCGTGCCCGTGGACATCACCGGAACCGACCTGACCGGTGCCCTCAGCGGCCTCGGCTGGGCCGGACTCGCCGGGATCGCGGGCCTGTACGCCGCCCGCTCCTGGCTGCGCCGCGTCGTCGGCCTACTGATCGCGGTGTGCGGTGTGTTCGCGCTCACGTCGCTGTGGTCGGCCACCCGCCCCGGGGTCCTCACCGACGCCGTCCTGGCACTGGCCACCGACACCGCCGGCGCCGCCCAGAGCGCGGGCGCACCCGAACTCCACGCCCTGGGCCCCGCCATGGGAGCAGCCGGTGCTGTCCTGCTGATCCTGACCGGCCTGATCGCGGTAGTGCGTGCCCCTGCCTGGCCCGGCATGGGAAACCGGTACGATCGGGACGCCGCACCGCGTCCGCGCCAGGCGCAGACACCTGCCGACCTGTGGAAATCGCTGGACGCCGGTGAGGACCCCACACTTGGCGCCCCGGACGACGGCACGCCCGCCGCCACCGCACCGGCGGCCCGTACCGAAACCGGTGACGACACCGAACCCGCACCGCTGGCCGAGGGGCCAGCCCAACCCAAGGAGAGCCACTGATGGCCGACGAGCACCACGAAGAACACGACGACCACGGCAACACCGTTTCCGCCTGGTTCCTGACCCTCTCCTGGATTGTCGCCTGGACCGTGGCCGCCGTCGCCATCATCTTCGGTGGTGACCTGGTGGTCTGGACCGTCATCGCCCTGGTCGCCAGCGTCGCCCTCGCGGCCGTCGCCGGTGTGATGAAGAAGGTCGGCCTGGGCCGCAAGGAGCCCCGCCCGATCCCGCCGACCCGCGAGGAGTGGGAAGCGGACCGTAAGTCCGCCACCGCGGGCGGTAAGTAGCCGAAACCCGGGCCCAGGCACGGAACTCGCAGCTCACAACGGGTGAGTAACGGGAAATGGACGAAGGTCCCATAAGGCGGGTACATTCTCCACACCGGTCCAGTTGCCGCTTTGAGCCTGTTCGGCGCTGTCTCGTCGTTCCGGAGTCATTCTCATCCGGCCGCCGTTAGGCCCGGTTCGATCTCACCCTGCCCCCGCCGGGCATGCGTGCCCTTCGGTCGTGCCGGGCCAAACCCCTTGTCCTCTTCTGGAAAGACTCTCCACTCATGAGCTATGGTCCCCCGCCTCCCGGCAACCCTGGCCAGCCCCCCGGCGGCACCGGCGGCTACGGCCCTCCCCCCGGCGGTCCCGGCGGTTACGGTCCGCCCACCGGCGGCCAGCCCGGTTACGGCGGGCAGCCCGGCGGAACCCCGCCCGACAACGGCCTCACCTGGGCCATCGTCGCCGTCTTCTGCTGCTGGCCGTTCGCGATCCCCGCGATCGTCAACGCCGCCAAGGTGAACGACCTGTGGAACCGCGGTGACCAGGGCGGCGCCCTCGAGGCCCAGACCCAGGCCAAGAAGTGGACGAAGATCGCGTTCATCCTCGGCTCCATCGGGTGGGTGCTGGCCATCGTCTTCTACGGGTTTCTCGCCGTGGTAGCGGTCAGTACCAGCACGTACTAACCACCGCTGGAGCGGTCAGCCGACGCTCTGTCCCCCGCGCATCGTGAAGGTGCGCGGGGGCATCTCCGTTTCCGGCGCCTATGCTGGTCCCTGTGCACTCCAACGACGGTTCGGCCGCTCAGTCGCGTCCGACGACGACCGACCCCCACATGACGGCCACGCCCCCGCAGAAGGGCACCGAGCGCCTGGACCGGCTGCTGCGGTCGCTGCATCCCGCCGTGTGGCCGGTGGGTCTCGGCGTCCTGGGGCTGGCGGGCGCCACGCTCCTGCACTTCGTTGACCCCAACGAGCCGGGCAACTACCCCACCTGTCCCTGGCTGCTGCTCACCGGAACCTTCTGCCCCGGCTGCGGCAGCATGCGCGCCATCGCGCTCACCACCCACGGTGACGTCCTCGGCGCGATCAGCATGAACCCCCTCCTGGTGCTGCTGGTCCCCTACATCGCGGTGACCTACGCCCTCTGGCTCGCCCGTTCGGTCAAGCCGCCCAAACGCAGGCCCAAACTCACCCCCGGGTGGTTCCTCTGGGCCATGACCATCGTCATCACCGCGTACTGGCTCGTGCGCAACCTGCCCTGGTTCTCCTTCCTGGCCCCGGGCACCCCGCTCTTCCCCGGCTGGTGACCAGACCGCCACAAGGCGACCCGATGGACGCGGGTCCCCCGCCAGGGGTACGTTCACCTCAAAGCCTCGGTCACCGTCGGCGAGCGGGCAGGCACCGCCGCCGACCGACCAGCATCGACCCCTTCGCTCCCTCCCGGAAAGACAGACGCTCATGAGTTACGGCCCTCCGCCCTCCGGCGACCACGGAGGCCCGCCGCCCGGCGAGGGCTACGGCCAGCCCAGCGGCGGCTACGGTCAGCCCACCGGAGGTTACGGCCCGCCCGCCCCGGAACACGGCTACCCCACCGGTGGCTACGGTCCTACCGCCCCGGGCTACGGCCCTCCGCCCCCGGAGCTCCACGCCCAGATGCCCGGCCCCTACGGCCAGCCGCCGGCCCCCGCGCCCTACGGCCCGCCCGGTGTCTACGGTGTGCAGCCGCCCGTGGGCGAGCCGCCCAAGAACTACATGGTGATCAACATCCTGGGCATCCTGGGCTGCCTCAGCGTGCTCGGGATCATCGGCCTGATCTTCTCCCTCCAGGTCAACACCAAGTGGCAGTTCGGCGACTACGCGGGCGCCGAGTCCGCCGCCAGCACTGCCAAGGTCCTCGGCATCATCAGCATGGTCGGCTTCGTGCTCGTCGCCCTCTACGTGCTCATGTTCATCTTCGGGGGCATGTTCGCGATCTTCGCGTAGGAGCCGGGCACCGGACCAGTGACCGGCCGTCGGCCCCGCCCCCCGGACGCGGGGGCGGGGCCCGGAAGTAGGCTGACAGCGTGCAGCAGGATGATCACCCCTCGAACCCCCAGCCGGGTCCGGCTCGGGGATCACAGCCCGAGCCGCCCTCAGGCCCACAGCGGCGGCCGCGCACGATCCAGGACGGGCCCGCCCCGCTCCCCAGGAGCCGGCTCGAAGCCCGGATCGACCGCATCGCCGAGCGCGCCCACCCCGCCACCTGGCCGCTCAGCCTGGCCGCCGTTGCCCTGGCCGGGGCCGTCCTCCTGCACGTCGTGGACCCCAATGAGCCCGGAAACTACCCCACCTGCCCCTGGTTGCTGCTCACCGGGACCTTCTGCCCCGGCTGCGGAACCATGCGTGCCGTCGCGCTCCTGACCCACCTGGACGTCCTCGGCGCGCTCGGTATGAACCCGCTGCTCGTCCTCCTGCTGCCCTTCCTCGCCTACACCTACCTCCGCTGGCTGATCCGCGCCCTGCGCCCGCGCGCACGGCCGCCCGAACCCGGCTCCACCTGGATCGTCTGGGCGATCCTGGTGTCCTTCGTCGTCTTCTGGATCGCCCGCAACCTGCCCTGGTTCTCCTTCCTGGCACCCGGAACCCCGCTTCTGCCCACCTGGTGACCCACATCCGCCCGGCGTGGTGACATGGGGGCGGCGACCCCCCAGCCCCCAAGGGTGGATACGATGACCAGCACACGGTGTGACAGCTGAGCGCCCGAGTCCGCCCAGCCCGCCGCGTCCGCACCCGGACCACCGCGTCCGGGGCCGGACCCGGACCGACCACCGTGAACCGAACCCATGGACGAGGGAGCTAGAACTGGTGAGCGTGCTCGACGAGATCCTCGACGGAGTACGCGCTGACCTGGCGCAGCGACAGGCGGAACTCCCCCTGGACCGCCTCAAGGCGCAAGCCGAGTCGGTGCCCGTCCCCAAGGACGCCGAAGCCGCCCTGCGCCGCCCCGGCGTCCACGTCATCGCCGAGGTCAAGCGGGCCAGCCCCTCCAAGGGCCCGCTGGCCTCCATCAGCGACCCCGCGGCCCTGGCTCGCGACTACGAGGCCGGCGGCGCCACCCTGATCAGCGTGCTCACCGAGCAGCGCCGGTTCAACGGCAGCCTGGACGACCTGCGCGCCGTCCACGCCGCGGTGGAGACCCCGCTGCTGCGCAAGGACTTCGTCGTGAGCTCCTACCAGCTGTGGGAAGCCCGCGTCTTCGGCGCCTCCGCGATCCTGCTCATCGTCGCCGCCCTCACCCAGGAGGCCCTGGTCTCCCTGGTCGAGCGCGCCCGTTCGCTGGACCTGACCCCGCTGGTCGAGGTCCACGACGAGGAGGAGGTCGCCCGCGCCCTGGACGCCGGAGCGACCGTCATCGGCGTCAACGCGCGCAACCTCAAGACCCTGGAGGTCGACCGGGACACCTTCGCCCGGCTCGCCCCCCTCATCCCGGCCGACCGCGTCAGGATCGCCGAATCCGGCATCCGTGGCCCGCACGACCTGCTGGCCTACGCCGGAGCCGGAGCCGGAGCCGTCCTGGTGGGCGAGAGCCTCGTCCGCGGACGCAACCCGCGCGAGGCCGTCGCCGACCTGGTGACCGCCGGTGCCCACCCCGCACTGCGCGACCGGAACTGACGGGGAAAACACGATGGGAACGACGAAGACGCACACGGAGCGGGCGCGGACAGCCACCGCGCACCCGCTTTGGCGTCGATGGCGATGGCTCTAGGGAGCCCGTAGGCACAGCCCGCGGGTTCCCGTCGCCGCGTTGACCCGAACCAACTCGCGCCGCCGGAGCCAGGCGGCGCACAGCCTTGGTCGGCGCGCGGCCCCCCGCGGCGCGACGCCTCGGGGGGACCTTCCGCGGTCGGCCTCCTCTTTCCCAGGAGAACTTCCCATGAGCCACGCCCAACCGGTGCCCGACGACCGCGGGCACTACGGCCGCTTCGGTGGCCGGTTCGCCCCCGAAGCCCTCATCGCCGCCCTCGACGAGGTCGAGGCCGAATGGGCCAAGGCCAAGGACGACCCGGCCTTCCACACCGAGTTCGACGAGCTCCTCAAGAGCTACGCGGGACGCCCGAGCCTGCTCACCGAGGCCCGCAACTTCTCGAAGCACGCCGGTGGCGCCCGCATCCTGCTCAAGCGCGAGGACCTCAACCACACCGGCTCGCACAAGATCAACAATGTGCTGGGCCAGGCGTTGCTCGCCAAGCGCATGGGCAAGACCCGCGTCATCGCCGAGACCGGTGCCGGCCAGCACGGCGTGGCCACCGCCACCGCCTGCGCCCTGATGAGCCTGGACTGCCGCATCTACATGGGCGAAGAGGACACCCGACGCCAGGCGCTCAACGTCGCCCGCATGCGCATGCTCGGCGCCGAGGTCGTCCCGGTCACCATCGGCAGCCGCACCCTCAAGGACGCGATCAACGAGACCTTCCGCGACTGGGTGGCCAACGTCGACCACACCCACTACCTCTTCGGGACCGCGGCCGGACCGCACCCCTTCCCCAAGCTCGTGCGCGACCTGCACTTCACCGTGGGCGCCGAGGCCCGCGAACAGGTCCTCGAACTCACCGGGAAGCTGCCCGACGCGGTCGCCGCCTGTGTCGGCGGCGGCTCCAACGCCATCGCGATCTTCGCCGCCTTCATCCCCGACGAGAGCGTGGCCCTGTACGGCTTCGAGGCCGGGGGAGCGGGAGCCGACACCGAGCAGACCGCCGCCTCCATCACCGCGGGCAGCCCCGGCGTCTTCCACGGGGCCCGCACCTTCGTCCTCCAGGACGAATACGGTCAGACCCTGCCCAGCCACTCCATCTCCGCCGGACTCGACTACCCGGCGGTGGGCCCCGAACACGCCCACCTCGCCGACACCGGCCGGGCGACCTACGAGCCCATCACGGACAGCGAGGCCATGGAGGCCTTCCAGCTGCTCTGCCGCACCGAGGGCATCATCCCCGCGATCGAGAGCGCCCACGCGCTGGCCGGAGCGCTCAAGCTCGGCCGGCGCCTGGGACCCGACGCCGTCATCCTGGTGAACCTCTCCGGGCGCGGCGACAAGGACGTCAACACAGCGGCCGCCTACTTCGGCCTCGTCGACTCGGAGGGACAGGCGTAATGGCCGCGACCACACTCCAGACCAAGCTCGCCCAGGCCCGCGAGGCCGACCGCGCCGCACTCGTCGGCTACCTGCCCGCCGGGTTCCCCGACGTCGACTCCTCGATCCGGGTCATCCAGGCCATGGTCGAGGGCGGCTGCGACGTCATCGAGGTCGGCCTGCCCTACTCCGACCCCATGATGGACGGCCCCACCATCCAGCGCGCCGCCGACCAGGCGCTGGCCTCGGGTACCACCACCGACGACGTCTTCCGGGTGGTGGAGGCCACCGCCGCCACCGGGGCCGCCGCCCTAGTCATGTCCTACTGGAACCCGATCGAGCGCTACGGGGTGGACCGCTTCGCCACCGAACTGGCCAAGGCGGGCGGGGCCGGGGTCATCACCCCCGACCTCATCCCCGAGGAGGCCGACGAGTGGTTCGCCGCCTCCGACGCCGCCGGGCTGGACCGCATCTTCCTGGTCGCGCCCTCCTCCACGGACCGGCGCCTGGAGCTCACCACCCGCGCCTCCAGCGGGTTCGTGTACGCGGCCTCGCTGATGGGCGTCACCGGCACCCGCACCCAGGTCGCCGACACCGCCGAAACCTTGGTGCGCCGCACCCGCGAGGTCACCAAGGACTCCGGTCTGCCGATCTGCGTGGGCCTGGGCATCTCCACGGCCGCCCAGGCCGCCGAGGTCGCCGCCTACGCCGACGGCGTCATCGTGGGCGCCGGGTTCTGCCAGCGCATCCTGGACGCCCCGGACCTGGAGACCGGACTCATCGCTGTCCGCTCCTTCGCCGAGGACCTCGCCGGGGGCGTCCGGTCCCGGTAGACGAGCCCTCCGGTCCCGCTTCGGAGACCTTTGACACCGGCGGTGGGCCGCCCCTTTCTGGGGCGACCCACCGCCCTTTCTGTTTCCCGGACAAGTGCAGTCGCGCCTGGTCAAGCACAAGGTTAAAAGCGTGAGAATCGGGTGAGAGCGACCCCCGAAACCGTCCGAAACAGCCACCCGGCAAGCGATTCGGTGGTGTGATGGCGGTGTCCCCGCCGCCCCGGGACCTCTGGCCCCGCACCGGAGCCCACCGCCCCGTGTCGCAGGGTCACTACACACAGTAGGCTTGGCTTCGATACTCAGAGCGACAAAAAGCACACCCAAAGCCATGGTTCGCGTGCGACCGACCCCCTCTCCCGAAGGCCTGAAAGATGACGGACACCAACGACGACGCCCTCACCACCCAGCAGCCCACCCGCTGGGAGACCGTCCAGCCCTGGCTCACCCTCGCCTGCCGGATCGGCCTCGCCGCCGTCCTCATCACCGCCGCCGTCACCAAGTTCCCGCCCGCCCTGTCCGCGCAGGCGGTCGAGGCCTACGACCTCTTCCCCACCGAGGTCGCCCAGCTCATCGGCTACACCCTCCCCCTCTTCGAACTCGCCCTCGCCCTGTTGCTCCTGATCGGCCTGGCCACCCGCTACGTCGGCGCCGTCAGCGCCCTGCTCATGGTCGTCTTCATCGCCGGAATCCTCTCCGCGATGGCCCGCGGCCTGAACATCGACTGCGGCTGCTTCGGCGGCGGCGGGCAGGTCGAACCGGGCGAGACCACCTACGGGATCTCCATCGCACGCGACATCGCCTTCTTCGCCATGGGCACGGTCATCGCGATCTGGCCCCGTTCCCCCTTCGCCCTCGACCGCGTCCTCGGGCTCTTCCGGTGACCCCGGAACACGTGCCCACCGGATCATCCGAAACGACGGTCGACCACTCCAAGTAGAACCAGAAACAGAGGAAGACCATGGGGAGTGAAGCGCGCAAGCGCTCCCGCGAGAAACTCAGGGAACAGCGGGAGAAGGAGAAGCGGGCCGCCAAACGCAACCGGACCCTGATCGTCGTCGGCGCCGCCGTGGCAGTCGTCGTGCTCATCGTCGGTATCGGCTTCGCCATCCTCAACTCCGACCGCTCCAATGGCTACGACGGACCGCTGGCCGCCCAGACCCTCCAGGACGACGGCAGCGTCGTGATGGGTGAGGAAGGCGCCTCCGCCCCCGTGGTCGAGGTCTACGCCGACTACCAGTGCCCGGCCTGCCGCCAGTTCGAACTCCTCAACGGCGACGTCCTCAAGCAACAGGCCGCCGAAGGCAACGCCATCGTGCACTACCGCACGGTCAGCATCTTCGCCCAGCAGCCCGTTCCCACCAGCTCCAACTCACTCCGCGCCGCCGCCGCGGGCCGGGCCGCCGCCGACCACGGCGTCTTCGTCGAGTACAACGACCTCCTCTTCGAGAACCAGCCCAACGCCGAGAACGAGGGCTACACGGTCAGCAACCTCAAGGAGTGGTTCCGCGAGACCGACGCCACCGAGGAGCAGGCCGCGGAGTTCGACGAACGCCTCGACGCCGAAGCCGCCGTCGTCACCGAGTTCACCGAGGATTTCCTGCCCGATCTCACCGTCGACGCCACCGAACAGATCGGCGAGGAGAACATCGGCCCCATGGTCCTGACCGACCTCATCAGCTGGGGAGCGGACAACGGCCACGACCCCTCCTTCCTGGAGGGCACCTACACGGGCGAGATCATCGACGCCACCGGGACGGCCTACACTCGCTACAGCGGAGAGAACGAGTTCCGCGGCACCCCCTCCGTCTACATCAACGGCGAGTTGCTCGACAACAACACCGCCATGACCGCCCGGGGCCTGAAAGAGGCGATCGCCTCCGCCGGAGACGGCGAAGTCGACACCCGGCCCATGGGCGAGGACGACGGGGGCGACACGGAGTAGAACCCCTGAACAGACCCCCCGCACGCGGGGCGAACCCGAGAGCAGAGCAGTGACATTGTCGTCGACAGCTTCCGAGGGCGCGGCCGAGTTCGGCCGCGCCCTCGCGGCCATTCCCAGCCCGGAGATCAACTCGATCCCCATCGGTCCGTTCCAGATCCACTTCTACGCCCTGTGCATCCTCGCCGGGGTCATCGTCGCGGTCTTCTGGAGCGAACGCCGTTGGAAGGCGATGGGGGGCGAGCCCGGAACCATCATGGACATGGCCGTGTGGGCCGTGATCCTCGGTCTGATCGGCGGCCGCCTCTACCACGTCATCAGTGACGCGCACCTGTACTTCGGTCCGGACCGCGAAGCCATCCGCGCCCTCTACGTTTGGGAGGGCGGCCTCGGCATCTGGGGCGCCGTCCCCCTCGGAGCCGTCGGCGTCTGGCTGGTCGCCCGCAAGCGCGGACTGTCGATGTCCAAGCTCGCCTTCGCGATCGCTCCCACGATCCCCCTCGCCCAGGCCATCGGCCGCTGGGGCAACTACTTCAACCAGGAACTCTTCGGCCGCCCCACCGACCTGCCCTGGGCCCTGGAGATCTACCCCACCCCCGAAGGCCACATGCGCGCCGGCATGGAGGTCGGCGTCACCACCTACCACCCCACCTTCCTCTACGAATCCCTGTGGTGCCTGGTCCTGGCCGTCCTCCTGGCCTACCTCGGACGCCGCTTCGAGGGCTCCCTCCAGGGCGGACGCCTCTTCGCCGTCTACGTCATGGGCTACTGCGTCGGTCGGTTCTGGATCGAGTACCTGCGCGTGGACCCGGCCAACGACTTCTTCGGCATGCGCCTGAACAACTGGACCTCCATCGTCGTCTTCCTCGGCGCCCTCGCCTACTTCGTCTGGGCCGGCCGCCGCCTCGACTCCTTCTCCACCGCCGTCGTCCCGCACGGCCACGACGCCGGGACCCAGGTGTTCGGGGACACAACCGACAGTGAGAAGGCTGACGAAGGCACCGTCTACAGCGCCGTGGACACCGATGATTCGGTGTTCGACCAGGACACGGGCTCTTCCGAGGGAGCCGGAACGGAATACCACCCGAGCCCTGAGCGATCTAGTAGCGAGGGCTCCACGGAGGACGACGCCAGCGCGGACGGCGACGAGAAAAACTCCGGGTCGAAGCCCGAATAGAGCGGGAGAACACCGAAGCCCGGCGCACAGGCCCGTGGCCGACCGCGCCGTACGGCGTTTCCCGCACCAGTCGAGCAGACCACGGGTTGACGATTGAGAAAGACCGTGAGCAGAGCCGAGTCCGGTCCCGGACGCAGACGTCGGCGCGGCGGATCACGCCGCGCCGACAGCGCCCGCACCGAGGAGTACGTCGAGGACTACGGCACCGAGGACGGATACGAGGAGCAGTACGACCCGGAGGAGGACTTCTCCGCCGAGTACGGCCACACCTCGTCCAGGTCCGGTGCCGAGCACGACGGCTATGACGACGATCCCGACGCCGGATACGAGGACGACTACGAAGAGGAGGACCGGGCCGAGCAGTCCGGTCGTTCCGGAGGCCGCCAGAGCCGGCGCAAGGACAGGGGCAAGGACAAGAAGGGCGTGGGACGCGTCTCCGCCTTCTCGGCGTCCGCGATCAAGAAGGTGTCGGTCCTGGGGGAGCGACCCAACCAGATCGTCTACACCCTGGCCGAACAGAGCAAGCGCAAGCGCGGTACCGCCGTGCTCGGCGTGCTGCTCGGCGCCTTCAGCATCGCGCTGGTCGCCCTCCTCGGTGTGCTGAGCTTCCAGCTCCTCACCGGGGCCGGCGGCAACACCGACCGCGGTGAGGACAGCATCGTCGCCCCGCCCGACGGGCACAGCACCATCACACCGGATTCGTACCTGTTCGAACCGGACAACCCCGAGGTCTTCGGCCCCATCGAGCACCGGGCCGAAGACGCCGAGCCCATGACCCAGGAGTCGGTCTTCGGCTCGGTCGATGAGCTCGACATGGCCGGGATGGACCTTCAGCTGCGCGACTCCGAGGTCACCGACTCCTGCACATCCCTGGTCTGGGGGGAGCAGCTCGGCCAGAGCCTGTTGGACGCCAACTGCCTCAACGCGGCCTCCGGTGTCTACACCGACGGCGACGGGGACTACATCGCCCAGGTGACCCTGTTCGACCTCTCCGACAGCGAAGGCGCCACCGACGTGGCCGCCGCACTGGACCCGACCAACGCCGAGACCGGTACGGGGTTCCTGCTGACCCGCGAGGCCGAGGGCGTCGAGGGGCTCCGGGACGGCTACAGCCAGGCCAGCACCCAGGTCATGGGCCACTACCTGGCCGTGTACTGGGTCGCGGCCACCGACGGCTCTCCGCCCGGGGACGACCCCGGTATCGCCACCGCGAGCGTGGTCTCCCAGAGCGCCTTCGGCTTCGTCTACGACGAGGTCGTGGCGAACCGGCCCGCGGAAGAGGAGGAGTAGGCGCGAGCAGTGACAGGGGAGCCCCGCGCAGCGGTGGCGACAGAACTGTTCGGCCCTGTCGGACGCCCCGATAGGATCTCGGACAGATCGACCCACTCCCGCTAGGACGTGTTCCGCGGACGCCGGTTCCGCGGATGCCGAGGAACACGGCCGAGGGTCGTGACGAGGGGGAGTGATCCCCCTCCACATCCCGAGCGCAACCGGGCCGGTCACTTCGCGTGACCGGCCCGCATCCACGGAAAGGTCCTTTGGGTGTCCCCTTCTGAACCGCCGACGCCTGGCAGGCCGGGCCGCCGGAGGAAAAACAGCGAGCCCGCCGAGCTTCCGGCCGCGGCAGACCAGTCCGCCCAGTCCACCCAGGGCCGGGCGGAGAACAGTGCGGACCGTGCGGGCGGTCGCCGCAAGGGCGGCGGCCGACGCAAGAAGGAACCCCGCCGCTTCGGCCGCATGCTGACCCTGCTGGTCGGCGCGCTGGTCGTGGCGCTCGTCGCGTTGGGCACGGTGCTCTTCTTCGACCTGACCGGCGGCGACGACGAACAGCAGGCCGCCCAGGAGACCCGCCCGGCCCTGTACCGGATCCAGGACTCACGGGACAGCAACATGAACGTGGTGCTGTCCTCGCGCGAGGACGACACCCGCCCGCTCAACGAGGGCGAGCTGTTCGAACGGCACAACTCCGAGATCTCGGGCCAGAGCCTGGACTTCACCCTGCGCGACTCGGACCTGACCGAGGACTGCTCGGCCGCGGTCTGGGGCGACGGGCTCCAGCAGGCCCTGACCGATGCGGACTGCACCCAGGCGGGCCGCGCCACCTACGTCTCCGATGACGACATCTTCGGTGTGGTCACGGTGTTCAACCTGGCTGACATCGAGGACAGCCGCGCCGTGGCCCAGGCCATGGAACTGCCCGAAACCGAGGAGGACGAGGAACCGGTCGACCCCGGGTTCGTCCTGCCGCCCTCGGGCAACGACCCCTTCGACCGCCTCGGCGCCGGCTACAGTGCTGCCGACGCGATCATCACCGGTCACTACCTCGTGGTGGTCTGGGTCCAGCCCGCCGACTCCGAATCGGTGGAGGAGCGCGTCAGCCTGGTGGCGCCGCTGGTGACCCTGGCCAACTTCCGCAACCCCTTCTTCCGGCGCATCGGCGAGGTCGGCGGCGGTGAGGGGACCGGTACCGAGGAAGGCGCCGGGGACGGCACCGAGGAGGAACTGGTCGAGGACCCGCCCCTGGAGGAGGAGCTCCCGATCGAGGAGCAGGTCGAGCAGCCGGTCGACCCCGGCGAGTAGCCGCGGGCGGCGACCGACGCACAACCGAAGCACACACGGGGGCGGGGCCCGGCGGAAGTCACCTTCCACCGGGCCCCGCCCCCGTCATGTCACCGCTGACCGCGTGCTGGCGCTGACCGCATGCCCGGGGCTGACCGCGTGTTCCCGCTCAGCCCTTGGCCTGCTGGAGCTCCTCCACCCGGGCCACCAGCTCCGAGGCCAGCACCCGCAGTTCCGAGAACCGGTGCTCGGGCAGGTCCAGCAGGCTGTGCCCGCTCAGCCAGCCCGGAGCCGAGGCCACCGCGTGCCGGGCCGTGCGCTTGTTGATCGGCCGCCCCCGCCAGGCCGCCACCTCCACCAGCCCGGTCCGCATCGTGGTGGTCAGCGTCCCGTGTGCGCGCCCCTGCACGTGGGCCAGCAGCCGCCCGGTGCTCCCGCCCGGCTCGGGGTTGCGCCTCAACCGGATCGCCGTCAGGTCCGGGGCGCCCAGCCCCCGCAGGAACCGCACCCGCGATCCGGGCTCGACCAGGGCGCGGAACTCGCGCTGGCCCGCCTCGTCGCGCACCCACCGCGAGGAGGAGGGCACCAGTACGAAGGTCTCGTCCGTGGTCGCGGCCAGCGCCACCCGGGGAGCCAACCGCTCCCACCCGCCGGTCAGGTTGACCACCGAGCACGCCCCGACGGCGGTGGGGGAGTCCATCCAGGTGGACAGGCGCACCCGGACGTCCTTGGTGACCTCGCGGGGCCAGTCACCGACCAGGGCGGGCGCGGCCGCGCCCGCGGCGGTGTCGGCCTGGTCAGCCTTCTCGTCCTTCTCGGCGCCGTCCGCGTTCGCCGGGTCCTCCGTGCTCTCCACGGCCTCGGCGCTCTCACCCTTGAGCAGCCCGGACACCCGTTCCAGCACCGCGGCGGCCCGTTCCAGGGTCAGCCCGCCCTTGGCCTCCTTGGCGTTGGATCCCTGGCTGTACACCCGGGAGGCGTCCCCGCCCGCGAAGAGCAGGGTGCGCGAGAGCGGCCGCAGCACGTACAGGTCGCTGGCGGCACCGATCGACTCCGCGCCCAGGTACCGGTTGAAATCCGGCCACACCGCCTCCATGAGCAGCCCCGAACGCACCATGCGCGCCTGGGTGGCGGCGGCCAGCTTCGGGGTGGTCTCACTGGCCCCGTAGGCCACCAGCACCCTGCCCCGCTTGGGGTCGGACAGCCCCTCCACCCCGCGCCGCACGAACAGCTCCACCCCGTCGGGGGTGTAGGGCGGGTCGGTGAAGACCAGGTCGGCGCTCTCCCGCAGCGTCGCGGGCAACCCCAGCCGCAGGTCCGCGCTGTAGGTACGCACCGGCAGCCCCAGCCGCTCGGCCACCGCGTCGATGTGCGCCAGCACTCGCTCGTCCAGGTCCACCACCGACACCCGCACCCCCGGCTGCACCAGGGCCAGCGCCAGGGAGGTCAGGTCGTGGTCGCCCACGCACAGCAGCGTGCGCTGGCTCAGGTCGAACCGGGTGGCTAGGAACAGCGCCCGTCGCAGGGCGGTCTCGGCGGTCGCCGACACATGGTCCAGGTCGAGGTCGGAGGAGGGTCCCTCATGGACTGCGCGCACCAGTTCGGCGGCGGCCCGCGGGTGCTCCGAGAGCAGGTGGGCCACCGGGTCGGCCAGGATCGGGGCGTTCGCGCCGTTGTAGTGGGCGGGTCGCCGCAGCCGGCACCGGTCACGCTCGGGCTCGCGCACCAGCTCCCCGGCCTCCTCCAAGGACTTGAGCAGGGAGGAGACCACGGCGTAGGCGACACCGCTGGCGCGCACGAGGTCGTTGGCGCTCCACCAACGGCCGTCGGAGAGCAGCGCCAGGATCATCCTGGGCCGAGGGGCGTCGGTGCCGTGCTCGCGCAGGAAGTTCTGTGCGGCCTCGGGGAGGGGCGGATGCTGGTTGGGCCGGGGGGCTGCGGGTGTTGCCAGAACCGGGATCCCTGGTACGCGGGTGGTCTTGTCAGCGGTGGTGGCGCCGGTCTCGTCCGGGCCGGGGGAAATCGGGTGTCCTGCCATCTGCCGATCCTCCCATGTCACGCGGGCTCCACCGGTGGCTCAGCGGTGACTCGGCCCGGGGTGGTTCATGCCGGATGAGGGAGATATCACTTCCCTGGTCACTTCCTCCCCCCTTGGGCCCGGCGTTAACGCCGAGGTAATGTGGGCTTGCGGCGCGCTGTGTTCGTGTGCCTCGGGTGAAGAATCGGCCCCCGGTCGGCGTTTTACCCACTTTGGGAGGTTTAGCGGGGTTCCCTGGTGGAAAAACCGGCTAGGCCAGCCTTCACCGGATGCGAATCCGGGAGGGACACGTGTCACCTTCCACGGATCGGGCACGCACTGACCGACGGCGCACCGCGGCGCCACCTGGTCTAGACCTACGATTCGCATCGTGGCTGGACCAGCATGTATAAGAGAACCTGCCCGCAGCGGGCAGCCCGACCAGCACCGGCGACACGAGGACGTGTACGCGAGACGGTGAACCGGCCGGGCACCCGCACAGCCGGGCCCCGCCCCACCGGGCGGACACAACAGCATCACGTACGCAGCAGGGCCAATGTCGTCCCGGATGCGCTTTTCACGAAGCCGATCTAAGACGACAGGAGGGTAGATGCCTGCTGGAAACGTGCGGCGTTCGTCCGTCCGAACGAACGCAACCGCCACACCCCAGGGCCTGTACGACCCCACCTTCGAGCACGACGCCTGCGGTGTGGGCTTCGTGGCCGACCTCACTGGACGTCGCAGTCACGACATCGTGCAGAAGGCGCTCACCGTACTGCGCAACCTGGACCACCGCGGCGCCTCCGGCGCCGACCCCGACGACGGCGACGGCGCGGGCATCCTCACCCAGGTTCCGCACGAGCTCTACACCGAGGTCTGCGACTTCCCGCTCCCCGAAGCCGGCACCTACGCCACCGGCATCGGCTTCCTCCCCTCCGACGCCGCCGAGCGCGCCGCCGCCGTGGAGAAGATCAACACCATCGTCACCGACGAGGGCCTGACCCTCCTCGGCTGGCGCGAGGTACCCTTCGAGCCCCAGTACAGCGGCCCCGCCGCCCGCGAGGTCATGCCCTACTTCGGGCAGATCTTCATCACCGGTACCGAGGGCACCCCCACCGAGGGCCTCGCCGGAATCGACCTCGAGCGCCACGCCTACTGCGTCCGCAAGCGCGCCGAGCACGAGACCGACGTCTACTTCCCGAGCCTGTCCCCGCGCACCATCGCCTACAAGGGCATGCTCACCACCCCGCAGCTGGAGCCGTTCTTCCCGGACCTGTCCGACCGCCGCTACGCCTCCGGTCTGGCCCTGGTCCACTCCCGGTTCTCCACCAACACCTTCCCGTCCTGGCCGCTCGCCCACCCGTTCCGCTTCGTGGCGCACAACGGCGAGATCAACACGGTCAAGGGCAACCGGAACATGATGCGCTCGCGCGAGGCCAAGCTCGCCAGCGACCTCATCCCCGGCGACCTGAACCGCATCTTCCCCATCGTCGACCCCGACGACTCCGACACCGCGTCCTTCGACGACGCCCTGGAACTCCTCCACCTCGGCGGCCGCTCCCTGCCGCACGCGGTCCTGATGATGATCCCGGAGCCCTGGGAGAACCACACCGAGATGGACCCGGCCGTCCGGGCCTTCTACGAGTACCACTCCACGCTCATGGAGCCCTGGGACGGCCCCGCCTCGGTGTCCTTCACCGACGGCACCCTCGTCGGCTCCGTCCTGGACCGCAACGGCCTGCGCCCCGGCCGCTACTGGGTCACCGACGACGGCCTCGTCGTCCTGGCCTCCGAAGCCGGCGTCCTGGACATCGACCCCGCCACCGTCGTGCGCAAGGGCCGCCTGCAGCCCGGCCGTATCTTCGTCGTCGACACCGCCCAGGGGCGGATCATCGAGGACGAGGAGATCAAGGCCGAACTCGCCGCCGAACACCCCTACCAGGAGTGGATCGACTCCGGCGTCCTGCGCCTGAACGACCTCCCCGAGGCCGAGCCCACCCCGGTCACCGAACTCAACCTCGCCCAGCAGGTCTTCGGCTACACCGAGGAAGAGCTCCGCATCCTCCTCACCCCGATGGCCCGCACCGGCGCCGAGCCGATCGGCTCCATGGGCACCGACACCCCGGTGGCCGCCCTGTCCGACCGCTCGCGCCAGCTCTTCGACTACTTCTCGCAGAACTTCGCGCAGGTCACCAACCCGCCGCTGGACGCCATCCGCGAGGAAATGGTCACCAGCCTCTCCACGCTCCTGGGCGCCGAGCACAACATCCTGGACGCAGCTCCCGGCGACACCCAGCGGCTCGTGCTGCCCACCCCGGTCGTCGACCAGGCCCAGCTCGCCGCCATCGTCGCCGCCGGACAGACCAACCCCGCCCTGAAGACCTTCACCGTCGACGGCACCTACCCCGTCGACGGCGGCGGCGACGCCCTGTCCGACCGCCTGGACGAGATCAACACCGAGGTCTCCGCGGCCATCGCCGACGGCGCCCACATCCTCGTCCTCAGCGACCGCGCCGCCGACTCCGGCCGCGCCCCCGTCCCGTCACTGCTGCTCACCGGATCGGTCCACCACCACCTGGTCCGCGAGAAGGCCCGCACCGAAGTCGGCCTGCTCGTCGAGGCCGGCGACGTGCGCGAAGCCCACCACGTCGCCCTCCTTGTCGGCTACGGCGCCTCCGCGGTCAACCCGTACCTGGCCCTGGAGACCGTCCGCGACCTCGTCGAGCGCGGTGTCATCGGCGGCATCGAAGCCGACCAGGCCGTCGCCAACGTCGTCAAGGCGTTCGGCAAGAGCGTCCTGAAGATCATGTCCAAGATCGGCGTGTCCACGGTCAGCTCCTACACCGGCGCCCAGATCTTCGAGGCCCTTGGCCTGGGCCAGGACGTCATCGACCGCTGCTTCACCGGCACCACCTCCCGCCTGGGCGGCGTCGGCTTCGACGTCCTCGCCGAAGAGGTCGCCATCCGCCACCGCCGCGCCCACACCGCCACCCCCAACGCCCACCGGCGCCTCGAGGTCGGCGGCGAGTACCAGTGGCGCCGCGAGGGCGAACCGCACCTGTTCAACCCCGAGACGGTCTTCAAGCTCCAGCACTCCACCCGGAGCCGCAAGTACGAGATCTTCAAGGAGTACACGAGCAAGGTCGACGACCAGGCCGAGAAGCTCATGACCCTGCGCGGACTCTTCCGCCTCAAGGAGGGCGTGCGCGAGCCCGTCCCCATCGACGAGGTCGAACCCGTCTCGGAGATCGTCAAGCGCTTCTCCACCGGCGCCATGTCCTACGGCTCCATCTCCGCCGAGGCCCACGAGACCCTCGCCATCGCGATGAACCGCCTCGGCGGTAAGTCCAACACCGGCGAGGGCGGCGAGGACCCCGCACGCTTCACCCCCGACGCCAACGGCGACCTGCGCCGCAGCGCCATCAAGCAGGTGGCCTCCGGCCGCTTCGGCGTCACCTCGCACTACCTCAGCAACGCCGACGACATCCAGATCAAGATGGCCCAGGGCGCCAAGCCCGGCGAGGGCGGCCAGCTGCCCGGCCACAAGGTCTACCCGTGGGTGGCGCAGACCCGCCACTCCACCCCCGGCGTCGGCCTCATCTCGCCGCCGCCCCACCACGACATCTACTCCATCGAGGACCTCGCCCAGCTCATCCACGACCTCAAGAACGCGAACCCCGCCGCACGGGTCCACGTCAAGCTGGTCTCCGAAGCGGGCGTGGGCACCGTCGCCACCGGTGTGTCCAAGGCGCACGCCGACGTCGTCCTCATCTCCGGCCACGACGGGGGCACCGGCGCCTCGCCGCTCAACTCGCTCAAGCACGCGGGCACCCCCTGGGAGCTCGGCCTCGCCGAAACCCAGCAGACCCTCCTGCTCAACGGCCTGCGCGACCGCATCGTCGTCCAGGCCGACGGCCAGATGAAGACCGGCCGCGACGTCCTCGTCGCCGCGCTGCTCGGCGCCGAAGAGTTCGGTTTCGCCACCGCACCCCTCGTCGTCTCCGGCTGCGTCATGATGCGCGTCTGCCACCTCGACACCTGCCCCGTGGGTGTGGCCACCCAGAACCCCGCCCTCCGGGAGCGGTTCTCCGGCAAGGCCGAGTACGTCGTCAACTTCTTCGAGTTCATCGCTCAGGAAGTCCGCGAGTACCTCGCCCAGCTCGGCTTCCGCAGCCTCGACGAGGCCATCGGCTCCGTCGACCTGCTCGACACCGCCGACGCCGTCGACCACTGGAAGGCCCAAGGCCTAGACCTGTCGCCCATCCTGCACGAGGTCGAACCCATCGCCGGCGACCACCGCGCCCACCGCCGCGGCCAGGAACACGGCCTCGAAAAGGCCCTGGACAACACCCTCATCCAGCTCAGCGAGGGCGCACTCGACTTCGGCCAGCCGGTCAAGCTCGAACTCCCGGTCCGCAACGTCAACCGCACCGTCGGCACCATGCTCGGCCACGAGGTCACCAAGCGCTACGGCGCCACCGGCCTGCCCGACGACACCATCGACGTATCCTTCACCGGATCCGCGGGACAGTCCTTCGGCGCCTTCGTACCCAAGGGCATCACCCTGCGCCTGTCCGGCGACGCCAACGACTACGTCGGCAAGGGCCTCTCCGGCGGCCGCGTCATCGTCCGCCCCGCCGAAAGCTCCACCCTGGTCGCCGAGGACCACATCATCGCCGGAAACGTCATCGGCTACGGCGCCACCTCCGGAGAGATCTTCCTCCGCGGCATCGTCGGCGAACGCTTCTGCGTCCGCAACTCCGGCGCCCTCGCCGTCGTCGAAGGCATCGGCGACCACGGCTGCGAGTACATGACCGGCGGCCGCGCCGTCATCCTCGGCCGCACCGGACGCAACTTCGCCGCCGGCATGTCCGGAGGCATCGCCTACGTCCTGGACCTGGACACCGAACGCGTCAACGGCGAAATGGTCAACATCGAGGAGCTCACCGATGAGGACCGCGAATTCCTCACCGACGCACTCAGCCGCCACCACGCCCTGACCGGCTCCACCGTCGCCGAACGCCTCCTGGCCCAGGGCGACAAGGGCCTCGACCGCATCGCCAAGGTCATGCCGCGCGACTTCAAGCGCGTCCTGCTCGCCCAGGCCGAAGCCGAACGCGAAGGACGCGACGTCAACGAGGCCGTCATGGCCTCCGCACAGTCCTGAAGTCAGCACACGAAAGGAGGAAGAACCATGGCTGACCCCAAGGGTTTCCTGAAGATCACCGAGCGCGAGCTCCCCAAGCACCGCCCCGTCGACGTCCGCATCCAGGACTGGCGCGAGGTCCACGAGGACTTCGACCGAGGAACCGTCACCAAGCAGGCCTCACGCTGCATGGACTGCGGCATTCCCTTCTGCCACAACGGATGCCCCCTCGGCAACCTCATCCCCGAGTGGAACAACCTCGTCTACACCCACGACTGGGCCGAGGCGATCGAACGGCTGCACGCCACCAACAACTTCCCCGAATTCACCGGCCGCCTCTGCCCGGCGCCCTGCGAATCGGCCTGCGTGCTCGGCATCAACCAGCCCGCCGTCACCATCAAGAACGTCGAGGTCTCCATCATCGACCGCGCGTGGGAGGAAGGCTGGGTCAAGCCCCTGCCGCCCACCCACCGCACCGGCAAGAAGGTCGCCGTCGTCGGCTCCGGCCCCGCCGGCCTGGCCGCCGCACAGCAGCTCACCCGCGCCGGACACGACGTCACCGTCTACGAGCGCGCCGAACGCATCGGCGGCCTGCTCCGCTACGGCATCCCCGAGTTCAAGATGGAGAAGCGGCACATCGACCGCCGCCTCGCCCAGATGAGCGCCGAAGGCACCACCTTCCGCACCGGCGTCAACATCGGCGTCGACCTCACCGTCGACCAGCTCAAGGCCGACAACGACGCCGTCGTCCTCACCGGCGGCGCCACCAAGTGGCGCGACCTGCCCGCAACCGGCCGCGAACTCAAGGGCATCTACCAGGCCATGGAGTACCTGCCCCTGGCCAACCAGGTGCAGGAGGGCGACCTGGACCGCGCCCCCATCCACGCCGAAGGCAAGCACGTCGTCGTCATCGGCGGCGGCGACACCGGCGCCGACTGCGTCGGCACCGCCCACCGCCAGGGCGCCGCCTCGGTCACCCAGCTCGAGATCATGCCCAAGCCCCCCGCCAAGCGCCCCGACCACCAACCCTGGCCCACCATGCCGATGCTGTACAAGGTCACCAGCGCCCACGAGGAGGGCGGCAAGCGGATCTACTCCGTCAACACCCTGGAGTTCCTGGGCGACGAGGACGGCAACGTCCGCGCCCTCCAGCTCGTCGAGGTCAAGCGCGGCCCGAACGGCTTCGAACCGGTCGAGGGCACCGAACGCGAGATCCCCGCCGACCTGGTCACCCTCGCCATGGGCTTCGTCGGCCCCGAGAAGGAGGGCATGCTCGACCAGCTCGGCGTCGAACTCGACGGCCGCGGCAACGTGGTCCGCGACAACGACTACAAGACCACCGTCGACGGCGTCTTCTGCGCCGGCGACATGGGCCGAGGCCAGTCGCTCATCGTCTGGGCCATCGCCGAGGGCCGCTCCGCCGCCGCCGGCGTGGACCGCTACCTCACCCAGGACACCACCCTGCCCGTGGCCATCCCGCCCACCGAGCGCCCGCTCGTCTAACGGGCACCTCCGGGCAACCGGCGACCACAGGCACAACCGAACAACGAAAACACAGCGGGTGCGGGGGCTACCCCGCACCCGCTGTGCGTCCTACGATCAACGCATGGTCTACCGCATCATCGGCGAAGGGGCCATGGTCCTCCACCTGGCCTTCCTCCTCTACGTCGCACTCGGTGGTTACCTCTCCTGGCGCTGGCCCCCCATGATCTGGCCCCACCTCGCCTGCGCCCTCTACGGCCTCGGCATCACCGTCATCGGCTGGGACTGCCCCCTCACCCACGTCGAGAACTGGGGCCGCGAACAGGCCGGACAAGCCGGACTCCCACCCGAAGGCTTCATCGAGCACTACCTCACCGGCGTCATCTACCCCACCGAACACCTGCTCACAGCCCAGCTCCTCGTCGCCCTCAGCGTGGTCGCCTCCTGGGCCGGAGCCCTCTACCTACAACGAAAACGCAAGACGGCAGGGAACCGCGCGTAAAAATCGCGGATGGATCCCGGCCACGCTATTCACGCCCAGCCCACCGACACCTACCGTCGAAACATGACCGTAGTGACCTGGGACTCTTACCTCGCGGCCGACCACTTCGTCATGCGCAGCGCCCGGCTGGTGGACCGGCACCGCTTCGCCTACCACTTCCAAGCCGGACCGGACCAACCCGTACGCGCAGCCCTGGCCGCCCACCGCAACCTCGACGGCGGCTACGGCAACGCCCTCGACCCCGACCTGCGCGGCCACGCCAGCCAACCCGCCGCCACCGAGATCGCCCTGCAGTACCTGGACGAACTCGGACCCATCCCCGAGGACATCGGCCTAGGCGTCTGCCGCTACCTCACCTCGATCAGCAACGACGACGGCGGCCTGCCACCCGTCCTGCCCAACGTCCGCTACACCGAAGCCGCCCCCTGGTACCAGAAGACCGACGACTTCGACAGCCGCCTCGACATCACCGCGATGATCACCGGCCTGCTCCACAAGAGCAACATCACCCACCCCTGGCGCGACCGCGCCACCGCCTACTGCTGGAAGCACATCGACAGTCTCAACTGGACCGACCCGCACGAAGCCATCGGCATCTGCGCCTTCTTGCAGTACGTCCCCGACCGCGCCCGCGCCGTCAGCACGATGAACCACATCGCCCACATGATCCGCGCCGTCTTCGACGTCCACCCGCGAACCACCGGACACGTCCACACGCCGCTCGACCTCGCCTGCCACCCCGACCACATCGCCCGCCCGCTCTTCAGCGACGCCGAGATCGAACGCAACCTCGAGGCCTTCGAGAACCAGCAACGCGCAGACGGCGGCTGGGAAGCCTGCTGGGACCACTGGGACACCACCGCCACCCTTGAACGCGAGGGTATGCGGACCATCCAGCGCCTGCGCATCCTGCGCACCTACAGCCGCGTCCAGCCGGACCTGCCGAGCCCGCGCCGCGCCGACTGAGCCGCCATCCGCGGTGATCTTGCTACCAGAAACGAGTTCGGCCCCTTGGGTTGAGGTGGTACAGCGCTCCTGGTGGCAAGATCACAGGAAAACCGTGGTCCTGTGTGCGGGGATCAGCCCAGGGCCAGGGCGCGCACGCCCGCGCCCTCCAGCACTTCGCGCTCCAGCCGCTCCGGCGCCCGGCCCGTCACCACCCGCACCGCGCTCAGCGCACCGGCTCCGAAGACCCCCGGCAGCACCTTCTCCACCGCCTCCCGGTCCGCCGCGCCGAACAACACCTCGTGAACCACATCCAGGGCGGCATCCGTCGTCCACGGCTGCCTGCCCAGTGCGTCCGCCAGATCCAGACCGTGCAGCGACAACTCCACCACTCGGGTCACCAGGTAGTCCGTCAGCAACATCGGGTCACCGTGCCGCGTCACTATCGTCCGCTCCGCCGGCTGTTCGGCCAACCGCTCGGTCAGCGTGCGCCAGGTCTCCCCCAGCACTCGCCCCGGCTCCGCCGCATCCGAACGCCGCGCCGCCCGCTCCATCGCACTGTCCACGCGAGCCGTGTTCACCTCGGGGGAGAAGCGCACCTCCGGCACGTAGTACTTCGCCGCGGACACCAGCCCGTCCGAAATTTCGGGCGAACTTCCGTCCAAAGCCACCAACACCTGGTTCAGCGAACCCACCGTGTGTACCGACAGCGCCGCCACGTCCCACGGCGCGCACCGCGTCGGCAACACCACCTCGGAATCCGACAAACCCAGCAAAAACCCCTGCAAAGCCGCGATTTCCGACTCCAGAGAGGACACCACCACAGAACGATCGAACACAGGAACCCCTTCAACGAACACGAAACGCCAGCCACCGACCACGCCCCACATCCAACACCCCTCACCCAGGGTCACCACGTTCGCCCCGACTCCACCTCACATACGTGCATTCGCAACCTGGTTTAGACCACTCCATCCCCCAGACGCTCTAAAGTGATACTCGTGACACGTCGAGCAAAAATCGTTGCGACCCTTGGCCCCGCCACCTCGAGCCTGGAAACACTCCGGCAACTCGTGGACGCCGGCCTGGACGTCGCACGACTCAATCTCAGCCACGGAACCCACGACGACCACAGCGCCAGCCTGGCCAACCTCAGGCAGGCCGCTGAGGGCGCCAACCGAGCAGTGGGGGTCCTCGCCGACCTCCAAGGACCCAAAATCCGCGTGGGAACCTTCCCCGACGGACCCGTCGAACTCGAAGCCGGCGACGAGTTCACCATCACCATCGAAGACGTGCCCGGCACCAAAACACGCGTCTCCACCACCTACAAGGGGCTCACCAACGACGTCCGCCCCGGCGACCGCGTCCTCATCGACGACGGCCGCGTCGTGCTGGAATGCACCAAAACCACCAGCACCGACGTCCACACCCGCGCCATCTTCGGCGGCACCGTCTCCAACCACAAGGGACTCAACCTCCCCGGAGTCGCCGTCAGCGTCCCCGCCCTCACCCAAAAGGACGAGGACGACCTGCGCTGGGCCCTGCACCAAGGCGTCGACATGGTCGCCCTCTCCTTCGTCCGCAGCCCCGCAGACGCCGAAGAGTGCCACCGCATCATGGACGAGGAGGGCATCACCGTCCCCCTCATCGCCAAAATCGAAAAGCCCCAGGCGGTCGAGCGCCTCCAGGACATCATCGAGGTCTTCGACGGCGTCATGGTCGCCCGCGGCGACCTCGGCGTCGAACTGCCCCTGGAAAACGTCCCGATGGTCCAAAAGCGCGCCGTCGAACGCTGCCGCGACAAGGCCAAACCGGTCATCGTCGCCACGCAGATGCTCGAATCCATGATCAGCGCACCCCGGCCCACCCGCGCCGAGGCCTCCGACGTCGCCAACGCCGTCCTCGACGGTGCCGACGCCGTCATGCTCTCCGGCGAAACCAGCGTCGGCAAGTACCCCATCGAGACCGTCGAGACCATGGCACGCATCGTCAGCGCCGCCGAGCAGGAATCCCTGCGCGCCTCGCACATCCTCAACCGGGTACCCGAAACCACCGGCGGAGCCATCGCCCGCGCCGCGGCCGAGATCGGCGCCACCGTCGGCGCCAAGGCCCTGGTCGCCTTCACCATGTCCGGTGAGACCGCCAGGCGCCTGGCCCGCTACCGCTCACCCATCCCGCTCCTGGCCTTCACCACCGAGGCCAACACCCGGGGCACGCTCTCCCTGACCTGGGGCACCGAGAGCAACCTGGTCCCCTGGGTCGACAACACCGACGACATGGTCCGCCAGGTCGAGAGCGAACTGCTCCAGCTCGGTGACTACCACAAGGGTGACAAGGTCGTCATCGTCGCCGGCAGCCCGCCCGGAACCACTGGTTCCACCAACTCCCTGCGCGTCCACCGACTCGGCGACGCCGTCGCCCTCGGCAACAGCTGAACCAGCTGACGCGTGAACAGGCGCCCTGAGCCGGGGCGCCGATGACGGGCCGCATCAGGTCCGGCCCGGAGGAAGGCGTACTGAGCCGCGCCGACCTCTCCGGGCCGACCGGTGCGGCCAATGTCGTTCCCAGGGAGCGCAAAGGGTGAGAGCGCAAGGGGCGAGAAAGCAGGGGAGGGGCCGGGGGAGGGTCCCTACGAGCGCCAGACGCCCCCTACGGCCTCCGAAGGGACCTCCGCACACTTCCCCCGCCGGGGAGCAGAAGCGGTCTCTACTCCTGGTTGGAGGAGACCCCGCCCTCGAACGTCACCCGCTCCAACGGCATGTCCCACGGAAGCAGGTTCCACGGGCTCTTCGGGTCCTCGTCCAACAGACCCAGCGCCACCCACACCCGGTCCGCGTCCGGACGGTCATCCGCCACCTCGTCGCCGTCCACACCCTTGTCCGGCCACAACAGGTAACCGGCGTGGAAAGCCGTGGACAGCTGACCCCACGACGAATAACGGCGCTGCAGATCCGACGCCACCCGGCGCAATAGCGTCTGCGTCTCCACCGGACTCAGCCAGTCCAACGTCGCCCCACCGCAGACCAACCGGATGACGTGCACCGACTTCCACCACTGGTAGGCGCCGATGATCACCGTCTCGTCGCCCTCGGACACACCCGTGACGGCACGCAGCCGGGCCACCTGCTCCGCGGACAGCCGCACCGTCTCACCGGTGACCTCACCGCCCTGGTCCGAAGGCAGCCGCGAACGCGCCGTCCCCGCCCGCAGGTCCACCGCCAGGTCCAGGCTCGGCCCCGCGTGCAGATCGGTCAGTAGCGCGTTCACCGCCGCCAGCAGCGACTCCCGGTCCACCACCGACCACTGGCGCTCCAGCATCCGCTGGTAACGCCGCCGCAGGCTCGGGCGGGCCACCACGTCCCACGGTTCGGCCAACGCCACCCGGAACGGGGCCGCCACCGCGGCGGCCCACCGCTCCGTGCTCAATGGGGCCTCGGGGTCCTTGGTCCGGATCGCGGGCGACTCACGCGCACCCACCACCAATTCGGCGAAGGAACCGGCCGCCAACGCCACCAACGGCAGGAACGACCAGCCAGGAAGATCCACGGCGACCAGCAGGACCGCCGTCAGCGCCACCGGGGTCAACAGCCACGGCTGCCGCCGCCGGGACCCCCAGGCCACCACGACCCAGGCCCCGATCACCAGCGCGCCGATCACCCCGGCCACCGCGGTCAACAACCGTCGCCCCTCTCTCGCACCGAGCCCCTCCTGACAGGGCTTTGTGCCATCAAGGATCAGGTACGCGGCACCTCACAGGCGACCGAACCGACGGGTTGTACTCAGGTTGTGGCCGTGATGTGACCGGTTCAGCCCGCTTGCGCCTACATAAAGTGACAAAAGACCTATTTGGGGTCGAAAGGGTCGGGTAGTTACAGAGGTTCTGGCCAGTCTGTCCCGCACTGACCAGAACCCCCGCCACACCCGCCGAAAACCCGCTAACCCAGCGCCTCCACCACCACCTCGGTGGCCTCCGCGACCAGCGCGTTGTCGAACTCAGCCCCCTCCTCGTTACGGCTCGTCAACACAGCCACGACGATCGGGTCACCACCCTCCGGCCACACCACGCCGATGTCGTTGCGCATCCCGCCAGCGCCGCCCGTCTTGTCACCCACGACCCACCCCTGCGGCACACCCGCACGGATCAGCTCATCCCCCGTCGTGTTCCGCACCAACAGGTCCACCAACACCTCACGACGGTCCTCCTGCAACACGTCCCCCAACGTGAACGCCTCCAGACTCCCCGCCAGAGCCTCCGGAGTGCTGGTGTCCCTCTCCTCACCCGGACCCACATCGTTCAACTCGGTCTCCCACCGCACCGGGTTGGTCACCTCGTCACCGGCCAACTCCACCAGGGCCTCCCCGAACCCCTCCGGACCACCGACCTCCGCCAGCAACAGGTTCGCCGCCGCGTTGTCGCTGTAGCGCACCGTCGCGTCACTCAACTCCAACAGCGACATCCCCGAACCCACGTTCTCCTCCGTCACCGGAGAGTGATCCACCAGATCCTCCTCCCCGTACTCCACCACCCGCTCCATCTCCTCCAACGAGTTCTCCGACAACACCACCCCCGCCAACAGGGCCTTGAACGTCGACAGGAAAGCGAACCGCTCATTCGCCCGGAACGCGACCTCCTCACCCGAACCCGTGTCCAACGCGTACACCCCCAACCGGGCGTCGAACTCCTCCTCAAGAGCCCCGAACTCCGCCACATAATCCACCCCGGCCGGAGCCTCCGACGGCGTACCACCCGAAGAAGCACCCCCGCCGGCCTCCGCCGCACCACACCCCACCAACGGCACCAAAGCAACCGACGCCACAAACCCACGCCACACCGAACTACGCACAACAACCCCCGTGAAGAAGAGACCACGAGCCACAACCAGCCCGCCCCCGCAGTCTCACCACCCACCAACCATGCTGTCCAAGACACAAACAGCCACACCCATGCACATTCGACATAACCTCAGCACATGGACCTCGTCGGAGCCTGCACCGCCTTCATCCACGTCAGCGACCGCGGCAGCTTCACCCACGGCGCCGCAGCCGCCCGCATCCCCCAACCCGTCGCCAGCCGCCGCATCGCCGCCCTCGAAAAACACCTCGGCGCACCCCTCTTCGACCGCACCACACGAAACCCCACCCTCACCCAGTTCGGCCACGCCGTCCTCCCCACCGCACGACGCCTCGTCCACCTCGCCCACACCCTCGAACACGACGCCGCCCAAGCCCGCCACACCCCCCTACGCATCGCCGTCCCCACCACCTGCACCACCCACGACCTCGCCCACCTCACCGCCCAAGCCCGCCGACACGACCTCCACCTCGACCCCCACCCCGCCCCACCCGCCCAACGCGACGAACTCCTCCACACCAGACAAGTCCGCACCGCCATCACCGCCGTCCCACCCGACCAGGCCCACTGGACCGTCCCCCTCGGCCTGGCCACCCACCACCCACCCCACGCCAACACCCACTACCTCGAAACACTCAGACCCCACCGAAACGACACCACCCCGCCCCGCCGCGTCTGGATCCAACCCGAAGACGACACACCCCACATCCGCGACCCCCTCACCCACACCGGCGACAGCATCGGCCTCCACCCCACCCAGATCACCCACGCCACCACCCTCACCACCGCCACCGCCGAAATCCTCACCACCCACGACCTCCTCCTCTGCTCACCCCGCCAAGCCGAAGACCTCAACCTCCACTGGCGCCCCCTCGGAGAAACCCAACCCACCCGCACCTACACCGCCACCGGAGAACAAGCCGAAACCCTCCGCACCCACCTCCACACCCACGTCGCCCACTGCCTCGGAGCACCCACCCCGTGATCACCCAACGACTCCACACCGAACTCGACCAAGCCGGACTCCACGCCTCCCTCCTCATCCGCGACCTCAACACCGGCCACGAAATCGGCATCAACCCCGACACCCCCTACGCCACCGCCTCCCTCGTCAAAATCCCCCTCGCCCTGGCCACCCTCCAACGCATCCGACAAGGCGAACTCGACGGCGCCACCCCCCTCCACATCAAGCCCGACGGCCCCACCCTCGGCCCCACCGGCCTCGGCCGATTCCGACACCCCACGACCATCGCCATCGACGACCTCCTCCACCTCGCCATGTCCCTCAGCGACAACGTCGCCGCCGACGCCCTCTTCGACCTCACCCCGCCCGCCCACGTCACCCAGACCCTCCACCAACACCACATCCACGGCATCACCGTCCGCCACCGCATCCGCGACCTCAACGAGACCCCCGCCGAACGCCTCGCGCCCGACGAAACCCACCTCGCCCACACCCTCGCCATCCAGGCCCAGACCGCCGGACACGGCCACCGCATCCCCCAACTCGACGTCACCCTGGCCAACTCCGGCACCGCCCGGGCCCACGTCGACCTCCTCCAAGCCCTCTGGAAACCCACCACCATCCACCCCGACACCGCCGCCCGCCTACGGGCCCTCATGGCCGACAACCTCATCCGCCACCGCCTCGCCCCCGAGTTCGACACCGACGCCAGCACCTGGTCCTCCAAGACCGGCACCGTCCTCAACCACCGCCACGAAGTCGGCGTCGTCGAACACAAGAGCGGCGAGGCCTACGCCATCGCCGCCCTCACCGCGTCCCAGGTCCCCGCCCGCCAACAGCCCGCTGCCGAAGCCCTCATCGGCCGCGCCGCCCGCACCCTCAGAGACCACCTCCGCGCCAACTGACTCAGTACTTGGGCCCGACGATGCGTTCCATCTTGGCCACTGCATCCTTGCGGGAGATGGACACGATTTGGGCGTTCCGAAGGGGGAGCTCCCGCTTGTTGACGTGGATCTTCCAAGCGATGCCCAGCCGATCCAGGGCACGAGTGAAGATTTCGATGATGTCCGTCGACGTGTTGGTGAAGTGGTAGCGCGGGTACTCGTAGTGGGTCGCTCCACCGTCCGGTCGCCGCTTGGGTATTCGGTTGATGGCTCGGCATCCATCAGAGTGAATGAACCCGCGTATGAGGGCTTCGGACTGCTCATCAGCGATCTCCTGCTGCCAGGGCTCCAAAACGATCGACCGCGAGTGCTTGTGTCCAGGGCCGTGCTGGGGGAAGATGCACGGCCAGTGCTTGGAGGCACCCTTGATCGCTACGCTGCCTGGCCGCTTGGCTTTGAAGGACTTGATCGGGAAGACGGCCTCCATCGCGGCCGTGCAGTAGCTGATCAGCTGCGGGTACTTGTTGTCGTAGTGGATCCACAGCACGTAGACATCGCGCCTGCCGAGGGTGATGTGCCCATCTCCGAGGTAAGCGCCGAGAAGGTAGGCGTATGCCTCGTGATTCAGCTTTCCGTCCGAGCACTTCGGGCAGTACATGGTGCGGTCCGCGCGGCGGGCCTCGGTCTCGGGGTTCCGGCGGCGGCCGTAGCGCCAGTGCCTAACTGCGTATATGGAGACACCGCAGCGGGCAGCGATCTCCCTATCAGTCAGACCTTGGGCTTTGAGCTGGAAGGTCTCGTCAACGATCGTGCGTGAGTACATAGGGTGCATGGTTGCTCACGCTTCGGACATTTTCGGGGGAGAGGTCCTCTGAGCAGCAAAAAAGCCACCCGTGAGGGTGGCTCTGGTACCCCGAGTGGGATTCGAACCCACACTGTGCGCCTTTTGAGGGCGCCTTCTCTGCCGTTGGAATATCGGGGCAAGGTGTGCCAAGTCGGACATCTTGGCAGGTGTTCGGTTTTGGTGGCGGTCCGTCAACGGTGAAGTCACGATTGACCAGCATTGCCGGGGCCGACGCACAGCATACTAGCGGATCTCGGTAACCTCGTGTACGTGACGAGGATGCAGAGCCGTGTGGTGATCGCGGAAGACGAGGCCCTGATCCGCCTGGATCTCAAGGAGATGCTCGAGGAGGACGGTTACGCCGTCGTCGGGGAGGCAGGCGATGGTGAGGCCGCTATTCGGCTTGCCCAGGAGCTGAGGCCCGACCTGGTGATCACCGACATCAAGATGCCGGTGCTGGACGGCCTTTCCGCCGCTGAGCGGATCGCGGGGGAGCGCATCGCCCCGGTCGTGATCCTGACGGCCTTCTCGCAGCGCGAGCTGGTCGAGCGGGCGCGGGAGGCCGGGGCCATGGCCTATCTGGTCAAGCCCTTCAGCAAGTCGGACCTGGTGCCGGCGATCGAGATGGCGACCTCCCGTTACGCCGAACTGGCGGCGTTGGAGGCGGAGGTCAGCAGCCTCACGGATCGGCTCGAGACGCGCAAGCTCGTCGAGCAGGCCAAGGGACTGTTGCAGAGCCGCCACGGGATGAGCGAGCCCGAGGCGTTCAGGTGGATCCAGAAGAACTCCATGGACCGGCGCCTGACCATGCGCAAGGTCGCCGAGACCGTCGTCGAGACGCTCGGCGGACAGCAGGGCTAACCGGCCGAACCGAGAAGTACTGAAGCAGGGGCCGTACCCGACCGGGTACGGCCCCTGCTTGTGTTCTCGGGGGCGCCACGCGGAGAAAACCTACAGATCGGCAGGTTGCGGCGTTGGAAGCTAGACGGTTGTTCAGGTTCAACGCGGATCCTGTACCGGTTTGGTCTCGTTTGCGCACAATGGGGTGACGGTTGGGTCACGTGGCTTAAGCGATGCTGAATGACCAGCCTAAACCGGGCTAAACTCACCGCACCGAACAGCTAAAGGACAGCGGCGGCCGAATGCGAGCATTCGGTGCTGCCGACCTCAGATGCGCAAGGAGCGCGCGTGCGCACACGCCTCGTGACCGTGTTGCTCGCCCTGATCACCGCATTCCTGGTGATTCCCGGGGCAGTGGCGACGGCAGACGAACAGGGCGGTGAGTCGCTGCACGGTCAGATCGGTCAGCCGGACGACCGGGACCAGGGTGTCGAAGGCATCCTGATCACGGTCTTCCAGGGTGAGGACGAGATCGATGCGGTGGAAACCGACTCTGATGGAATTTGGGAAGTGGAGTTGCCCGAACCGGGTGACTACCGCGTAGTACTGGACCAGGAGTCCGTCCCCAGCGAGTTCGCCGTACGCGAGACGAGTCTCGTCGTCGATGGTGTGGCCGAGGTGGAGGTCGACCCCAACGAACAGCGGCGCGTCCTCATCGTGTTGGAGAGCCCCGGTGCATCAGCTGGGCAGGACGAGAGTTCTCCCTCGCCCGACGACGAGGCGACGGAGGATGACGAGGCGTCCGAGGAGGACGTCGTCGCGGTCGAGGGCGTCAGCGGCGGTTTCGGTGAGCGCTTCGTGCAGCTCGCCGCGGCCGGTGTGCTGTTCGGCCTGGTCATCGCGATCTCCGCGATCGGCCTCTCACTGATCTTCGGTACGACGCAGGTCATCAACTTCTCGCACGGTGACATGGTCACCTTCGGTGCGATGATGGCGCTGCTGTTCAGTACCGGTGCCGCGGGGCTGGGCAACTCCCTGCTGGCGATCTTCGCCGGTCTGGGGGTCGCGATCCTGCTGGGCGCCTTCATGGAGGGCAAGCTCAACCGGACGACGCTGATCGTCATCCAGTGGTCGGCGGTCTTCGGCGGTATCGCCCTGGCGACGCTGTTTGGCGTGCTGGGTGATGACCTCGGCTGGCGGGTGCCGCTGTGGGTGGCCGCGGGTATCGCGGTGATCATGGGCGGTGTCCTGGGCGGCACGATGGAGCGCTACCTGTGGCGGCCGCTGCGTAAGCGCAACGTGGCCCTGATCCAGATGTTCATTGTCTCGATCGGTCTGGCGCTGATCCTGCGGCACGTGATCCTGGTGCTCTTCGGGGCCAACCGGACGCGTTACTCCGGTTACCAGGTGCAGGAGATGGTGCACTTCGGGCCGATCTCGATGCCCCCGCGTGACCTGGTGATCATGGCGGTCGCGGTCGCGGTCCTGGTGTTGGTGGCCTGCCTGCTGCAGTTCACCCGTATCGGCAAGGCGATGCGCGCGGTCTCGGACAACCGGGACCTGGCGGAGTCGTCGGGTATCGACGTGGACCGGGTCACGCTGTACGTGTGGTTCCTCGGCGGCGGTTTGGCGTCCCTGGGCGGTGTGCTCTTCGGCCTGAACCAGGTCGTGGACTACGAGATGGGCTTCCGTCTGCTGCTGCTGATGTTCGCCGCGGTGATCCTGGGTGGTCTGGGCACGGCCTACGGTGCGATGGTCGGCGGTCTCGCGGTCGGCCTGGTGGCGATGCTGTCCACCTTGTGGTTCCCCACACAGCTCATGCAAGCGTGGGCTCTGGCCCTGATGATCCTCATGCTGCTGATCAGGCCCCAGGGTCTGCTCGGTCGGCGCGAGCGGGTCGGCTAGGAGAGGTAGACGATGGATATTTTCTTGATCCTCGCCGAGTCCGCCCGATCCGCGGTGGGACCGGTGGCCGCGATCTACGCGCTGGCCGCGATCGGACTGAACCTGCACTTCGGTTACACGGGGTTGCTGAACTTCGGTCAGGTCGGGTTCATGCTGGTGGGCGCCTATGGCGTGGGTATCAGCGTGGCGGTGTTCGAGCTGCCGTTGCTGGTCGGGTTCGCGCTGGGTGTGGCCTGTGCGGTGGTGTTGGCGCTGTTGTTGGGTATTCCGACGCTGAGGTTGCGTGCGGACTATCTGGCGATCACGACGATCGCCGCGGCCGAGGTGCTGCGGCTGGTGTACCGGGCCGGGTTCGCGGAGCCGCTGACCAACGGTGTGTACGGGTTGCAGAACCTGTCGGGTGAGTTCCGTACGTGGAACCTGATCTTCGATCCGGGTGAGCGGTACGGGATCGGCGCGTTCTCGTTCAGCGGTAACCACATGTGGTTGATGGCGGTGGCGTGGGGTCTGGTGGCGTTGACGGCGTTGCTGACTTGGCTGCTGATGCACAGCCCGTGGGGCCGTGTGGTGAAGGGCATCCGTGAGGACGAGGAGGCGGTGCGCAGCCTCGGTAAGAACGTGTTCGCCTACAAGATGCAGGTGCTGGTCCTGGGCGGCGTGATCGGTGCGCTGGCGGGCTGTCTGATGGCGGTGCACCAGGGTGCGATCCAGCCGGACCAGTTCAAGCCGCAGGTGACGTTCTTCCTGTGGGTGATCCTGCTGCTGGGTGGTGCGGGCCGTGTGTTCGGTCCGATCGTCGGTTCGATGGCGTTCTGGTTCCTGATGACCTTCACGGACAGGTTCCTGCGGGGTCTGGGTGCCGAGGGTTATCTGCCGTTCCTGTCGGGTCCGGACTTCGGTGCCATCCAGCTGGCGTTCGTCGGTGTGATGCTGGTGCTGTTGATCGTCTTCCGGCCGCAGGGTCTGATCGGTGACCGCAAGGAGATGTTGATCAATGTCAAGTGACGAGGTGAACGCCTCCGGGGCGGGTGTCGAGGTCGACCGGATGGTCGGGGCGGTTCCGGAGCCGGGTTCGGTGAAGTCGGATCCGATTCTGATCGCTGACGGGGTGAAGCGTTCGTTCGGTGGTCTGACCGCCGTGGACGTGAAGCACCTGGAGGTGCAGCGGGGGACGATCACGGCGTTGATCGGTCCGAACGGTGCCGGTAAGTCGACGCTGTTCAACCTGTTGACCGGTTTCGACCGGGTCGATGGCGGCCGCTGGTCGTTCGAGGGCAAGCAGATCAACGGCAAGAGCGGTCACCAGGTGGCGCGGGCCGGGATGGTGCGGACGTTCCAGCTGACCAAGGCGCTGACGCGGATGACGGTGCTCGACAACATGTTGTTGGGTGCTCCGGGTCAGACGGGTGAGCGGATGGCCGGTGCGTTCCTTCGCCCGGTGTGGGGTCGTCAGGAGAAGGCCAACACCGTCAAGGCGATGGAGCTGCTGGAGCGGTTCAAGCTGATCGACAAGCGCCAGGACATGGCGGGTTCGTTGTCGGGTGGTCAGCGCAAGCTGTTGGAGATGGCTCGTGCGCTGATGACCGATCCGAGCATGATCATGCTGGACGAGCCGATGGCGGGTGTGAACCCGGCGTTGGTGCAGTCGCTGCTGCACCACATCACGTCGTTGCGTGATGAGGGCAAGACGGTGCTGTTCGTCGAGCACGACATGGACGTGATCATGGGGATCAGTGACTGGATCGTGGTGTTGGCTCAGGGGCGGGTGATCGCGGAGGGTCGGCCTTCGGACATCCGGTCCAACCAGCAGGTGATCGACGCCTACCTGGGTGCCCAGGACGTCGAGGGCGAGGCCCAGGGGAGTGGCGATGACTGAGGAGAACGGGAGCCTGCGCCCGGAGCCGGAGGAGATTCCGGTGGAGGCGGAGGAGGCCGTGGTCGTTCAGGAGCACCGTGAGGAGCTCTTGGAGCATGCGATGGCGGAGTCCTTGGAGGTGGGTGGTCCGGAGGACTACCTGCTGTTGGCCAAGGACGTGGTGGCCGGTTACGTGCCGGGGGTGAACATCCTGAACGGGTGCACCCTGACTCTCACCGAGGGTGAGGTCGTGGCGATCATTGGTCCGAACGGTGCCGGCAAGTCGACGCTGATCAAGACGATCTTCGGGTTGCTTCCGGTTCGTGGGGGTTCTCTGACGCTGCGGGGTTCGAGTATCGCGGGGTTGGCGGCGCACTCGTTGGTGGAGCGGGGTGTGGGTTATGTCCCGCAGACGCGCAACGTGTTCCCGTCGTTGACGATTGAGGAGAACCTCCAGATGGGGGCTTTCCTGCGGCCGCGGACGTTCAATGAGCGGTTCGGTGTGGTGGCGGGTCTGTTCCCGCTGCTGGCGGACCGGCGTCGGGCGAAGGCGGGGTCGCTGTCGGGTGGTGAGCGTCAGATGGTGGCCATGGGCCGGGCGCTGATGATGGACCCGTCGGTGCTGCTGTTGGACGAGCCGACCGCGGGGTTGTCGCCGATCTACCAGGAGGAGGTCTTCCAGCGGGTCAAGGAGGTCAACTCCACGGGTGTTTCGGTGATCATGGTGGAGCAGAACGCGCGGCGTTGTCTGCAGATCTGTGACCGCGGTTATGTGTTGGACCAGGGCCGGAACGCGTACACGGGTTCGGGTCGGGACCTGTTGAACGATCCGAACGTGATCGAGTTGTACCTGGGGACGCTTGCGAAGGGCTGATCCGGGCGTGTGAAGGGGGCGGGACCCGTTGCGGGTCCCGCCCCCTTCGGTTGTTCTGGGGCCGGTGTGGGGCGCCGGCGTCGGGCTTGGGGTGGGTCAGCCGTTGGTGTACTCGATGTAGTCGAGGATTTCGTAGCCGTCGGGGCCGAAGTGGAAGACTTCGAAGGTGGCGGCGGTGGGGTCGCCGTTGTCGTCGAAGTCGATGTTGCCGCTGGTGCCCTGGTAGTCGATGGCCTGGCCGTCGTTGATGAGGTCGCGGCAGGCGGCGAAGGTGGTGCATTCGGTGCCGTTGGGGCGGCTGACCTCGGCGATGTGCTCGACGTAGACGGTGGGTTCGGTGGATCCGGCTGATTCGGCTGCCAGGGCGATCGTGGTGACGCAGTCGAAGATGTGCGGCGCGAACTGGAAGACCTCCAGGCTGGGGTCGAACTCGCGCAGGCCTTCGTTGAACTCGGGGTTGTCGGCGCTGGGGGCGATGCCGGTGGTGCCGGTGATGGCGTCGGGTGAGGCGACCCCGATGGTTTGGCCGAGGTCGGGGTCGTTGAGACCGTCGGTGAGGTAGAACTGGCTTTCGATGCCGCTTTCGATCAGTGCGGCCATGAGCTGTGTGCCCTCTTGGAAGGAGATGAGGGCGACGGCGTCGGCTTCTGCGGTGACTGCGGCGGTGATGACGGCGCCGAAGTTGGTGGCGTCGGGGTCGTAGGTCTCGGTGAGGACGACGTTGGCGCCCAGGGCGTCGAGCTCGGCTTGGACGGCGTTGAGGTAGCCGTTGCCGTAGTCGTCGGCGCGGGCGATGAGTGCGACGTCGGCGTGGTTGTCGTCGAGGATCTTCTGGGCGAGGACGGGTCCGGCGAGCAGGTCGCTGGGTGCGGTGCGGAAGTAGTAGCCGCCGTCGTCGATGTCGCTGAGGTCGGGTGAGGTGTTGGAGCCCGAGCACTGGACGATTTGTGCGCCGGTGATGGTGTCGTAGCTGGCCTGGGTCATGGCGGAGGCGGCGGCGCCGATGACGGCGTTGACGTTGTCGGAGACGAGGTTGTTGGCTGCCTGGTTGGCCTGGGCGGCGTCGCCGGCCTCGTCGGCTTGGATGGGTGGGGGGACCTCGTTGCCGAGGATGCCGCCGGCTTTGTTGATTTCGTCGATGGCGTAGTCGACGGCGGCTATCTGGGGTGGGGCGAGGAAGGCGAGGGCACCGGTTTGGGGGTAGAGGAGGCCGTAGGTGAACGCGGTGTCGTCGTCGTTGCCCAGGTCGAGGCCTTCGCCGCAGGCGGTGAGGGTGAGGGCGAGGCTGAGGGCTGCTGCGGACAGGGTCAGGGTTTTGTGGGTCGGCATGGCGGTGGTCCGTTCGGGTGGCGGGGGTGCGGCCGGTGTCTGGGGTCGTGGGGCGCTGGCGCTGTGCGGGGGTGTGGTGGCCGTCACCGTTGGAGCGGAGGGTATATACGGCTAGGCACGGCGCGCGGGTGTGCGGCCGTGCCGGTGTGGGGGCGTTCGGGGTACTGATGAGTCCGGGGGTGCGGGGTGTTGTCCCCGCACCCCCGGACGGTGCGCGTCGCTGGCGTTGGCTCCTACCGGGGAACGTGTGTTCTCAGGTGGGGTGCGGCGCTAGGTGTGGTCGGCGGTTACTCGTTCGCCGAGTACTCCTCGAAGCCGAGGGTCTCGTAGCCGTCGTCGCCGAAGTGGAAGACCTCGAAGGTGGCGGCGGTGGGGTCGCCGTTGTCGTCGAAGTCGATGTTGCCGCTGGTGCCCTGGTAGTCGATGTCCTCGCCGTCGTTGATGAGGTCACGGCATTCGGCGAAGCTGAAGCACTCGGTGCCCTCGGGGCGGCTGATCTCCGGCAGGTGCTCGACGTAGTCGGAGCCGTTCACGGACCCGGCGGCCTCCGCGGCCAGCGCGATCGCGGTGACGCAGTCGAAGACCTGCGGGGCGAACTGGAAGACGTCGAGCTCTGGGGCGAAGTCACGCAGGCCGTCGTTGAACTCGGGGTTGTCCGCGCCGGGCGCGACGCCGGTGACGCCGTCGATGACGCTGGGGTCGTCCTCGTTGACGGTCTCACCGAGCTCCGGGTCGTTGAGGCCGTCGGTGATGTAGAGCTGGTCGCCCCCGATGCCGGCCTCGATGAGCTCGGCCATGACCTGGGCGCCCTCCTGGAAGGAGATCAGCGCGATCGCGTCGGGGTCCTCTCCGGTGACCGAGTTGATCACGGAGGCGAAGTTGGTGGCGTCGGGGTCGTAGCTCTCCGTGGTGACCACGTTGGCGCCCTGGGCTTCGAGCTCCTCCTCGACAGCACGGAGGTAGCCGTCGCCGTAGTCGTCGGCGCGGGCGACGATGGCGATGTCGACGTGGTTGTCGTCGATCATCTGGCGGGCCAGGACCGGTCCGGAGAGCAGGTCGCTGGGCGCGGTGCGGAAGTAGTAGCCGCCGTCGTCGATGTCGGTGAGGTCGGGTGCGGTGTTGGAGCCCGAGCACTGGACGATCTCGGCTGCGGTGATGGTGTCGTAGCTGGCCTGGGTCATGCTGGAGGCCGCGGCGCCGATGACGGCGTTGACGTCGGCCGAGACGAGGTCGTTGGCCGCCTGGTTGGCCTGGGCGGCGTCGCCGGCCTCGTCGCCTTCGACGATGGCCGGGACGTCGTTGCCGAGGATGCCGCCGGCGTCGTTGATCTCGGAGATCGCGTACTTGGCGGCTTCGATCTGGGGCGGGCCGAGGAAGGCGAGGGCGCCGGTCTGGGGGTAGAGGATGCCGAAGGTGAATTCTTCGCCGGCCTCCCCGCCGCCGTTGCTGCCGTTGTCGCCGTCACCGTTGCCACATGCGGTCAGCCCGAGCACGAGGGCCGCGGTTGCGGCAGTGAGTCCTAGGACCTTCTTGCTTGCCATGATCGTGGTCACTCCGTTCAACCGGCTGTTCTGCACAGCCGTGGCGATGGTGCTGGTACGTCCTGATGCCCGTGTTGTGTGGCATGCCTTAATCAGGTGCGTTAGCGGAGCTTAATCAGGTATCGGGTGTCAGTGGAAGCCTTGTGGGGGTGTTGCGTCTCAGTCGCCTTCTGCTTGTTATGAGTCTGTAGCCGTGGTGTGGCTGCTCGTTGGACGTGTTCTGACCGTGTCGGTGTGCTTGGTGGCTGGTTGTCATGGTGTGGCGTCGTGGCGTGCTGGTTTGTCCAGTGTCGGTGTCTGGGGCTGTGGCATTAGGCGGGCTTCACTTCTGGTGGTGGTCGTGCTTACGACGACGGGCCCCGCCTCCGGTCGCGCTGGTGCGCGGGGTCCGGGGTGCGGGGCCCGTGGGGTTGGTGTGTCTGCTGGGGCGCTGCCGTCAGGGTGCGTCGCGTTACTGGGGTGCGTCGCGCAGCATGCAGGTCAGTCGGGAGGTGCACACTTTCTTGCCGTTGTCGTCGGTGATGGTGATGTCCCAGGTGGCGAGGGTGCGGCCCAGGTGGACGGGGGTGGCTACCCCGGTGACGTGGCCTTCGGTGGCGGAGCGGTGGTGGGTCGCGTTGATCTCGATGCCCACGGCGATGCGGCCGAACTGCTGGGCGTGGATGGTGGAGCCGATGGATCCGAGGGACTCGGCGAGGACGCAGGAGGCGCCGCCGTGCAGGAGCCCGAAGGGCTGGCGGTTGCCTTCGACCGGCATGCGGCCCACGACGCGTTCGGTGGAGGCCTCGGTGATCTCGATGCCCATGGTCTGGCCCAGTCCGCCGATGAGTGCGCCGGAGTCGATGAGTTCGCGCAGTGTGTCGGCGTCTGTGGTCATGGTGGTGCCTTCCGATCCGGTCAGGTGATCCCGTATCCGGTCGAACCGACCGGGGCGGGGGCGGTGTTCCCGCGGCGATGTCCTCGGGATGTCTGCTGCGCATCCTAGGATTTGTTCTGTGGTGACCAAGCGAGAGACCCCCGAACAGACATCCCCGGCCGACGGCGGGCGCCCCCGCCTGCTTCTTCTGGACGGCCACTCGATGGCCTTCCGCGCGTTCTTCGCGCTTCCGGTGGAGAAGTTCGGTACGAGTACCGGACAATCCACCAATGCCGTCTACGGCTTCGCGTCCATGCTGGTGAAGCTGTTGCGCGATGAGGAGCCGACGCACGTCGCGGTGGCGTGGGACCTGTCGGGTCCCACGTTCCGGGACGAGGAGTACGAGGACTACAAGGGGGGCCGTTCGGAGACCCCGCCGGAGTTCCCCTCCCAGGTGCCGCTGACGCAGGACCTGATGCGGTTGATCGGGGTGACCAACCTGTCGGCGCCGGGGTTCGAGGCCGACGACGTGATCGCCACGCTCGCGCACCAGGGCGGTGCGGCCGGGATGGAGGTGCTGATCGCTTCCGGTGACCGGGACGCCTTCCAGCTGGTGACCGAGGACTGCACGGTGCTCTACCCGGGTAAGAGCCTGTCGGACCTGCGCCGGATGGATCCGGAGGCGGTGGAGGACAAGTACGGGGTGAGCCCGGAGCGGTACCGGGACCTGGCGGCGCTGGTGGGGGAGAAGGCCGACAACCTGCCGGGTGTGCCGGGGGTGGGTCCCAAGACCGCCGCGAAGTGGATCCAGAAGTTCGGTTCGCTGGAGGAGCTGGTCACCCGGGCCGACGAGGTGCCGGGCAAGGCGGGGCAGAACTTCCGTGACCATCTGGACGACGTGCTGCGCAACCAGCGGCTGAACAAGCTGGTCACCGACGTGGCGTTGGACGCGGGTGTGGCGGAGTTGGCGCTGGGCGAGGCCGACCGGGCCGGGGTCGACGCTCTCTTCGACAACCTGGAGTTCGCCTCCAACCTGCGTGAGCGCCTGTACGCGGTGATCCGCTCGGGTCAGGACGAGGCGGAGGGCGCCGGGGACGGCGAGCCCGTCGAGGGCTTCGAGGTGGATGTGACGGTCGCCGGGACCGGCGAGGTGGCGGTCTGGCTGGCCGAGCACGCCGCGGCCGGGGCTCTCAGCGAGCAGGCTCCGGCGGGGCTGGCCGTGGAGGGCGTCTGGGGGCAGGGGACCGGCCGTGTGGATGCCCTGGCCGTCACCGTGCCGAGCGGGGCTTCGCTGTTCGTGGACCCCACCCAGTTGGACGCGGCCGACACCGAGGCGCTGGCGGCGTTTCTGGCGGACGCGGACCGGCCCAAGGTGGTGCACGAGTACAAGGGCGCGCTGCTGGCCCTGGGCGCGCACGGGTGGTCGTTGGGCGGGGTGGTCAGTGACTCCGCGTTGGCGGCGTACCTGGCGCAGCCGGGGCAGCGCCGGTTCGACCTGGCGGATCTGTGCCGCAAGTACCTGGGCCGGGAGCTGGAGGAGGACACCGACGGTGCCCAGATGACCCTGGACCTGGGTGAGGAGGGTGGTAGCGGGCGCGGTCACGCCCTGGCGGTGCGGGCGGCTGCTACCCGGGACCTGGCGGGTGTGCTCGCTGCGGAGCTGGACAAGCGGGGTGGTACCCACTTGTTGCACGAGGTGGAGCTGCCGCTGGTGGACGTGCTGGCGCGGTTGGAGCGTGCGGGTATCGCCGCGGACCGTGAGTACCTGGAGGGGTTGCAGGCGGAGTTCGCCGCGGCTGCCCGGGGCGCGGTGGAGCGTGCGCACGAGATCGTGGGCCGCGAGTTCAACCTGGGTTCGCCCAAGCAGTTGCAGCAGGTGCTGTTCGAGGACCTGGAGCTGCCCAAGACCAAGAAGATCAAGTCGGGGTACACCACGGACGCGGACGCGTTGGCGTGGCTGGCGACACAGACCGACAGTGAGCTGCCGGGGGTGCTGCTGCACCACCGGGATCAGACGAAGCTGCGGACTACCGTCGAGGGTCTGCTGAAGACGGTCGGGGACGACGGGCGGATCCACACCACGTTCAACCAGACGGTGGCGGCGACGGGGCGGCTCAGTTCGACCGACCCGAACCTGCAGAACATTCCGGTGCGCACGGATGTGGGGCGGCGGATCCGGCGGGCGTTCGTGGTCGGTGCGGGCTTCGAGGAGTTGCTCACGGCGGACTACAGCCAGATCGAGCTGCGCATCATGGCGCACCTGTCGGGTGAGAAGGCGCTGATCGACGCGTTCAACAGCGGGTACGACTTCCACGCGCAGATGGCCTCGCAGGTCTTCGGTATCGCAGTGGAGGAGGTCGACGGTGAGGCGCGCTCCAAGATCAAGGCGATGAGCTACGGGTTGGCGTACGGGCTGAGCGCGTACGGGCTGTCGCAGCAGCTGGGGATCGAGCCGGCTGAGGCGAAGAAGCTGATGGAGGACTACTTCGCGAGCTTCGGCGGGGTGCGCGACTACCTGAACGAGGTCGTGGACGAGGCCCGCAAGGTGGGGTACACCGAGACGATCCTGGGCCGGCGCCGGTACCTGCCGGACCTGACGAGTGACAACCGCCAGCGCCGGGAGATGGCCGAGCGGATGGCGTTGAACGCGCCGATCCAGGGTTCGGCGGCCGACATCATCAAGGTGGCGATGCTGCAGGTGGACGCGGCGCTGACCGAGGGCGGGTTCGCTTCCCGGGTGTTGTTGCAGGTGCACGACGAACTCGTGGTGGAGGTCGCGCCGGGTGAGCGCGAGGCGGTCGAAAACCTCGTGACGCACGAGATGGGCTCGGCCTATGATCTGCGTGTTCCGCTGGGCGTTTCGGTCGGCAGCGGGCAGAACTGGCATGACGCCGCGCACTAGTCCGCGTATGGGTTGGGCTGGGCGGCGCTGAATTCGGAGGTGGGGACGGTGGCGGGGCAGGAAGAGACCACGGGAGGTCTGGCCGTGGGACCCGTGACCGTTCCCGCCGACGCGTTGACGTGGCGGTTCTCTCGGTCCTCGGGGCCGGGCGGGCAGCATGTGAACACGTCGGACACCCGGGTGTCGCTGTCGTTGGACGTGGCCTCGTGCCGGGCGCTGGGCGCCACGCGGCGTGCGCGCGCCCTGGAGCGGCTGGAGGGGCGGCTGGTAGACGGGGTATTGACGGTGTCGGCGCAGACGCACCGGTCCCAGGTCCGTAACCGGGTCGAGGCGCGGGAGCGGTTGGCGGCGATCTTGGCGGAGGCGATCGCGCCCCCGCCGCCGGAGCGCCGCAAGACGCGGCCGAGCCGGTCGGCGAAGCGTCGTCGGCTGGAGGCCAAGCGCCGCCGCGGTGACGTGAAGAAGGCGCGTTCGCGTCCGCCGATGGACTGACGGCCGGCGTCCCGGGGCTACCCCGGATGAGTTTCGGTGGGTTGCGGGTGTGCTCTGGGTTCGCTCCGAGTGAGCTTCGGGTGTGTCCTGGTAGCGGCTGGGCCGCTTTCCGATGGCGGTCGGGTGGCTCCCGGATGGCTGTGGGACCGCCCTCCGGTGACGTTCGGGGCGCGTCTTGGTGATTTTTTCCGGACGTGTCCGACCGGTCCCCGGGGGCGGGGTGCGGGGCGCTGCTTGCCCTGTCGGACATGGGCGGGCGCCTAGTTGATCTTCGCCACCGGGCTCCGGTAAATTGCGGCCGATATGGCCTTCGTCGGGTTGGCGGTCCGGGGTTCCGATTGACCAGGACGCCCTTGTCTCATATTCTGGCGTCAGTGTTGTGGGTTCGTGCGGGCGTCCGCTGTCTCAGTAGGGGGCAGGAGGGTTGCACCGCTTCGGTCTCCAAATCTGGACCCGGCGGCTGGCGGTCACGGACGGCTCGTTCCGTAATGTGACCCTCGCTTCTTACTTCTGGACGGCGGATCGACGGGCTCGAACCTGCAACGTGCCCATTTTCTGAACCTGTCCGTATCCGGAGTCCACCCACAAATGACGAGCAGCACCGAGGCCACCTCGACACCCCAGGTAGCGGTCAACGACATCGGGTCCGAGGAAGCCTTCCTCGCGGCGATCGACGAGACCATCAAGTACTTCAACGACGGTGACATTGTCGAGGGCACCATCGTGAAGGTCGATCGAGACGAGGTCTTGCTCGACATCGGCTACAAGACCGAGGGTGTGATCCCCTCCCGGGAACTGTCGATCAAGCACGACGTCGACCCCGGTGAGGTCGTTGCTGTCGGCGACCAGGTCGAAGCCCTCGTTCTCCAGAAGGAGGACAAGGAAGGCCGTCTGATCCTGTCCAAGAAGCGCGCTCAGTACGAGCGGGCCTGGGGCACGATCGAGAAGATCAAGGAAGAGGACGGCGTCGTCACCGGCACCGTCATCGAGGTCGTCAAGGGCGGCCTCATCCTCGACATCGGCCTGCGCGGCTTCCTGCCCGCGTCGCTGGTCGAGATGCGTCGCGTCCGCGACCTGCAGCCCTACGTCGGCCGCGAGCTCGAAGCGAAGATCATCGAGCTGGACAAGAACCGCAACAACGTGGTCCTGTCCCGTCGCGCCTGGCTGGAGCAGACCCAGTCCGAGGTTCGCCAGACGTTCCTCAACACCCTCCAGAAGGGTCAGATCCGCAAGGGCGTCGTCTCCTCGATCGTCAACTTCGGTGCCTTCGTGGACCTGGGTGGCGTCGACGGTCTGGTGCACGTCTCCGAGCTGTCCTGGAAGCACATCGACCACCCGAGCGAGGTTGTCGAGGTCGGCCAGGAGGTCACCGTCGAGGTTCTCGACGTTGACATGGAGCGCGAGCGCGTCTCCCTGTCGCTCAAGGCGACCCAGGAAGACCCGTGGCAGCAGTTCGCCCGGACCCACCAGATCGGTCAGGTCGTTCCCGGCAAGGTCACCAAGCTGGTTCCGTTCGGTGCGTTCGTGCGCGTCGAAGAGGGCATCGAGGGTCTGGTCCACATCTCCGAGCTGGCCGAGCGCCACGTCGAGGTGCCGGAGCAGGTCGTCCAGGTCGGCACTGAGATCTTCGTCAAGATCATCGACATCGACCTCGACCGCCGTCGCATCAGCCTCTCGCTGAAGCAGGCCAACGAGAGCGTCTCGCCCGACCAGGTGGACTTCGACCCCACCCTGTACGGCATGGCCGCGGACTACGACGAGCAGGGCAACTACAAGTACCCCGAGGGCTTCGACGCGGACAGCGGCGAGTGGCTCGAGGGCTTCGAGTCCCAGCGCGACGAGTGGGAGCGCAGCTACGCCGAGGCGCAGGCTCGCTTCGAGGCTCACCGCAAGCAGGTTGAGGAGGCGCTCGCGGCCGAGGCCGACGCCGCCAACGCTCCTGCTCCGGAGGAGGAAGAGGAGGACTACACCGGTGGTGCCGCGCAGAGCACCGGCGGTTCGTCGTCCAGCTCCGACTCCACCAGCGGTGCGCTCGCCTCTGACGAGGCGCTGGCCGCCCTCCGCGAGAAGCTCGCGGGCGGCGAGGCCTAAAGGTCTCATCGCCGGGCTCCGGCCCGAGTGACGGTTTGTTGAAGGGCCGTCCCCACCACGTGGGGGCGGCCCTTCGCCGTGTCCGGGGTGCCCTGACGCCCTAGGGTTCTCCTTGGGCCCCCGAGGGCGGGGGCCGTTTGAGGAGACGACGTGTTCGACATCCACCCGGCCACCCCGGATGACGCCGGTGAGATCTTCACCCTGCAGCGTGCCGCCTACGTCGACGAGGCCCAGGCCTACGGAGACCCGTTCATCCTGCCGCTCACCGAAGGGCTGTCCCGGATCGAGGGACTGCTCGCCGATGAGGCGGCCCTGGTGCTCAAGGCCGTGGCCGGGCACCGCCTGGTCGGGGCGGTGCGGGCCGGGACCACCGAGACCACCGGGGTGGTCGGCCGCCTCGTGGTCGCTCCGGACCAGCGCAGGCGCGGGATCGCCCGTGCGCTGCTGACCCGGGTGGAGCGGGACCTGCGCGAGCGCAGGCCCGACCTGACGGCGCTGACCCTGTTCACCGGGGCGCAGAGCCCGGAGAACCAGCGCCTGTACCGGGCGCTGGGCTACGCCGAGACCCACCGTGAGCGGGTCGCCGACCACCTGGTGATGGTGCACATGCGCAAGGAGTTGGAGCAGGTGACCGCGGGGTCGGCGTGACGCTTCCCGGCCCGGGGCTCTAGGGTTTGCCCATGCTGAAAGTGGGACTCACTGGCGGGATCGGTTCGGGTAAGAGCGCGGTGTCCTCCGCGCTGTCCTCCTACGGTGCGGTGGTGATCGACGCCGACGCCATCGCCCGGGAGGTCGTCGAGCCGGGCACCCCGGGGCTGGCGGAGGTCGTCGCCGAGTTCGGTGAGGGGGTGCTCACCCCCGAGGGGCGGCTGGACCGGCCCAGGCTCGGGGAGATCGTCTTCGCCGACGAGGCCCGGCTGGCCGACCTCAACGCCATCGTTCACCCCCGGGTGGCCGAGCGCAGCGGCCAGCTGATGGAGGAGGCACTGGCCTCCGACGCCAAGGTCGTGGTCTACGACGTGCCGCTGCTGGTGGAGAACGGGCTGGAGTCGCTCTACGACGTGGTCGTCGTGGTGGACACCCCCGACGAGGTTCGCGTGGAGCGGGTGTACCGGGACCGGGGTCTGCCGCGCGAGCAGGTGCGGGCCCGGATCGACGCCCAGGCCGACCGGGAGACCCGGCTGGCCTCGGCCGACCTGGTGGTGGACAACTCCGGAACCCGCGAGGAGCTCGCCGAACGCGTCGCCGAGCTGTGGCGCGAACTCCTGGACCGCGCCGGTTAGCAGTACACAGCCGGTTCCAGCCGGCAGGGTGGTGCCCCTAGCTCCGCAGCGAGGGCCGCGGCGCCCGGGCCAGGTTCCGGCTCCTCTTCAGGGATGATCTTGCTACCAGAAGCGAAATCGGCGCCGAACTCGCTCCTGGTAGCAAGATCACGGTGGATACAGAGGGTGCTGATCTGTGGCGGCGGATGACTCTGGCGGTGAGCTCGGGGTTGAAGGTCGCCGGGGTGCTGGAGGACAAGGTGCGCACTACCGATCCGCAGGAGGGCGGGGGACACCGGATGGGACGGTGCAATCTCGGTGCTGGCTTCGCCTTCGGTCGGTGCCGGTTCGGTAACCGGTGAGAGTTCGGGCTTCCTAGGTTTCGGGGTCCTCGTCCTGTTGCGGCCCCCGGGGTCTGGGGTGCAGGGCGTCGGACAGGGAGCTGCCCGCGGCCACGGCCTCCTGGACGAGTTCCTCGCGGACGGTGTGTGCGGCCTGGACGCTCAGCAGGCTGGAGTCGAGTTCGTCGGTGCGGACCGGGTCCTGGCCCGAGTTCAGGGCGAGGTCGGCGTAGTCCCCGGCGCGGTCGGCGATCTCCTGGCACTGTTCCCATTCGCGGTGGGCGGTGACGGCGGCGTGGACGCGTTCGCCGTAGGCGGCCAGGGCGTCGACGCGGGTGGAGATGGCCTTGTGCGCGCGGGTGACGGCCTCGTTCTGGGGCGCCAGGGCCTGCGTGACCTGGTCGGAGACGGCGTTCTTGCGGCGTTGGAGGAGTTCGCGACGCAGGGTGCGCAGGCGCAGGAGTTCCTTGGCCAGGCGCCACTCCTCCTCCTTGAGCAGGGGCAGGGTGTGGGTGGCGTCGAAGGAGTCGCCCAGGACGCGGCGGCCCTCCTCGACGCGGTCGGTGGCCTGCTGGAGGCGGGCGAACAGGTGTGCTTCGGGTTCCTCGCGGCGGGTGGCGTAGCTGGAGGGGCGGCCGAAGTCCTCGGGCAGGACGTATCTGTCGTGGTTCTCCGCGGACAGGCGGGCGGCCATGCCCGGGTGCATGATGGCTCCGCCGCCGGCGATGGCCGCGGTGAGGTAGAGGGCGGCCAGCGAGGGGTCGCCGGGTAGGACGGTCCCGAGCGGTCCCAGGACCTGGTCGAGGGCGACCCGGGCGCCGAGGACGCCGACGACGGAGAGGGGCAGCGCCCAGAAGCTGTGCATGACCAGGTCGGCCCAGTCGTCGGTGGTGCCGTTGCGGTAGGAGACCAGGCCGAGGACGAAGGCGGTCGTGCCCAGGCACAGGAGGATGCTCAGCGGCAGAACGAGCGGGTTGAGCAGGAGGGCGAGGGCTGCGGCGGTGGTGCATCCGAGGCTGAGCGCGAGAGCGCTCTCACGCCAGGTGGGGCGGCCCGGTGGTCCTTTGGCCTTCGGTATGAGGCGTTCGGGGCGGGCGCTGAGGCGTTCGATGGTCCGTGCGGGTAGGACCGGGTCGAAGGTGGGACGACAGGGGTGGGACACGGCGTGCACCTCACTCGTGGGGCACAGGGTTTCCGGGCGCTCCCCTCGATGGTAACTCGGTACGGTTCGTCTGAATCGGGATGTCGTAGGCGGTCGGTAGCGTTGGGGTGAGGGGACATGCGGGCGATGGGGAGAACTAGTGCGACCGGTCAGTGACATCAAGCGCAGTGAGGCGCCCTTCGAGGTCGTCTCGGAGATGACCCCGGCGGGGGACCAGCCGAGTGCGATCAAGGAGATCACCCGGCGGGTGCGCGCGGGCGACGAGCACACCGTGCTGCTGGGCGCCACGGGTACCGGTAAGACGGCGACGGTGGCGTGGACCGTGGAGCAGTTGCAGCGGCCCACGCTGGTGATGCAGCCGAACAAGACTCTGGCGGCGCAGTTCGCCAATGAGCTGCGGCAGATGCTGCCGAACAACGCGGTCGAGTACTTCGTCTCCTATTACGACTACTACCAGCCCGAGGCGTACGTCCCGCAGAGTGACACCTACATCGAGAAGGACTCGTCGATCAACGACGAGGTGGAGCGGCTGCGGCACTCGGCGACCAACTCGCTTTTGACGCGGCGGGACACGATCGTGGTGGCGTCGGTCTCGTGCATCTACGGTCTGGGCACCCCGCAGGAGTACGTGGACCGGATGGCCCAGCTCTCGGTGGGCATGGAGGTGGACCGGGACGATCTGCTGCGCCGTCTGGTGGAGATGCAGTACACGCGTAACGACATGGCGTTCACGCGGGGGACGTTCCGGGTGCGCGGGGACACGATCGAGATCATCCCGGTGTACGAGGAGCTGGCGATCCGCATCGAGATGTTCGGTGACGAGGTCGAGCGGTTGCTGACGCTGCACCCGCTCACCGGTGAGGTGCTGGGGGAGAGCCAGGAGATGTTCATCTTCCCGGCCTCGCACTACGTGGCCGGTGAGGAGCGCACGGAGCGGGCGATTGGCACGATCGAGGCGGAGCTGGGCGAGCGGCTGTCCGAGTTGGAGGGTCAGGGCAAGCTGCTGGAGGCGCAGCGGCTGCGGATGCGCACGACTCATGATCTGGAGATGATGCGCCAGCTGGGGTCGTGCTCGGGGATCGAGAATTACTCGCGGCACTTCGACGACCGTGAGCCGGGCAGCGCGCCCAACACGCTGCTGGACTACTTCCCCGAGGACTTCCTGCTGGTCCTGGACGAGTCGCACGTGACGGTGCCGCAGGTCGGTGCGATGTACGAGGGTGACGCGGCGCGTAAGCGGACCCTGGTGGACCACGGTTTCCGGTTGCCGTCGGCGATGGACAACCGGCCGCTGAAGTGGGAGGAGTTCACCAAGCGGATCGGGCAGTCGGTGTACCTGTCTGCCACGCCCGGCAAGTACGAGCTGCGGCAGAGCGGCGGGGACGTGGTGGAGCAGGTTATCCGGCCGACCGGGCTGGTGGACCCGCAGGTGGTGGTGAAGCCGACCGACGGGCAGATCGACGACCTGGTGCACGAGATCCGGGAGCGGGCCGAGCGCTCGGAGCGGGTGCTGGTGACCACGCTGACGAAGAAGATGGCCGAGGACCTCACGGACTACTTCGCGGAGCTGGGCATCCGGGTGCGGTACCTGCACAGCGAGGTGGACACGCTGCGCCGGGTGGAACTGCTACGCGAGCTGCGCGTGGGCGAGTTCGACGTGCTGGTGGGCATCAACCTGCTGCGTGAGGGCCTGGACCTGCCGGAGGTGTCGCTGGTGGCGATCCTGGACGCGGACAAGGAGGGTTTCCTGCGTTCGGAGACCTCGCTGATCCAGACGATCGGGCGTGCGGCGCGTAACGTCGATGGCCAGGTGCACATGTACGCGGACAACGTCACGGACTCGATGCGGGCGGCGATCGACGAGACCACCCGGCGCCGGGACAAGCAGCTGGCGTACAACGCCGAGCACGGGATCGACCCGACGCCGCTGCGCAAGCAGATCGCGGACATCCTGGACACCCTGAACCGGGAGGACATCGACACCGAGGAGTTGATGTCGACGGGGTACCGGCAGGGCGGCAAGTCGGCGAAGGCTCCGGTTCCGGCGTTGGGTGAGCGCGCGGACGTGGCGAACATGCCGCGGGCGGAGCTGGCCGGGCTCATCGAGCAGTTGAGCGCGCAGATGCACCAGGCCGCGACCGACCTGCAGTTCGAGCTGGCGGCCCGGTTGCGGGACGAGATCGGCGAGTTGAAGCGCGAGCTCCGGGGGATGGACGCTGCCGGCATGCAGTGAGCGGAGTGCCCGCCGGTGCGGGGTTCGCGGCTTCGCGGTCTCCAGACCTACACCTCCCTGAGTATCGAAATGGGAACGATCACAACACGCCCAGGTCGCAAAGTTACCTTCGCGTGACATACTCTTGTGCTTTGCGTAGGCCGTATGTCGCTTTTGTCTTTTTCTGGCGTGGGGGAGTCCATGGTCGGTCGGGTGTGGGGCAGCGTGGGAGCTGTGGTGCTGTCGGGTCTCTTGGTGGCCGGCTGCGGAACGGATCCGGGCCGAGGCGAACCGGAGGAGGTCGAACCCGGCTCTGACCTGGGTCAGGAGTCGCAAGGCGAGGAGTCGGGCGCCGACGCCGCCGAGGACAACGTGGTCAACGACGAGGTGATCCTGGTGGTCGACAACGGCACCCAGGTGCACGAGGACTGCGCCAACCGCAAGGTGGTGGTCTCGGCCGACGACGCCGTCGTGGTGCTGGACGGCCCTTGCGGTCTGGTGAAGGCCACCGGGCGCAACTCCGTCGTGGAGGTGGGCACCGCCGAGAAGATCGTGCTGGTGGGCGTGGACAACCAGGTCTCCTTTGCCTCCGGCGACCCCGAGGTGGTCAACCAGGGGCGCAATACCACGGTCAGTGAGGGCGGCAGCGCCCAGTACTGAGGTCCGCCCCTGCCGCAGCGGTGGGCCGTAGCGGTGGTTTGGCCGCCCCGCCACCCGAGAGTGACCTTCGATCCGTTAACGTGGTGCGCGTCTGTTCGCACCCGCACATGGGTGTGCGCGGCACCGTGTGGGCCGGGGAAGGTTCCGTGGACTCCTCTTCTCCAGCTTTCCGGTTACCCGTACCGCTTCGAGGAGGTACGGTCGATTCCGTCCCGCCGCACCGGTTTCGTTCGGAAGACGGCACGACGGCAGGGCGGGGCACCGCGACGCGACCGCGTCCGCGACGGCCCGACAGGGCCGGGGACGTGCGCTTGACGAAGGACCCGCTAGGGGAGGGGTGGATGAGCGGTTATGTCGCGCGGGTGCGACACGACGAGTCGCCCGGAGGCGACGTCGGACTCGACCCGTTGGTGCGTTCCGCCGCCCAGCGCTGGGCGGAGTCGGACCCCCTGCTTCCCGAACCCGTGGGGTTCGCGCCCAACTCCTATCCGCTGCTGACCGTCAGCGACGAGGACGGTCGAACCGTCGCCGCGGGCAGCATGCACTACACCTGGTACCAGCCGGGTGAGGTCGGCCGGATCTGGGGCGTGCCCGACCAGCACTGGCTCACCCCCATCGTCGGCGGCCCCGAACCTGCCCGCGCCCTGGACTCCCTGCTGACCAGCTGGCGCGACCAGCTCGAGGACCTGCCCACCGGTACCGGCTCGGAATCGGCCGCCCTGGTGAGCTGGCCCGCCCGCGACGTCGCCGGGATCATCCCGCTGCAACGCCACGGCCTGCAGCCTTACACCGTGCTCGCCGCCCGCCAGCGCCGCCGCGGGGTTCCGCCCTCGCTGCCGCCGCGCGACGTCGCCATCCGACTGGCCGACATCAGCGATCTGACCCAGGTGGTCGGACTGCTGATGGAGGAGCACCGCTACGAACAGCACTTCGGCGGGGTGTTCCTGCAGCCCGACACCGCCGAGCAGACCCGAAAGGTCGCCGCACGCGCGCTCAACCGTTCGCGTTCGTGGATCTGGCTGGCCGAACGCCGCGGCCGGGCCGTAGGCCTGCTGTGGGTGTCCCCGCCCGAACGCTCCCGCTGGGCGAAGTCCCTGGTCAAGGCGCGCCCGATCGCGCACATCGGCTACGGGGTGGTCTCCGCGGCTGAACGCGGCCACGGCATCGGCACCGCCCTAGTCAGCCAGGCCCACCAGGCGCTGGACAGCCACGGGGTGGGTGTGTCCGTGCTCAACTACGCCGCGATGAACCCCCTCTCGGGGCCGTTCTGGCACCGCATGGGCTACCGCCCGGTCTGGACGACCTGGGAGGTCCGTCCCGCCCTCGCCCTGCGCTGACGTCCATCTGAGCCCCTCCCAAGGGTGTTCGTGGTGCCCCGGTGATCACCGGGGCACACGTGCGCCCCGGGTGAGTGCCACCCGGTGACGGGGATCACCTTGCCGGCTGGTTAGCCTGGGCGCGCAAGCGCAGCGTGGCGAGAGGTGGAGTCGATGGCCGGGGACGATCGTGGGCCCGAGGGTGCCGAGCACGTGGAGGTCGTGGAGGTGGGTCCGCGTGACGGCCTCCAGAACGAGGCCACCGTGTTGTCGGTCGAGGACCGGATCGAGCTGATCGACCGGGCGGTGGCGGCCGGGGTGCGGCGGATCGAGGCGGTCAGTTTCGTCAACCCCAAACGGGTGCCGCAGATGGCCGGGGCCGAGGAAGTCATGGCCGGGGTCGAGCGCGAGCCCGGGGTGTCCTTCATCGGGCTGGCGCTGAACCGGCGCGGCCTGGACCGGGCGCTGGCGGCCGGGGTGTCCGAGGTCAACGTGGCGGTACCGGCCACCGACAGCTTCTGTACGCGCAACCAGGGCTGCACGGTCGACGAGATGCTGGACTCCCTGGCCGACATGGACCGGGCCCTGGAGGGCACCGGGGTGCCGTTGAGCGTCACCGTCTCCACCGCCTTTGGTTGTCCGTTCGACGGTGAGGTCGACCCGGAACGCGTGGTGGAGGTCGTGCGGCGGATCGCGGACACCGGAGCGGTGGAGATCGCCCTGGCCGACACGATCGGGGTGGGCGTCCCGGCGCAGGTACGGGACCTGTTGCGCCGCAGCGCCGAGGTGGCGGGCGGGCGGACCCTGCGCTGTCACTTCCACAACACCCGCAACACCGGTTACGCGAACGCGCTCGCGGCGGTGGAAGAGGGGGTCCGGGTCCTGGACTCCAGCCTGGGCGGTTTCGGTGGCTGTCCGTTCGCCCCAGCCGCCACCGGCAACATCGCGACCGAGGACCTGCTGTACATGCTGCACCGCAGCGGTCTGCACACCGGGGTGAGCCTGTCCGGGGCGGCCGCGCTGGGCGACTGGATGGGGGAGCGCCTGGCCAAGGCCCCGCCCGCCTACCTGGGCCGCGCCGGGGCCTTCCCCGCCTGAGGTCGGGGGAGCGCCTACCGCCCCAGGGGCGGGCGTTGCTCACACTCGCGGACCCTCGACAGCTCAACGGGCGGCCCCGGGCCGTGCCGTCACGGGTGTTGCCTTCGCCACCCGGGGCGGCGCGCCCGGGGCGGCGAACGCCGTGCCGTCAACGGTTCGCGGCAATCGCGCAGGTCGGGGCGGGGAACACGGCGGAGGTGCCTGGCGTTCCCTGGTGTGGGCGAACGGGGGGCCTGTTATCCTGGTGCCCCGTGGAGTCCGGCGTACCGGAGCGGCATCGCCGCCGCTCGGAACCGGACCACCGCACGGCCGCTCAGCTCGCCCGAGCCCGCCGTAGCCACTCAACCCACGGGAGCAACACTTTGGCATCCGCCGCGAGTACCAAGCACCTTTTCGTTACTGGCGGCGTCGCCTCCAGTCTTGGCAAGGGCCTGACCGCCTCCAGCCTGGGTCGACTCCTGAAGTCGCGCGGCCTGCGGGTCACCATGCAGAAGCTGGACCCCTACCTCAACGTGGACCCCGGGACGATGAACCCGTTCCAGCACGGTGAGGTCTTTGTGACCGACGACGGCGCCGAGACCGACCTGGACGTGGGTCACTACGAGCGCTTCCTCGACGTCGAGCTCTCCGCCTCGGCCAACGTCACCACCGGCCAGGTCTACTCCAGCGTGATCGCCAAGGAGCGCCAGGGCGCCTACCTCGGTGACACCGTGCAGGTCATCCCGCACATCACCAACGAGATCAAGTCGCGCATCTACGCGATGGACGCGATGGACGTCGACATCGTCATCACCGAGATCGGCGGCACGGTCGGCGACATCGAGTCGCAGCCCTTCCTCGAGGCGGTCCGCCAGATCCGGCACGAGATCGGCCGGGAGAACTGTTTCTTCCTGCACGTCTCGCTCATCCCGTTCCTGGGCCCGTCCGGCGAGATGAAGACCAAGCCGACCCAGCACTCGGTCGCCGCCCTGCGCAGCATCGGCATCCAGCCTGACGCCATCGTGTGCCGCGCGGACCGTCCTGTCACGCAGAGCCTGAAGTCCAAGATCAGCCTCATGTGCGACGTGGACGAGGCGGGCGTGGTCTCCACCCCCGACGCCCCCTCCATCTACGACATCCCCAAGGTCCTGCACCGCGAGGGCCTGGACGCCTACGTCGTCCGCCGCCTGGGCATGCCCTTCCGGGACGTGGACTGGACCGAGTGGGACGAGCTGCTGCGCCGCGTGCACCAGCCCGACCACGAGGTCACCATCGCCATGGTCGGCAAGTACATCGACCTGCCCGACGCTTACCTGTCGGTCAGCGAGGCCCTGCGCGCCGGCGGTTTCGCCACCAACACCCGCGTCAACATCCGCTGGGTGGCCAGTGACAACTGCGCCAGCCCCTCGGGCGCGGCCGCCGAGCTGGACGGCGCCGACGGCGTCCTGATCCCGGGCGGCTTCGGCGTGCGCGGTATCGAGGGCAAGCTCGGCGCGATCCGCTACGCCCGTGAGAACGGTGTTCCGCTGCTGGGCATCTGCCTGGGCCTTCAGGGCCTGGTCATCGAGTACGCGCGCAACGTGCTCGGCCTGGAGGGCGCCAACAGCCTGGAGTTCGACGACAAGGCGGTGGACGCGGTCATCGCGACCATGGCCGACCAGGAGGACGTCGTCGCGGGCGACCGCGACATGGGCGGCACCATGCGGCTGGGCCTGTACCCGGCCGACCTGGGCGAGGGCACCCTGGCCCGTGAGCTGTACGACGGCGCCGAGCAGGTCTCCGAGCGCCACCGCCACCGGTTCGAGGTCAACAACGCCTACCGGCCCCAGCTGGAGGAGGCGGGCCTGGTGTTCTCCGGACTCTCCCCTGATGGCAAGCTGGTGGAGTACGTGGAACTGCCCCGGGACGTGCACCCGTTCTTCATCGCGACGCAGGCGCACCCGGAGCTGCGCTCCCGCCCGACCAACGCGAACCCGCTCTTCCGCGGCCTGATCTCCGCTTCGCTGGAGCACAAGACCTCCTCACGGGAGGTCTCCTAACGGGGAACGATCTGGCGGGTGGGGCCCGAGCCTGAGAGGGGCCGCATGGCCGACCACACCCGCCCGGTCATCGAAGAGACGACGGGGGCGTCCGCGGAGATCGCGGACGCCCCCGAGTCGTGGCCCGTGGAGCGCTCCGAGGAACGCTACCGGGGCGCCAAGTGCGGGATGCGCACGGACTGGGTGGCGATGCCCGGCGCCAACGGTGACGGCCGGACCGTGGCCGCCCGCGACTACATGGACCACCCGGGCGCCGCGGCGATCGTGGCCCTGGACGACCAGGGACGGGTGTTGGTGCAGCGCCAGTACCGCCACCCCACCCAGCACACGCTGTGGGAGCTGCCCGCGGGACTGATCGACGGTGAGGGCGAAGGGCCGCTGGCCACCGCCCAACGCGAGCTGGTGGAGGAGTCCTCGCTCCGCGCCGCCACCTGGCACAAACTTCCGGACTTCTTCCCCAGCACCGGTTTCTCCAACGAACGCATCCACGTGTTCCTGGCCCGGGACCTGAGCGAGGTACCCGCCGAGGAGATTGATTTCGTGCGTGAGCACGAGGAGACCGACCTGGCAGCGGAGTGGTTGCCGCTCCCCGAGGCGGTGCGCGCGGTCCTGGAGGGGCGCCTGCACAACGGGGCGACGGTCATCGGGATCCTGGCCGCGCACGCGGCGTCTCAGGACGGTTTCGCCTCCCTGCCTGCGGCCTCGGACGACTGAGCCGCCGATGGAGGCAGAACCGCTGAAAACGGAATCGGTGGAGGCAGACCCGCTGCGGACGGGACCGCTGGAGACCGACCTCGACGCCGGGCCGTTGGGCCAGGTGCGCTCCGCCTTCCTAGACCACCTGAGCGTTGAGCGCGCCCTGGCCGACAACACCCTGCTGGCCTACCGCCGCGACCTGGGGCGTTACATTGTCTACCTGGACGACCAGGGGGTCGCCGACCTGTCCGGAGCGACCTCCGGGCACGTCGGCGCGTTCCTGGGCGCCCTGCGCGACGGGGACGAGGACCACGCTCCGCTGAGCGCCGCCTCGGCCGGGCGCACTCTGGCCGCGGTGCGCGGACTGCACCGGTTCGCGGTGCGCGAGGGGTGGACCACCGAGGACCCGGCCGCTTCGGTGACCGCCCCGGCGCCGCCGATGCGCCTGCCCAAGGCGATCCCCCTGGACACGGTGGAGCGGCTGCTGGAGGCGGCGGGCCCGGCGCAGGCTCCGGCCTCGGCCGCCCGCGCCGACCTGCTGGCTCAGCGCGACCGCGCCCTGTTGGAGGTGCTCTACGGCACCGGGGCGCGGGTGTCCGAGGCGGTGGGGCTGGACGTGGACGACGTCGCGGACGCGGTGGACGCCGTGGACGATCAGGGTACGGTCGGGCTGGTGCGTTTCCGCGGCAAGGGCGGCAAGGAGCGCCTGGTTCCGCTGGGCTCCTACGCGCGCCGTGCCTTGGGTGCCTACCTGACCCGGGTGCGGCCGGTACTGGCCGCTTCCGGACGGGGCGGCGGACCGGCGCTGTTCCTGAACGCGCGTGGCGGTCGGCTGACCCGTCAGGGCGGTTGGGCGCTGCTGTCGTCGGTGGCCGGGCGGGCCGGGGTGGAGGGCATCTCCCCACACACCCTGCGGCACTCCTTCGCCACCCACCTGCTCGACGGCGGGGCGGACATCCGTATCGTGCAGGAGCTGCTGGGGCACAGTTCGGTCACTACCACGCAGGTCTACACGCTGGTGACGGTGGAGAGGCTGCGTGAGGTGTACGCCTCCAGCCATCCCAGAGCGCGGCGTTCAGGTGGCGGAAGCGGTCCGGTGTGACGCGGAGAGCCTTGCTGGTAGGAGAAGCCGTGGAGCGTTCGGGGTGAGTCCGACGTGCGTCATGTGTACCCTTCTCCTACGAGAAGGACGGGTACGTGCGAGCGGTTCCTCCCGGTTGTGCAGGCGGGGGAATCCTGGTCGGATCATGTTGAAGTGCGTCGTGTCGTCGTTCTAGAGTCGCCGCACAGAGGTACGTTGCTGTCGACATATTGAGTTTCCGACGGCGGCCAGTCGTGGGAGATGTCAAGAGTCCCATCGGGCCGTGGCCGGTCCGTAGGGGAGGTCAAGGGTTGTGAACTGGTCGGAGAACGACGAGGCGGCGAATACCGCACCCGTTGGCGGGGGTGACCTCACCGACCGGGTGAACAACCCGTGGGGGACGACACGTAACACGGGGGCGGATCTGCACACCAAGAGACCCGTGCGTACATATCCGGAGCCGACGCCGCTCGACGAACACGGTCCGGCACGGATTGTAGCACTCTGTAACCAGAAGGGTGGGGTCGGTAAGACCACCACCACCATCAACCTCGGCGCCGCCATCGCCGAGTACGGCAGACGGGTGCTGCTGGTCGACTTCGACCCGCAGGGCGCGCTGTCCGTGGGACTGGGCCGACTGGACCCGCGCGAGCTGGACCTGACCGTCTACAACCTGCTCATGCAGCGGGACGTGACGGTGGAGGACGTCCTGCTCAAGACGGACATCGAGGGTCTGGACCTGATCCCGAGCAACATCGACCTGTCAGCTGCCGAGGTGCAGCTGGTCGGCGAGGTGGCCCGTGAGCAGATGCTCGGACGCGCGCTGCGCCCGGTCATCAACGACTACGACGTCATCCTCATCGACTGCCAGCCGTCGCTCGGTCTGCTGACCGTCAACGCGCTGACCGCCGCTGACGGGGTCATCGTGCCGCTGGAGTGCGAGTTCTTCGCGCTGCGTGGTGTGGCGCTGCTGATGGACACTATTCAGAAGGTGCAGGAGCGCCTCAACGAGGACCTGGTCATCGACGGGTTCCTCGGCACGATGTACGACCCGCGCACCCTGCACGCCCGCGAGGTGCTCTCCACGATCGTGGACGGGTTCGGCGACAAGGTGTACGGCACGGTCATCAACCGCACGGTGCGTTTTCCGGACGCCACTGTGGCGGGTGAGCCGATCACCAGGTTCGACTCGTCCTCGGCCGGGGCCAACGCCTACCGGTCCCTGGCCAAGGAGGTGCTGGCGAGGTGGCCTCTCAGCGGTCACGACGAGTGACGCTACCCGGGGCGGACGAGCTGTTCTTCCGCCCTTCCGGCTCCGAGGAGGAGCCGGTCGAGACCGAGCGCCAGTACCAGGTACCGGAACAGGACCGAAAGAACACGGCCGAGACCTCGTCGGAACGGCCCGCGCGCAAGTCGAATGGCCGCTCCAGGGCCAAGGTGCGCCGCGCGCCCAAGCCGAGCGGGCGTCAGCGCCACGACGAGAAGATCACCGTCTATGTCTCCGGGCCCGAGCTGCTGGCCCTGGAACAGACCCGGCTCTCGCTCCGAGCGGAGCACGGGCTCTCGGCCGACCGCGGCCGCCTCGTTCGGGAGGCCGTCGCTGTACTTCTTGCCGACTTCGAGGAGCACGGCGAGAGCAGCATGCTGGTGCGGCGGTTGACCGAGGACTGACAGCCCCGAACCCGACCGCTGGGGGAGCGGACGGAACACGGGGAAGAAGGATTGGGGGTGTCACCGGCTGATCCGGGCCGGTGACACCCTTCTGTCATGTGTCTGCCCCGAGCTCGCCGAGGAAGTCGTAGACGTCCCCGGCGTTGAAGAACCGCCACCCGTTGTGGTTCTTCAGGGAGGGGAGCTGTCCGGTGCTCTCCAGCCGCTTGACGGTGCTGGTGCTGAGTTCGAGGACCCTGGCGGCCTCTCCGGTGCTGAAGTACATCTCCCGGTGGGTCTCCATGAGGACCTCGCGGCTGTCGATGGTCATCAGCGGTCCTCCAGGTAGATCCCCGCGTACTGACGGATGATCTGGTGCACGACGTCCGCCACGTTCCCCGGGTCCCCGGAACAGAGGTCGCCGCCGGGAGAGGTCCACCGGTAGCCCCGCCCGCTCCAGGAGATTTCCACCTTCTGCCGGAGGTAGGGGTCGTTGACGATCAGGTTGTGGCCTTCGGTGTAGCGGAGGATGCGTCGTGCCCCGAAAGCGTCGGAGAGCAGCTGCATGGGGTTGAGTCGTTTGGTCGTTTGAAGCTGTCCATAACCGTCCATGCGTCCAGAGTCGTGCCACAAGCCTTTGCTCCACAGGAATTGATTTATAGCTCCAATGGGTCTGGTCTGGCCTGGAACGCGATGCGTAATGTGTGGAGCATGGCGGAGCATACTTTCGGGTCATACCTCGCAAAAGAACGCAAACGTGCTGGTCACACGATTCGACGTCTCGCCAAGAAGGCAGGGAAATCATCGTCCACTATTTCCCGCTGGGAGAATGACCAATTTGTCCCGGCTCGTGACGATGCTCTGGGGCTGGACAAGGCGTTGGAGCTGCGCGGCGCCCTGTTCCGCAAATGGGAGGGGTTTACGGCCGAGTCGACCCTGCTCCCCTGGATGCAGGACGCGGGGAAGCTGGAAGAAGCCGCGTCGCTGATCGAGTACGTGTCCCCCGTGTTGGTCCCAGGACTGCTGCAATCCCCTTCATACGCGGAGATCGTCTTCCGTGAAGGGCAGCCGTTGTTGCCCGCCTATGAGGTTCAGCGGCTGGCCGCGCTGCGGTGCGCGCGCTATGAACAGCTTCGGGCCCGGAATGACCCGTGGGTGTCCGCTGTCTTCCCCGTATCGGCGCTGCTGTGTGTTCCCGAAGCAGTCCGTGCCGAACAGGTATCCCACCTGCTGTCATTGGAGAAGGTGTCGCTTCACCTGGTTCCGGAGGGGTCGGCCTTGATCGGGGTCATCACACCGATGCTGATGGTCCGGTTGCTGGAAGGTGGAAAGGCTGCGAGCGCGGATCATCTGACCGGTAATGTCGTCTACGGAGAAACAGACGACTTCGATCGACTGACGGAACTGGTGAAACGCGCGTTCGCGATCGCTCTCCCCGAACCACAGTCGCGAAAATTGTTGGAGGAACTACCGTGAGTGACTGGCACAAGTCCAGCTACAGCAACACCGGCGGTCAGTGTGTCGAGGTCCGTGAGACTCCGGCGGGTGCGGACGTGCGTGACACACAGAACCGGAGCGCAGCGACGCTGTCGTTCCCCGTTGCTGAGTGGCGTGCGCTGCTCGACACGGAGCGCTGAGACTCGATACGTGAGGTCCTCGGCGTCGTTGTTTCGGGGGCCTCGCGTCGTGATTACCCATCTGGGTGAGCAAGCTGGGAAGCTGGGTGGATGAGTGCCGAGTCCTCCGAGGAAGCCACCTCCACCAGCGAAGACGTTGGTTTCCAGGTACACCTGGACAACTTCGAGGGGCCCTTCGACCTACTCCTCGGGCTGATCTCCAAGCACAAGCTGGACATCACCGAGGTATCGCTGTCGAAGGTCACCGACGAGTTCATCGCGCACATCCGCACGTTCGGCGACGACTGGGACCTGGATCAGGCCAGTAACTTCCTGCTGGTCGCGGCCACCCTGCTCGACCTGAAGGCCGCACGACTGCTCCCACGCGGCGACGTCGAGGACGAGGCCGACCTCGCCCTGCTCGAAGCCCGTGACCTGCTGTTCGCCCGGCTGCTCCAGTACCGGGCCTACAAGGAGGTCGCCTCGTTCATGCGCGAGCGGCTGGCCGCGCAGGGCCGCCGGTACGCGCGGGCCGTCCCCCTGGAGGAACAGTTCGCGGGGATGCGCCCGGACGTGTTCTTCAAGCTCGGCCCCCAGGAGTTCGCCGCCCTGGCCGGGATGGTGTTCACGCCCAAGGAACCGCCGAGCGTCTCGGTCACCCACATCCACCTCACCAAGACGTCGGTGAAGGAACAAGGTGAGCTGATGGCGGCCGAACTGCGCGAGGCGGGACAGCTGACGTTCGCGCAGCTGACGGTCGAGTGCACCGGTACCTTCGAGGTCGTCGCCCGGTTCCTCGCCCTGTTGGAGCTGTACCGTGCCTCGAACGTCGGCTTCGACCAGCCCGAACCTCTGGGCGAACTCACCGTCACCTGGACCGGCGGCGACGCGGACGTCGAGCTGGAGTCCGAATACGACGAAGAGGCGGGACCCGCCGCCGAGAGCACCACGGGGGAACAGTCATGACCGCAGAGCACACCGCCGGTGTGGGTGATGTCTCCGTGCCGCCCACCCTGCGCCGCGATTTGGAAGCAGTGCTCATGGTGGTGGACCAGCCCGTCTCCGAGTACGACCTGGCCCGCGCCATGGACGTGCCACTGGACCTGGTCACCCGCACCTTGGAGGAGCTCTCCCGGGAATACACCGCACAGGGCCGTGGTTTCGACCTACGTGCGGTGGCCGACGGGTGGCGTGTGTACACGCGGCCCGAGTGCGCCGACATCGTCGAGCACTTCCTCAAGGAAGGGCAGGAAGTGCGGCTTACCCAGGCCGCACTGGAGACGATGGCCGTCGTCGCCTACCGCCAACCGGTCTCACGTGGCAGGGTCTCCGCAGTACGCGGGGTCAACTGCGACGGGGTTATGCGTACCCTCGTACTGAGGGGCCTGATCGAAGAGGCCGGACACGATCCCGAGTCCGGTGCGCTGCTGTATCGGACCACTTCCTATTTCCTGGAACGGCTGGGCCTGCGAGGCCTGGACGAACTGCCTGATCTGGCGCCGTTCCTCCCCGACGACATCGAAGGTCTTGACGACACCGGTGAGCACACCTAATAACGAACGTTCCCGTGGTGCACGGGACGACGCCCCGCGCGGTGAGCGCGGCGACTACGACAACCGCGGCGGCCGAGGCCCCCGCGACGACCGAAACCGGGACGACCGCCGTGGTGGCGGACGCTACGAGCGGGACGACCGCCCCCGACGCGATGACCGCGGTCGCGATGACCGTAGCCGTGGCGGTTACCAGGGCCGGGACGACAACCGTGGCCGTGGTGGTTACCAGGGCCGCGATGACAAGCGTGACGACAAGCGCGGTGGCGGCTACCAGAGCCGTGACGACCGCGGTGGCCGTTCCTTCGAGCGTCGTGACGACCGTGACCGTCGCCCGCAGGGCCGTGACGACCGGGGCCGCGATGACCGTGGCCGTGGTGGTTACCAGGGCCGCGATGACAAGCGTGACGACAAGCGTGGTGGCGGCTACCAGAGCCGTGACGACCGGGGCCGTGGTGGTTACCAGGGTCGTGACGATCGTGGTGGGCGTTCCTTCGAGCGTCGTGACGACCGTGACCGTCGCCCCCAGGGCCGTGACGACAGCCGTGGTGGTCGTTTCGACCGTGACGACCGTCCGCGCCGCGACGACCGCAGCCGCGATGACCGCGGCCGTGGTGGTTACCAGGGCCGTGACGACAACCGCGGTGGTGGTTTCAAGAGCCGCGATGACCGTGGCGGGCGCTCCTTCGAGCGCCGTGACGACAACCGCGGCGGCTACCGGGGTGACCGCGACCGTCGTGACGACCGGGGCCGCGATGACCGTGGCCGTGGTGGTTACCAGGGCCGCGATGACAAGCGTGACGACAAGCGTGGTGGCGGCTACCAGAGCCGTGACGACCGGGGCCGTGGTGGTTACCAGGGTCGTGACGATCGTGGTGGGCGTTCCTTCGAGCGTCGT